>JANNGT010000176.1:0-12296 GCA_031404015.1 Gammaproteobacteria bacterium | reverse complement strand
AGGAAGGGCAGGAAGGGCAGGAAGGGCAGGAAGGAAAGAAAAGATCAGATCAGATCAGATGGGAAGGCCGTCCTTGAGCTTCAGCCAGCCCCGCGCGACGCGGTACACGAGCCACACGCCGATGATGAATACGCCAACTGGAAACGTGACGAACCCGACCAGCACGAAGAACAGCGGCAGCGACACCAGGAAAACGATCGTCACCCACAGCGCCGCGAACCAGAACGTGCGCAACTGCCACGAGAAGTGGGATTCCAAGTACGTGCCGCGCGCATCGCTGCGCCGGATGTAGTTCATGACCACCGCAATGATCGAGGGCAACCCGAAGATGAACGCGGTGGCAATGAAGGCCGAACCGAACATGCCGATCAACGCGCTGGCTGCATGCAGTGCATACATCCAGTGCGTATAGCTGACGAGTGAAGCGTCTGCCACCTTCAGCGACGGAGCCGGCGAGTTCATGATCGATGCATCCTTGAGAAAATCGGTTTCGCGGGGGTGTCTATCCTACTGTGTCCCGCCGCCGGGCGGGGGAACGCCCTGCCGCATGGCGGCCTCCCAATGGCGCTTCGGCACGTGGGTTCGCAGGCGCTTCACCAGCAGCTCCACAACCTCCAGGTCGATGGCGTGTCCGAGCAGCGGAACCACGTCGGCCACCACATCGGCGCCCAGCCCGACGAGGTGCTGCGCGGCCTCGACCGTGTAGCTGTAATGGATGACGGGATCCGCCTTGCCGTGGATCAGGAACAGCGTGGTCCCGCCCGGATTGGTTTGCGGCAGCCGGGCATAACGTCCGCCGAGCGCAACGATGCGACCGGCCAGCACGTCGTCGCCGGCGTGGGTTGCGGCCTCGAGCGCCATGATCGCACCCTGCGCAAAGCCGATCAGCACCGTTGCCTCGGGCCCAAGTCCCGTTTCGCGCTGCCACTGGCGCACGCATTCGATGAACTCGGGCATTCCTGCGGCCACACGCTCGACACGCGTGGCGTCGTCGATGCCGTCTGCGACAAAAGACTGGTAACCACGGCCCGCGCTCGCTTGCTGCGGTGCATGGAGGCGTGCGACCAGCGCCTCGGGATACTCCATGGCAAGCCGCTCGCCAATGGAGCGCAGGTCGTGCCCGTCGGCGCCCAGGCCGTCGCACAGCAACACGAGCTGACGGATCGGCCCGCTGGGTCGTTGCAGGATCAATGCGTCGTGCGCCATGTCGCGGATGATAGCCGTGTGTGCATCCGTCAACGTGATCCTGACTCCGCATCCTGGGGAAATGTCCGTTGCGCGGCAGGGCCGGCAATCACCTCTCGTCGCGCCAGGGCCTGATTCGCTTTTCGCGCGCGTGAGATCGCGGGAAGGACCCCGGTGTTTTGCTGACGGGTACCACTATGAGTTTCTGATTTTGTAATCGGGGTTTTCCCCGTCCGTAACCTCACGGATGTGCAGCTTTCAGACCACCCCTAAGCTTCGGGGGTATCCAATTCGATGGGGCAGGACCGCGGTCCGCCAGAACTTAACGGAGACGCCCGACATGAAACTCAACAAGTTCGTTCTGCTGGCTGTCGCCGCCGGCTGCTCACTCGCCAGCCAGTCCCTGTACGCGCAGGCCATGGAAGTCGTGATGGTCGAAGCCGTGCGCGAAATCGTCATCGGCAAATCGCCGATCGGCGCGCCGATCAAGGAGCTGACGATCCGTTCGCGCGTCAGCTACGCAGACCTCGACCTGACGACCGCTGCAGGTGCCGCGACGCTCGAGAAGCGCGTCAAGGACACGGCCGCTTCTTCGTGCAAGGAAATCAAGGTGGACGTGCCGGTGGAAGGCTGGACCATCGAAAAGTGCGTACGCGAAGCGACCACCGACGCGATGACGCAAGTCGCCAAGGCGATCGAAACCGCGAAGGCTGCGAAGAAGTAATCGCTGGTCGTCACATGCTGCAGGCGGGTGACCGTTGGGTCGCCCGCCTTTATTTATCTGCAGCAGGGTTCAGCCGAGCTGCGTCGCAATAGCCGCCGCCGCACGCTCGCCGGATTCGAGCGCACCCTCCATGCCGCGCGCCGTCAGCGACGTGTGTTCGCCGCAGAAATGCACGTGGCCCTGCGGCTGGACCATCGTCGGCAGGAACTTCGTCACGGTGCCGGGATTGAAATACGCCCATGCGCCGCCCGCGAACGGATCCTGTTCCCACGAATGCTGACCGCTGACCTGCAGCAGGCCTTTTGCCGCGGGCCGCATCTGCTCGATCTGGGCAACGACGTAACGCCCGGCGCCTTCCTTGCCGAGCCGATCGAGATGCCTGGCGCCCGGCCCGAATGCCGATACCAGCAGGCTCGACACCTGATCGTCCTTGCTCTCGTGATAAACGGCTGAGACGCGTCCGATCGGCGAGTCCGTCCACATCGACGGCTCCAGGCCATCGTCCTGCCAGAAGGGCTTCGATGCCTGCAGCGCCACCTGGTGGATCGGCTGGTACGGCAACGTCTTCACCGCGCGTTCCTGCACGCCCTCCAGGCCGGGCCGCAACGAGATGCGTCGCAACGTCGTGAACGGCACGGCGCAGAGCACCGCCTGCGCCGAGTAACGCGCACCGTCGGCCGTGCGAACGGTGATCGTCGCGTCATTCGCGTCGACTGCCTTGACCGTCTGGTTGAGTCGCACGCGCTGCTGCAGTTGCCGCGCCATCGCGAGGGGCAGGTTCTGGTTGCCGCCTTTCGCCTGCAGCATCACGGGTTTGGCCGACTTCTGCATCGTGGTGAACGCCGAGACGTACGCCATCATCAGCGCCGAGATGTCCTTGGCATTGATGCCGTAAGTCGGAATGGTGTCGTAAGCGAGTGCGATCATCGCGTCGGTGGCGCCCTGCTTGCGCAGGAAGTCGCGCATGGAGACGTCGTACGGTGCGTTCTTCGGGTCGTACCAGCCTGCCGTGGACGTCAGCGGGTTTTCCTGGCTCGTGACGAGCGGCACGTACTGCCACGGCATCATCTCGCGCAACGCCGGCGGGAACGGGTTGCGCGGTGAGTCCTCCCATTGCGAGCGGCTCACTGGCTGGCCGTCGAGGACTAGCGTGAACTTCGCATGCTTCGAAAGCCGCGGCACCTGGTCTTCGAGCGGCACGCCGATGCGCGCAGCGACGTCCATCATGCGGCGGTAGTCGCCGTAGATGATGTTGCCGCCCGCCTCGGGCACGCCCTGCACCTGCGTGAAGCTCATGACGCGTCCGCCAACCCGCTCACGGCCTTCGAGCACCAGCACCTTGTAGCCCTTCTGCTCCAGCATCCACGCCGCATGCAGTCCGGAGAGCCCTGCACCCACGACGATGACGTCGGCTGTGTCCTCGAGCGCCCAGGCCCGCCGACTGGCGACGAGCGTGGCGCCAGCGAGCGCACCGGAATGCAAAAGGAAATCGCGGCGCGTCAGTGTCACGGCAGCTCGCCTCCCGGGCAATGCGCGGCCGGCGAGCCGGCCGAATGGGTTCGACCGGCTATTTCACTGTCACCGCGATCGAAGCGGTACGCGTACTTCTACGTGCGTAGAAGCCGGCTGCCTTCAGCGACGCTCCATTTCGACGATCACGGTTCGCCCCGTCAGCACGGCCAACGAATTCATGCGCGCGAGGTGCTCCCGGTTCTCTGCGTAGATCGTCGGCAGCTTGCGACGCGCGTGCATCGCGACGATCGCCGCGCCGAGTTGCACCAGCGGCCAGAGCACCAGCAATCCGACCGAGCCGGACTTGACTCGGTCCGTGGTACACCCAACGACACGGAAGCCAGCCTTCTCCGCCATGTAGGCGATGAAATAGATCGAGACGGGGTGGATGTGGCCGCCCACATGCTGTGGATCGTAGCCGCGGATGGGGAGCGGCCCGAACAGTTCCGGAAAGCCGGCCAGCAGCGTGCGCACCCGGGAGGTGAGGCTGAGCACGTTCGGCGTCGTGAGCACAAAACGTCCACCCGGTCGCAGCACGCGATGGACCTCGCGGAAGAACAGGAACTGGTCCTCGAGGTGTTCCAGCACTTCGACCGAGTACGCGAGGTCGATGCTGCGGCCCGCCAGGGGCAACCCGCCGTGCAGGTTGATCGCATGGCAGGGCACTGCGGGCACGCGAAAATTCTGCGGGAACAGGTCGCAGGCTTCGAGCTTCGCCGCAAAGCCCTTCGCCTGGATCAAGTCGTGCACGCGTTGCGCGAGGTAGCCCTCGCCGGCGCCGATGTCGAGGACCCGCGCCGCTTGTGCCAGGTGCGGCTCGAGCAGCGCGAGTACCTTTGCATTGGTCTTCGGCAACGAATAGGAAACCGGGGGAGTCACCTCTTGCATCACGCGACCTTATAGAAATCCCATGTGCGTGTCCTGCCAACCCATTGCTTGTGGCGGGCCGGATCAATGCTTACGATCGACTGTCCATATGAGGGAACCGCCAATGCAAGCCACGCAGCCGACAGCCCTCCTCGACCCCTCCATGGCAGACCTCGCGCCGCTACGAACGGCGTACACGATCGCCCGCGTCGAGCATGACGGCGCAGCCGCCACGCTTTCGTGGAGCGACGGCCGCAGGAGTCGGCTACCGGCGCTCTGGCTGCGTGACAATTGCGCCTGCGCCCAGTGCCGACATCCACAGACCCTCGAGCGCACGTTCATGTTCGTCGACCACGGCCGGCCGCGCATCTCGGCGGCGAGCATCACGGCGGAGGGCTCGCTCGAGGTGCGATACCAGGCTGACGCTGCTGCACACACGTCCCTCTTCACGAAGGGCTGGCTGCGTCTGCACGACTGCTCGCCCGAGGCCGTCGCCGAGCGCGGGACCACGCTGCATTTGTGGGATGCAGCGATCAACCAGTCCTTGCCGGTTGTCGACTACGCTGACTACATGCACACAGACTCTGGCCTGCGCGCGTGGATCCAGGCGATCCAGCGGCACGGCATCGTGCTGCTGCGCGGAGTCCCGGCTGAGCCCGGCGCCTTGCTGCCCGTGGCACGGCGGATTGGTCCGATCCGGCCCACCAACTTCGGCGAGCACTACGACGTCGTGTCGATGCCCAATCCGAATGCCTCGGCCTACACAGCCATGGGACTGGAACTGCACACGGATCTGGCCAATTGGCACTCGCCGCCGGACGTTCAGTTGCTGTCTTGCATCAAGAGCAGCGTAAAGGGGGGCGAGTCGCTGTTTGCCGATGGCTTCAAGGTGGCTGAGGACCTGCGCTCCAGGGACCCGGAAGCGTTCCGGTTGCTCAGCACGCACCCGATGGAGTTTCGTTTCCACGACGACTCGTGCGACATCCGCGCAGCCGCACCGCCCATCGCGCTGGACCCACAAGGGCGCATCGCATGCATCCGGTTCAACAACTGGCTGCGCGCACCGATGCTCCAGCCGGAGCAGCTCGTCGAGCCGATGTATGCAGCGCTCGACACGTTCTGGCGCATGCTGCGCGATCCAGGCTATCACCTGAACCTGCGTCTCGACCCAGGGTGCCTGGTCGCCTATGACAACCATCGCGTGCTGCACGGTCGCAAGATTTTCGATCCGACCACCGGCGAGCGGCACCTGCAGGGGTGCTACCTCAATCTCGAAGACCTGGAAAGCAACCTGCGTCTGCTGGACCGAAAAGCCCGCTGAGCCAGCCGCGGTGAACCACCGGCGCAGTCACGGGCGGGAAAGCGCCGCCGCTGCGGCATGCAGGTCGTGCAGGAGCGCAGCGCGCATTTCAGCGCGGCCCTTCGCATCGGGCACGCGCAGTACCGCGGCCGGGTGATAAGTCGCGCACACGAGCACCTTGCCCAGGGGCGAATGCAATTGCTCGCCGCGCGCAACGGCGATCGATAATTTTCGTCCGAGCACTGCACTCAACGCCGTCGCGCCGAGCGTCACGATCACGAGCGGCTGGATGCGTTCCAGCTCCGCCTCGAGCCAGGCATGACACGCCGCGACGTGGCGTTGCAGCGGTGTCCTGTGCAGCCGTCGCTTGGCGCGAGAATCGAAATAGAAATGCTTCACCGCGTTGGTGATGTACACGCTGGCTGGATCAATACCGGCTTCGCGCAGCAGTTCGCGCAGCAACCGCCCGGCGGGCCCCACGAAGGACCGGCCGGTGAGGTCCTCCTCGTCGCCGGGCTGCTCCCCCACGAGGAGCATCGTTGCCGTCACCGGGCCTTCACCGGGCACGCCCTGCGTTGCGTGTTGCCACAAGTCGCAGCGACGGCAGGCGTCGAGAGTGTCCTTGGTCGGCTCGTCAGATGCTGCCATTCGCGTGTAGAAAAAGGTGAAATACCGGTACCCCGTTATAGCCTCGCAATTCTTTGGAAACGGGCACTCAGAGTATCCTTGCCGCAGAATCAGCCAGAGCCTGACGTCCGGGTTCTCCAATAGCGCGGGTCTGAGTCATGAATAGCCCTCCTTTGCTGCCAAGGCACGCCCGCGTCGTCATCGTGGGTGGCGGCGTCATCGGCACGTCTACTGCCTATCACCTCGCGCTGATGGGCTGGAAGGACATCGTCCTGCTGGAACGCCACCAGCTCACGGCGGGCACGACGTGGCACGCCGCGGGCCTCATGGTGACCTACGGCTCGACCTCTGAGACCTCGACGGAGATCCGCAAGTACACGCGTGATCTCTACAGCCGGCTCGAAGCCGAGACCGGGCAAGCGACGGGCTTCATGCCGATCGGCTTCATCGAGGTGGCGTCCGACCAGGATCGGCTCGAGGAATTCCGTCGCGTCGCCGCCTTCAACCGCTATTGCGGCATCGACGTGCAGGAGATTTCACCGCGCGAAGTCGAGCGGCTTTTTCCACTGGCTAAGGTGGATGACATCGAGGCGGGCTTCTACGTCAAGGAGGACGGTCGCGTGAACCCGGTCGACGTCACGATGGCGCTCGGCAAGGGCGCGCGCATGCGCGGCGTCAAGATCTTTGAGGGCGTGGCGGCCACAGGCGTGCTGCAGAAAAATGTACGCGTGACGGGCGTCAGCACGCCGTTCGGTGACATCCAGACCGATTACGTGGTGAATTGCGCAGGGCTGTGGGCCCGCGAATTTGGCGCCAGGTCGGGCGTCGCGATTTCCAACCAGGCCGCCGAGCACTACTACCTGATCACTGAAGCGATCAAGGACCTGCCGCAGGACATGCCCGTGCTGGAAGACCCGTCGAGCTACGGCTATTACCGGCAGGAAGGCGGCGGACTGATGGTCGGACTGTTCGAGCCCGTGTGCGCCCCGTGGAAGATCGAAGGCGCGCCGACCGACGTCCCCTACCTCGACCTCGAGCCCGACTGGGAACGCATGGAGCCGTACCTCGAGACCGCCATGGCGCGCGTGCCGATCACGGCGCAGGTCGGAATGAAGAAGTTCTTTTGCGGACCCGAGAGCTTCACGCCGGACCTCAAGCCGATCGTTGGCGAAGCCCCGGAGTTGCGCGGCTACTTCGTCGCGGCCGGTTTCAACTCGATCGGTATCCTGACGGGCGGCGGTCTTGGTCGCGTCATGGCGCACTGGATCATCCACGGCCTGCCCGACGTCGACGTCACCGGCATGAACATCGATCGCGTGCTGCCGTACCAGGCAAATCCCGAGTACCGGCGATCGCGTACGGTCGAGTCGCTGGGAATGGTCTACAAGTGCCATTACCCGACGCACTCTTTAAAGAGTGCGCGTGACGCGCGCCGCTCGCCGTTCCACGACCGCCTAGCCGCGCAGGGCGGTTACTTCATCGAGACGAGCGGCTGGGAAAGCCCGGCGTGGTATGCCGGGGCCGGCTGCATCCCCGATCCAGGGCCCGACACGTGGGGCCGGCCGCGTTGGTGGGTCCAGTGGGAAGCCGAGCATCGGGCCGCGCGTGAGAACGTCATCGTCATGGACATGTCCTTTATGGGCAAATTCCTGGTGCAGGGGCAGGACGCGGGGCGCTGCCTCAATCAGATTTCTGCGAACGACGTCGACGGCGCGGCTGGCACGATCACGTACACGCAGTGGCTCAACGAATCGGGCAGGCTCGAAGCGGACCTGACGGTGACGAAACTCGCGGACGACAAGTTTTTCGTCGTCGTCACCGACACCATGGTGCGGCACGCCGAGACCTGGATGAAGCGCAACATCCCGGAGCGCGCGCATGCCTTCGTCACGGATGTGACCTCGGGCTTCGGGCAGCTCAACGTGCAGGGCCCGCGTTCGCGCGAACTGCTGCAGTCACTCACGAGCGTGGATTTGTCGAACGAAGCATTTCCATTCCGTGCAGCGCGCGAGATCGACATCGGCTACGCGCGCGTACTGTGCACACGCATCACTTACCTGGGTGAGCTCGGCTACGAACTGTTCATCCCGACTGAACAGGCCGTGCACGTGTACGACAAGGTCGTGGCAGCGGGCGCGAAGTTCGGCGTGATGCACGCGGGGCTGCGCGCGCTCGGCAGCCTGCGCATGGAGAAGGGCTATCGTGACTACGGGCACGATCTCGACAACACCGACGATCCCTACGAGACTGGACTCGGCTTCGCCGTCGACCTCAAGAAGCCCGACGGCTTTATCGGCAAAGAAGCGTTGCTGGAACGCAAGGCCAAAGGTCCGCTGCAGCGTCGGCTCGTGTCCGTGCTGTTGCAAGACCCCGCGCCGCAGATGTTCCATGCGGAAATCGTCCGCCGCGACGGCATCGCGGTCGGCTACGTGCGTGCAGCCTCGTATGGGCACACGCTTGGGGGTGCCGTCGGACTCGCGTTCCTGGAACCGAGGCAGACGGTGGACGAAGTGTTTCTGACCACGGGCCTGTGGGAAGTGGAGATCGCCGGGCGACGGTATCCAGCGCGGGTCAGTGCGCGTCCGTTGTACGATCCGAAGGCGGAACGCACAAGGATGTAGTCTTGCGCGTGTGCGGAACGAACACGAAGCAGACACGGTCTTACGAGTCGGTGAGAGGAGTTCGCCGAGGAGCGATGCAACGATGTGGCGTCATTACACGGTTTTAATGCTGGGTGCGGCGACGTTGGCCGCGCTGGCTGGCTGCGCCTATCAGGATCCGCTGGCGTTGCCGGAGCTCGGCCCGCAGGCTCGATCATCGCAGCAGTACCCCGGATACGGCCCTTATTCCGGTGCTGGCAGGTACGGCTATGGGTCTTCCGGTTATGGCTACGGCCCGGGGAATGGCTATCGCCCGGGTTACGACCCTTACTATTACGATCCGTACGCTTACGGCGGCCGTTACCCGCCGCAGTATTACGCGCCGGGTGTGGTTTACGTGCCTTACCCCGTGCCGTGTGTCGACGCGAACGGCAATGGGCGCTGCGACAAGCGTCCACCGAAGGAGCGCGACAACGACGGTGACGGCGGTCATCACGGCAACCAAGACGGTGGTCGCGACCGGGATCCCGCCGTCGTTCCGCCGCGGTATCAGCGTGATGGCCAGCGGCAGACTGGCGATGGGTCGGGCGTGCAACGTGATGTGAAGCAGCCGTCCCGTCGGGCGGCGCCAGCCCCGCAGGTCGAGCGTGAACCCAGGGCCGAGCCGCGTCATCGCCCCGCCCGCGAAGACAGCCCCACGCAAGAACCTTGAGCCGCTGACGGCGGCGTCGTCGATAATCCATCGATGACGTCGCCTCCCCTGCCGCCAGCCAGCCAGTCTCCTCGACTGACGCCGAGTACGCTCCGCATCGGCCGGCGCTATCGGTCGTCCCGGCTGCAAGGCCAGTACGACGCGCTCGTCATCGGCTCGGGGATCGGCGGGCTCACCACTGCGTCCCTGCTCTCGGAACTTGGCTGGCGCGTCGCGGTGTTCGAGCAGCACTACACGGCTGGCGGCGCCACGCACAGCTACGAGCGCAATGGCTACGAATGGGACGTGGGCGTGCACTACATCGGCGACATGGGAGGTGCGACGATGTCGCGCCGTCTCATGGATTTTCTCACGCACGGCAACGTTGCGTGGGCTCCGATGGACGCGCACTACGATCGCTTTTTCATCGGCGATCGCACTTACGACGCTGTCGCGGGCCCGGCGGAATTTCGCGACAACCTGCTCGCGCATTTTCCACGCGAAGCGCAAGCCATCGACCGCTACCTCGAGCTGCTACGCGAGGTGTCGCGAGGCATGCGCACGTTTACGCTCGACCGGACGTTGCCACCGTGGGCTGCCATTCTGGCCGGCCCGCTGCTGCGACGGCGACTGCCGCGCAGTTTCCAGCGCACCACGTGGGAGGTGCTGTCCGAGATCACGGCAGACCCCGAGTTGATCGCAGTGCTGACCGGACAGTGGGGCGACCTGGGGTTGCCGCCGAAGCGCTCTTCGTTCGTCGTGCAGGCGCTGATCGCGCGGCATTACATGCACGGCGGCTTTTATCCAGTGGGCGGCGCGTGGCGCATTGCCGCAGCGATACTGCCGCGGATACGCGCGGCCGGCGGCGAAGTGTTCACCTACGCCACTGTCGACGAGATCCTGCTGCGCGATGGCAAAGTCAGCGGCGTGCGCATGGCAGACGGTCATGAGATCGCATGCAACACCGTGGTTTCCAGCGCAGGCGCGATCAATACCTTCAGTCGCCTGCTGCCCGGGGAAGCGGCCCGCAAGCACGGCTACGACCGGCTCATCGAACAGGTCAAGCCCAGTATCGGTCACCTCGGCGTCTACATCGGGCTCAAGGGTTCGGCTGAGGAGCTCGGTTTGCCGAAAACCAACTACTGGATCTACCCAGGTGGCAATGACTACGACGGCGCGCTCGAGCGCTTCCTGCGCGATCCACACGGCCCGTTTCCAGTCGTGTATGTGTCGTTTCCATCGGCGAAGGATCCCTCATTCGAGCAGCGGCACCCTGGACGCTCGACGATCGAGATCGTGGCGCCTGCGCCGTATGAGATCTTCGAGCAATGGGCGGGCAGCACGTGGGGCAAGCGCGGCGAAGACTACGCAGCACTCAAGCAGTCCTATGGCGAGAGGCTCCTCGAGCACCTGTACGACAAGGTGCCGCAGGTGCGCGACCGCATCGACTATTGGGAAGTTTCGACGCCGCTGTCGATGCAGCATTTCTGCGGCTACGAACGCGGCGAACTCTACGGGCTAGACCATGATCCGCAGCGTTTCCAACAGGACTGGCTGCGCCCGCGCACGCGCGTCAAAGGCCTTTGGCTGACCGGGCAGGACGTGATGTCGTGTGGCGTCGCGGGTGCGATGATGGGTGGCATGGCCTCCGCCACAGCAATTGCGGGCATGCGGAAGATGGCGCCGGTGCTCAAGCGCGTATTTGGTTAGGCGACACACCCGGAAAGCGCATCGCCGCTGCGTGGCTGTAAATGCTAGCGACCGTAACGCGCACGCACCGCCTTGATGAAGTCGGGTGTGCCCGCATCGCGTTTCGCGGCGATGGCCTGCACGTGCGCGTTCTTGCCCAGCCGCTGCAGCAACTCGCGCGCCTGCGGCAGCTCGCCGAGCAAGTCGAGACCCCAGAGATTCTTACCCACGAGCGCAGCAAGATCGACCGAGTACAGGAACATGATGTCCGCGATGCTGAACGAGTCGCCCGCAACGTAGGGGGCAAACTTCGCGCCACGTTTCAGCGCCGCAAAGCCCGCAAGCAGCTCCTCGCGTGATTTGTCCTTGATCGCGTCGGGTGTCGACAGCCCGAAGATCGCCTCGCCAAAGCAGGCGCGCGCAGGCAACTCGATGTAAAGCTCGATCATCTTCATGATTGTCCGCGCCCTGGCCCGCTCGAACGGATCAGGCGGCAGCAGCGGCTTGCCTTCACCGCAATCCTCCAGGTATTCCAGAATTGCGCTGGTTTCACTGACGTAGCCTTGCGGAGTCCCGAGCACCGGCACCTTGCCGCGCACGCTCTTGTCGAGAAACGCGCCGCTTTGCTCGGGATAGGTCAGCACGTACTCGAACGGTAAGTTCTTTTCGAGCAGCGCCAGCTGCACCATGTTCGTGTAGTTGCTGACAGGAAAGCCGTAAAGTCGAAACATCGTAGGTCCTCCTTGAAAGGCGTATGGTTGCGAATCGCGCCAGGAACTCGCGTCGTAATCTGTCGATGAAGGCGAAGACGATGTCGCGTGTGTTGCGAGTATTATCCGCGAGCCGCGCGCATTTGCTCGAGAACCTGCACGGACAGGTGGATTGGGACGGGCTCAAGGAAAAATGAAGGCACCGCCCGCCACATTCCGTGGCAACAAATCGTCGCTTCCGAGCAAGCCGTGCGCCGCATGCGGTCGCCCGATGACCTGGCGCCGTCGCTGGGCCAGGAACTGGGACGAAGTCAAGTACTGCTCGGATGCGTGTCGACGGGTGCGTAAACCTCCCCAGGGTTGACGCCGTATTCAGATACCGGTTGTGACC
>JANNGT010000175.1:0-3699 GCA_031404015.1 Gammaproteobacteria bacterium | reverse complement strand
TCAAAAGCTACGGAACTGATGCCTGTCGAATTCGAAGCCGAGCCTGACACCCCGCAACAGCTCGACCTCGGTGCCACCCTCACCGCAGCTCTACCCGTGCGAGGAAACGTACAGGTGCGCGTGGATGATGGCGATTGCACGGCTCGACCGACCTGCGGTCTTCGTCTATGGCGGCACGATCCGCCCGGGGGAAAAAAAGCGCGACGTGGTGTCCGTGTTCGAGGCGGTCGGTGCGCACGCTGCGGGGAAGATCTCGGACAAGCAGCTTAAAGAAGTCGAGAAGACGGCCATTCCCGGAGCGGGCAGCTGCGGCGGCATGTACACGGCGAACACGATGGCGTCAGCGATCGAAGCGCTGGGCATGAGCCTCGGCAACAGCTCAGCGCAGGAAGCGGTTTCGCGCAACAAACGAGCAGACGCGGAGCGGGCAGGGCGTGCTGTCGTCAACATGATCAAGTCGGGGTTCAAGCCTTCGATGATCCTCACGCGCGAAGCGTTCGAGAACGCCATCGTGGTCACGATTGCGCTGGGCGGTTCGACCAACGCAGTGCTGCACTTGCTTGCCATCGCCCACGCGGCCGGCGTGCCGCTCGAACTGGACGATTTCACGCGCATCGGCGCTCGGGTTCCGGTCCTCGCCGACCTGCGGCCCAGCGGGCGCTATTCGATGTCGGAGCTCATCCGCATCGGCGGCATACAGCCGCTAATGAAGTCGTTGCTCGACGCGGGCATGCTGCACGGCCACTGCCTGACCGTGACAGGCAAGACGCTGGCGCAGAACCTCGCTCGAGTGAAGCCCTATCCGAGCGACCAGGACATGGTGCGGCCGCTCACCAACCCGATCAAACCCGAGAGCCACCTCGTGGTGCTGTACGGCAATCTCGCGCCGGAGGGCGCGGTCGCCAAGATCACCGGCAAGGAAGGACTCCAGTTCACGGGCCGCGCGCGGGTGTTCGACGGCGAGGAGGCGACGCTGCAGGCGATCCTCGACGGCAACGTGCACGCGGGGGACGTGCTCGTCGTCCGCTACGAAGGGCCGCGCGGCGGTCCCGGGATGCGCGAAATGCTCAGTCCCACTGCGGCGATCGTCGGCAAAGGCCTCGGCGACAAGGTTGCGCTGATCACGGACGGCCGCTTCTCAGGCGGCAGTCACGGCTTCGTGGTGGGACACGTGTCACCCGAGGCGGCGCTCGGCGGTCCGCTCGCGCTCGTGCACGATGGCGACTCGATCAGCATCGACGCGACGCAGCGCAAGCTCACGCTGCACGTTGCGCAGGACGAGCTCGTGCAGCGGCGCGCGCAATGGCAGCCACGCCCGCCGTATGCAACGCGCGGCGTGCTGGCGAAATACGCCGAGCTCGTGAGCAGTGCGTCGCTGGGCGCGGTGACGGACCGCGGCCTCAAGGTGGCTGAGTCCGCTTCTTGAAAGGTTTTGCAGGCGATTGGTGTCGAAGAAGTATTGTGTTGCTGAACTGGCGTCGGTAAAGTCGCGGTCGTCGTCAAAAGCCGGGGTCGGTAGTCAGTAATCGGTCCGAATAGTTTCTTGTTGCGGCGCAACAATAAATTAAAAAAGACGACGTACGCGGTGGCATGGAAGGCAGGGCTGCGCCAGCGCCCGTAAGTCGTCGCGGTCAAGCAGCAGGGGTTGCGGGGGTTGAGTCGGTCTTGTAGTGTCGGCGGTCCGGGGGAGGGCGCGGCGCAGGGCTGGCGACACCGTGCGCCCACACACGTGGAGGGTAAGTGGCCTACAGTTATTCGATTGACGATCCGTCTAGAAACAGCAAGCGAACGCTTGCTTTTGTCCTGACCGTCGTCATCCATGTCATGTTCTTCTGGGTCCTCGCGTCCGGTCTGGGTGCCAAAATGGTCCAGACGGTCATGGGTCCGGTCGAAACGAAAATGATCGAGGAGCTCCCGGACGACGCGAAGGAGCCGCCGCCGCCGCCGCCGGACATCGAGCAGCCGCCGCCTTACGTGCCGCCGCCCGAAGTGTCCGTGGACCTCGCGATCGACACCGGGCCGACCACCGCGATCTCGAATGCCACGTCGGAGCGCCCCGTGGCTCCCGTGCCGGTCGCGCCAAAGCCGGTCGAGCGTGCCGTCGTGAAATCGCCGCCGTCAACTTCTGGCAAGGGTGCCCGCATTACGCAGCCCGAGTATCCGCCGGCCTCGCGCCGTGCGGGCGAGGCCGGCTCGGTGCAGTTGCGCTGCTTCGTGAAGGAAGACGGGCGCTGCAGCGAAGTCGCTGTTGTCAAGAGCAGTGGCTTCGACAAGCTCGACGAAGCTGCCCTGAAGGAAGTCCAGCGCAACTGGAAGTTCGTTCCCGGCAAGGAAGATGGCAAGCCCGTGGCCGCGTGGCATACGTTTGCCGTCACCTTCCGGCTCACGGACTGATCAGCCTGATTTGTATCGCACTCGAACTCAACGTCGTACCAGTAGAAACAGTCACAGGAACCGATCGCAATGGCCACCGAAAGCGTAACCGTCGATAACCCATACGGACTCCAAGCCCTCTGGTCGCAGGGCGACTTCATCGCCAAGGGCGTGCTGATCCTGCTCGTCCTGATGTCTGCCTATTCCTGGTTCATCATCTTCACCAAGTGGTGGGAACAGCGTCGCCTGCTGTCGCAGGCGCATGAAGCCGAGAAAAACTTCTGGGCTGCGGACAACATCAAGACCGGGCTCGGCAAACTCACGGGCAAGGCCAACATCTTCAAGGGCATGGCCGCTGAAGCCATCGACGCTGCCGAGCACCACGACGAACGGCTCACGCAGCAGGTTCCGCTGCATGAGTGGATCGACAACGTGCTCGCCCGTGCTACGGCCCGCATCAACAGCGCGCTGTCCACGCAGTTGCCGTTCCTGGCCACCACCGGTTCGACCGCGCCGTTCATCGGCTTGTTCGGCACGGTGTGGGGCATCTACCACGCGCTCGTCGCCATCGGCGTTGCCGGTCAGGCCTCGATCGACAAGGTCGCGGGTCCCGTCGGCGAAGCCCTGATCATGACGGCCATCGGCCTTGCGGTCGCCGTGCCGGCGGTGCTTGGCTACAACTTCCTGCTCGGCCGCAACAAGCAGATCATGGAGCGCGTAAAGCTGTTCTCGAGCGATCTCGAGCAGGTGATCGTCAGCGGTTCGCGCATCGAAGGCGCGGGCGCCAAGGTCATTTCCGGCGCTCCGGCAAAGAAGTAAGCGCTCAATCAAGCCGCCGGAGACAACCTCACCATGGGCATGAAAACATCTGTGGGCGACTCGGAAATCGACGATAAGCCGATGTCCGAGATCAACACCACGCCCCTGGTGGACGTGATGCTGGTCATGCTCATCATCTTCCTGATCACCATTCCGGTAATCACGCAGTCGGTGAAAGTGGACCTGCCGAAGGCGGCCAACATTCCCACGGCGACTAAGCCGGAGAACATCAACATCGCGGTTGATGCCGAGGGCAACGTGTTCTGGAATACGGCGATGATCCCGACGCAGGAAGCATTGCTTGAGCGTCTGAAGACAGTTGCCGTAGTGGATCCGCAGCCTGAAATCCACGTCCGGGGCGACCGTGCCACGGCCTATGAGCATGTGGGCCGGGTCATGGTGCTGGCCCAGAGAGCGGGCATCCTGAAAATCGGATTCATCACCGAACCCGACCGCGGCCTTGCCCGCTGATCCGCTGCAGGAGTCATAAGCGATGAGTATGAGTAT
>JANNGT010000174.1:0-4545 GCA_031404015.1 Gammaproteobacteria bacterium | reverse complement strand
CCCAGTTGACCTGCTCGGGCTCCCAGACGTCGGCACGACCGCCGCCGAAGCCGAAGGTGTCGAAGCCCATCGTCTCGAGCGCGACGTTTCCGGTGAGGATCAGGAGGTCGGCCCAGGAGAGGGCGTTGCCGTACTTCTTCTTGATTGGCCACAGCAGGCGGCGCGCCTTGTCCAGGTTGCCGTTGTCGGGCCAGCTGTTGATCGGTGCGAAACGTTGGCTGCCCGAGCCAGCCCCGCCGCGACCGTCGGAGATGCGATACGTGCCCGCGCTGTGCCAGGCCATGCGAATGAACAAGCCGCCGTAGTGACCCCAGTCGGCCGGCCACCAGTCCTGCGAATCCGTCATCAGGGCGTACAGGTCATGCTTCAGGGCCGCGAGGTCGAGCTTCTTGAACTCGGTGGCATAGTCAAACTGCGGGTCCAACGGATTGGACTTCGTGGAATGCTGACTGAGTAGCCGCAGGTTGAGACGTTCCGGCCACCAGTCGCTATTCGACTGCGCCCCTACGGTGGTCGGCGCGCCGTGAGTGGCGGCGAACGGGCACTTGGCTTCTGTGGACATGGTCGCTCCGTGGTTCGATGACGGAGCGAGCATGGGCCTGATGAGTTCATTGATCCAATCGATGGATCTGATCGTTCCCATAGGCCGCAGCGACGTCTTCAATGCATGCGCACCCCGCCGATGCAGGCGCCATCGCCTGCATCGGGAGGAGCTGGCTTCAGGGCTGCAGCACCGTGTCGATCACGTGAATCACGCCATTGCTTGCATTGATGTTTATCAATGGCAGCACGGGGCGAATGGTCTGCCCCTTGTTGTCGTTGATCGTGAGGTCAGGGTTCGTGACGATGTACTGGTCGTTCAGCATCTCGATCATTTTCGGGGAGCGCTTGTTGAACACGCTGTTCGAGAAGCGGCGGCCGTCGGTGACGTGATACGCGAGAATGTTGAAGACCGTGGCTTGCGGCAGCGTGCACGTGATGTCCGGTGCGGGCGTGGTCACGCCCAGCGAGCGCTGCAGCTTCTCGAAAGCCGCGTCCGTCGGCGCGAACAAGGTGTAGCGGTCACGGCCGCTCAGCAGCTTGACGATCGCGCCCTCGAAATACGGGCAGGTTGCGGCAGCAAGCAGGTAATCGAATTCGCCGGACTGCGCGTTCACGGCCGAGGCGATTTCGACAATATTGGATGCGCCGGGCTTGCCCGGGACCGGGCTCTTGGCCTGGGCGACGCCAGCGAACCCCAGCGCCATCGCGCCAGCAGTCAGCAGCGCCGGAATATTTTTCATCGTTTTCATTGGTCTTTCCTCCGTGAGAAGTGATTTTGTGCGCGGCGCGCCCGCAGGGGGCGAATGCCGCCTGAGCAGTTTCGGAGGAAGGTCGCACCCGGTTTCGGCCTATGCAGAAAAGTCCTGCGGACGCACCCGAACGGCACCGGGCTTCAACGCTTCGGTGGGGCCTCGACGGGAACCAGGACCTCGTTGCGCCGCATGAACCACGGCGTAAAAGGTGCGTTATAGCGGGCCAGCACAGGAGGGCCACGGGCGGTCAGTCCGAGTTCCTTGAGGCGCTCGCGCAGTAACGCTTCGTTCTCGCGATAGTTGTTCGCCGTCCACCGCCCCGAGTAGCTCCAGCTTGCGATGAGCTGCGCAGGCACCTGCCTAATCTGCACGGCGGGATCCAGCGGCTTCGGCGCGGTCGCCAGCGTGTACGACGCCGGCAGGGTGAATGCCACGAGGTAGGCGTTGCCGTCGGCCGCCTGCACGACCGGTGCGGTCATGCTGATCTTTTCGCCGGCGGACTGAGTCACAGGCGCAGTCATCGCTATTTTTTGCTGCGCGATGTTGTTGCCGCTGATGTAGCGAAACAAACGCTGGAACGCGATGCTGCCCGCCTCTTCGAAGCTGGCTTCCACGCGTGTTTCCGCGACGATGTACGGGGCGTACTCCCGCAGCTCGAAGCTACCGTCCTGCTGCAGGATCTTATAGCTGGGTTCTTCGATGGCCATGGCGTAGGGCGATGCGAGCACTGCGGCAATGGCCGCAAACGTCGCTGAGGTCGATGCGGTGGGCGAGATCATGCCTCACTTGTCTTCATGTCACTCTCCTCCTTGGTTGACTGGTCCCGGGAACTCAGCGTGCTACAGCGCTGCTGAACATCGTGAACGCTTTCGGCAGCAACCATGCACCGAGCAGGATTGTCAGTGTACCCATGCCCCAGACGATCCAGGTGATGGCCACAGATAAACCTTCCGTCAGGCCAATGCCGGACTGCAGCCAGGGCTCGAGCCATGCATAGGCACCGAGCCAGTCGGTTTGCGCCTGCAGGAAGTCCGCGCTGCCCACCAGCAACGCGTGCGCACCATAGGCAAGCAGCGACCATGCCAGCAACGACACAAGCGCCAGCGTCCACACGACGCGGCGGACCGTGCGAGATGCAGGAGCGTGGGCGAGCACGGTGGCCGCGCCGGGAACAGTGGATTCGAAGCGGGATTTCAGTGTGCCGAAATTCATTGCGGGCTCCTTGAACGAACGGGAAACGAGTCTCGTCTTGTTCCGACATGGCGCCGTGGAGCGGCGTCAGAGGGGCCCGGAACGCGAATACACGAAATATACTTCGTATTTACTATTTGTCAATACGCCTGCGCAAGTGCTCGGCGCGCATCGCCGATCAACGCGGTCGCGCGCTCGAGCTGTCTGAAGGGCGATAGCTATTAACCGGGATTGCTCAGTCAATTCACGAGAGCCCCCCGTTCAGGTTGGGATCGACCGTGCCGCGCGCCGTCTCGTGATCGCTCTCCGGCGCGATCCCCATCGGCAACGCGCCCGGGGGCCGCGCGACGAACCGTCGCACTCGACCGTGCTCGCCTGAGATCAAGCGACCGATGCGCTGGCGAATCGCCTGGTCCGATTGAGTGGGCCGCGTGCGCCAGCGCAGGTAGTCATTCCACGTGGGGGTTTCGAAGCGCTCGATCCACACGCCGGTCGCGTCGATGTCCTGGCAGACGGACCACCCCCGCGCGCCATCGCGACGCCGGATCCGCCCCAGGTCGTTGATAACACGCACGAACTCCGCGGCGTATTCCGGTGCAACCTGATATTCGATCGTGACGATGATGGGGCCCGAGGTCGCATGAACCGGGACACTGGGCGCACCCAGGACGGCCCTGTTGCGCGGGTCGAGCGATCCGAGCGGAGCGACGGAAACCGGCAGCCAGCGCGCCAGCGCGAGCGAAATCAGCGCTGCCAACCCGGCGATCGTCAGCGACTCACGCACGCCTTGGGCATGCGCAACCTGGCCCCAGCACCAGCTGCCCAAGGCGATGCCGCCAAACGCGACGGTCTGGTAGATCGCAAGCATGCGACCCGTGACCCATCGGGGCGACGAGAGCTGCACCGCGATGTTGAAGTTGGCGAAGCCCAGGGTCCACGCTGATCCCGCCAGCACATGAGCGAGCAGCGTGACGGCGGTCCAGCGACTCTGGCCGATCGCGATCAGCGACACGCATGCGAGGGCGGACAGGGCGCGCAACTGGACATCGCTCGTAAAGCGGCTGCGCAACGCCGCACTCGCGAGTGCGCCGAGCATCGCCCCCGCCCCGAAGCCACCGAGCAACATGCCGTATGTCAGCGCGCCGCCACGCAGCAGGTCGCGTGCCACGATGGGCATCAGGGCCATCACTGCCGCGATGGGAATCGACTGCAAGGCGCAGCGCAACAGGATCGACAGCAGGTGCGGCGACAGCGCGACGTAACGCAGGCCCCCGGCCATCGCAGAGCCCAACGGCTCGGGAGGGAGTTCGCTGCGCACGCGGTGCGGCCGCCACCAGGCCAGCGTCGCGATCATCCCGAGGTACGAAACCGCATTGACGATGAAGGCAAACGCAGCGCCGATCGCCGCGACGATCAAGCCGCCAATCGCGGGGCCCAGGCTACGCGCAAGGTTGAACCCGACGGCGTTCGCCATGACGGCTGGCGCGATCTGTGTGGCAGGCACGAGATCGCGGATCGACGCTTGCCATGCCGGCGCGATCACCGCCCCGCCGCAGCCGACGAGGAACGTGAACATGAGCAGCAATGCAGGCGTGATATGGCCAGTGAGCGTAATGACCGCGAGCGCGGCAGAGGCCAGCAGAGTAAATGTCTGCGAGGCGAGCATGATCGTGCGGCGGTCACGTGTGTCGGCCAGTGCGCCGGCAATCAGGGACAGGAAGAAGAATGGCAACGCACCCGCTGTCTGCACCAGTGCCACCTGGTCTGCGGACGGCGCGATCGTCGTCATCAACCATGACGCGCCCACTGTCTGGATCATGCCGCCGAAAGACGAGACGAGCGACGCAATCCAGAAAAGCGCGAACGCGCGGTTCTCGAACGGCGCGAGCGTGGCACGCCGCCATTGCTCGAAGTACGAGGTGACTTTTTTCGACGGGGTGGTCATTGGGGACGCTGGGTGGCTTGCGTCCCATTAGATCGATGCAGCGATCATCCGCCAAGCGGCAAATGGTCGATGCTGTCGACTATTGTACCGAGCTGCGCGCAGGGATCGAGACGG
>JANNGT010000173.1:0-1781 GCA_031404015.1 Gammaproteobacteria bacterium | reverse complement strand
GTGGACGGCGGCTGGACCGGAAGATGTCGAGATCGTGGATTACCACTGACGGAGCGTCGAGTCATGGCACTTAAGAACGGCATGCGCCCGGTTCACCCCGGGGAGATTCTAAAGGAGGACTTCCTCAAGCCCTCGGGCCTCAGTGTGAATGCACTGGCCAAGGCCTTGCATGTGCCAACGCCGCGAATCAATGACATCGTGCTGAAACGCCGCGGCATCTCGGCCGATACGGCCATGCGCCTCGCGCGTTACTTCGGTGGCGACGCGCAGTCCTGGCTGAACCTGCAGACAATCTATGACTTGCGTGTCGCTGAGCGCACGAGCGCGCGCAGGATCGAACGCGAAGTGGCGCCGGCCGAGCAGGTTGCCGCAGCGTAGGCATGCAGCGGCCTGCAACCGTGTCACGCTCGTGATGCGGTCGGCGGCGCGATCCATCCCGTCGAACTCCTTGCCGGCATCGGTGGACGCACCTGGATCTGGCCCACCGCCGTGCACCAGCGGCAGCGCACCCGTACTGGCAAGCGTCTCTCGCCCATCCCGTTCTCGATCAATGTCGCGAGCGGCAGCACGCTCCAGCGATCGCATGTGGCGCAGTACGCGTGCAGCTCATGCTGCCGCGCATGCAGTCCCGCGAGGGTGCCCAGATCGATCATGCGACCGATGGTAGCGGCGGGGCAGGCTCGCTGAGTGAGCCGAACACTCATAGGTGTCGCGCGACACCAGCGCCACCGACCGCACGACGTCGTGCGGCTGCAAAGCGAGCATCGTCAGCGGTCGCCAGTATTCGTGACAACGGTCAACGGCGGAAACGCCCGCGACGTTGAGCCGGTCAGCGAGCACCCGGGATCAGGAATGGGGGGCAAACAGCTCGTCGACTCAGCGGAAGATGCCCCGCTCGAGGATCGTGCCGTTGCCGATGGGTCGGCCTACCGCGATCCAGAGGCTCCAGGAATCGTTGCTCGTCATGCCGACGCCGAGCGTGAGTGGGCCTGCCTGCGTCCGGCCCGCGAGGTAGACCGAGCCCCCGTACAGGATCTCGTCGTCATCAAATCCCGGCAATACGCCCGATTCCAGTCGGCCAAACACCTGGCCCGCTTCGAGCCGCACACCCGCATATAGCGCCTGCCCGCGGATCGACATGATGTCTTTGATCTTCCACAGGTAGCTGCCGCTGGCCGTCCAGTAATCGGTGAGGCGCAGTTCGCCCAGTTCGAATCCCGGGAAGCTACCCGGGCCGCCGAGCATGAAATAACGGTCGGGCGGCATTGAGCTGTTCAGGTCGGTGCCGCCGGCCAGCGTCATCCAGACAACGTCGCTGCGGACCGGGAGAGCCAGACCGACGCCGAGTTCGAGACGTTCCCAGTTGAGGTCTGCGCCCAGCGAGTCGTCGACGTTCGCATACTCCAACGCGGCTGCGACACCGCGAGTTGGATTGAAGGGCGTGTCGCGGCTGTCGTACGTTGCGGACAACGTCAAGCCCGCATCGATGCGATTGCCCTCGGGCAGTATCGGGGAGCCTGTCTCAACGCTCGCATCCCTTCGGGTGTACAGGTACCCGGCGCGGATCTGCGCGTCGTCGCTGATATTCATGCCGACGTCGAAAACGCCGCCCCAGTCACTAAACTTGTAGCGGGCCAGGCGTTCGTTGTCGAAGAAGATGTCTTCCCACGAGCGCGTCCAGATCAACTTAGGTTCGACGAAGAATCGTTGCGCGACGTTGAGCGGCTGATAAAAACTGGTCGACAGGTTGTTGAAGTAGCCCAACTGCACCTGGTTGCGCC
>JANNGT010000172.1:0-5241 GCA_031404015.1 Gammaproteobacteria bacterium | reverse complement strand
CTCGCGACGATCAAGAAGCAGTCGGGATCCCTCGAGCAGGACGCGCCGGAACTCAAGGCGGGCGATGTCGTTGGTTCGAGGCTCGGCGCGGGCGATGATGCCGAGCGCAAGCCCGAGACCGAACCCAGCGGCGAGCGCATGCAGCGCGAACCGATGCACGACGACTCGGACCATCCCAACCGGCATTACAAGGTGTACACCGAGGCGCACGACTCCGTCGTGGGAGCCACCGAACTCTGCAGTGACGATGAGCTGACGCAGCTACGCGGCAAACTCGACCGCGAATCGCGCGCGCTGCAACCGGCCGTATCACGGCTTGCGATCCGGCTCGAACGCCTGCTCATGGCCAAGCAGACGCGTCGGTGGCAATTCGACCTGGAAGAGGGCGTGCTCGACGCAGCCCGCCTGGCCCGCGTGCTGACCGATCCCCTGGCGCCGCTCGCCTTTCGCGAGGAGTCCGACACCGATTTCAAGGACACGGTCGTCACCGTGCTGCTCGACAACTCGGGCTCGATGCGCGGACGGCCGATCATGGTCGCGGCGCTGTGCGCCGACGTGCTTGCGCGAACGCTCGAACGCTGCGGCGTGAAGGTCGAGATCCTGGGCTTCACCACGCGCGAGTGGAGTGGCGGGCATTCACGTGAGGACTGGCTCAAGGCCGGTCGACCGCCTGGCCCGGGCCGGCTCACTGACTTGCGTTACATCGTCTACAAGCCGGCCGATGTGCCGTATCGGCGCGCACGCCGGCAGTTGGGCGTGATGCTCAAGGAAGACCTGCTCAAGGACAACGTCGACGGCGAGGCACTGCTCTGGGCACACGAGCGTTTGCTGCGGCGGAATGAGCAACGGCGCATTCTCATGGCGATCTCGGATGGCGTGCCTTTGTGCGAGGCCACCTTGTCCGCCAATCCGGGCGGTTACCTCGAACAGCACCTGCGCAACGTGGTGAAGTGGATCGAGACCCGCTCGACCGTGGAACTGGTCGCGATCGGCATCGGCCACGATGTGACTGATTTCTACCAGCGCGCCGTAGCGATCCCGGACGTCGAGCAACTGGGCAATGCGATGATCGAGCAACTGGCGGACCTGTTCGTTGCGCCAGGCTCCAGGGTCCGTGGCAAAGCGAGGAAGCGCGCGTGAGTCAGGTCCATCAAGGCTCGTGCCTCTGCGGCGAGACAATGTTCGAGGTGCACGGACCGCTGCGCGACTCCGTCGCCTGCCACTGCACGCAATGCCGCAAGCAGACAGGCCATTACCTGTCCGCCACGAGCGCGGCCATGAACGATTTCAAATTGTTGCGCGGCGAGCAGGTGCGCTGGTATCGCGCGTCTGACACCGCGCGGCGGGGATTCTGCGCGAAGTGCGGCTCCACCTTATTCTGGCAAGCCGACGCGCAAACGGACCGCATCTCGATTGCCACCGGCCTGTTCGACGGCTCGACCGGCCTGGTAACCGAAGGGCACATCTTTTGCGCTGACAAAGGCGACTATTACACGATCCCCGACGAAGGCTACCAGCGCGCGGGATGGGAATGATGGCGGGCTACGAGGCTACAGCACCGTGATGCCGACGACGATGAAAGCCGTGCTGCTGCGCGGCCACGGCGGCCCGGAGCAACTTGAGTATCGCGACGATGTCCCCGTGCCCAGCCCGAACGCTGGCGAAGTGCTGGTCAAGGTGGGGGCGGCGGCGGTGAACAACACCGACATCAACACGCGCATCGGCTGGTACTCCAAGGCTGTGACGGCGGCGACTAATGAAACTGCAGCTGCGAGCGATGCGCAGGACGGCGGCTGGGCGGGTAATCCGTTCACGTTCCCCCGCATCCAGGGCATCGACGCCTGTGGCCGGATCGTCGCCGTGGGCAGCGGCGTGTCCCAGTCCCGTATCGGTGAGCGTGTGCTGGTCGATCCGGTGCTGCGGCCAGTCGACGGAGGCCTCGTTGGCGTCGGTTACCTCGGGGCCGAGCGCGACGGCAGTTTCGCGGAGTACACCGCGGTGCCTGCCGCCAATGCACATCGAATTGATAGCGTGTTGACGGACGTCGAACTCGCGACGTTCCCTTGCGCCTACGGCACTGCCGAAAACCTGCTGACTCGCGCCAACGTGGCCCAGGGCGAGACGGTGCTCGTGACCGGTGCTTCCGGCGGCGTGGGTGCCGCTGCAGTGCAGTTGGCACGACTCCGCGGTGCGCACGTCGTTGCAGTGGCCAGTCGAGCGAAAGCGGACGAAGTGGCCGAGCTCGGCGCGGCCAGGGTGATCGATCGCGATGCGGACCTCGTGCGATCGCTGGGACGCGAGACCGTGGATGTGGTTATTGATGTCGTGGGTGGCGCCGCGTTCGCCGGGTTGCTTGACGTGCTGAAGCGCGGCGGACGCTACGCAGTGGCCGGTGCGATCGCAGGCCCCGTGGTCGCCCTCGATCTGCGCACGCTCTACCTCAAGGATCTGACCCTGGCGGGCTGCACCGTGCCCGCACCGGCCGTGTTCGCGCGGCTCGTGGAGCTTATACAGTCGGGTGCGCTGCGGCCGCTCGTGCGTGCCGTGTATCCGCTCGCGGAGATCACGATTGCGCAATCCGACTTCCTCGGCAAGGCGCGGACAGGCAAGATCGTGCTCGTGCCTTGAGCCGGAGACCCGATTGCGCAACAAGATCGACCTGCGAAAGCTGCCGCCGTTGAATGCCCTGAAGGGCTTCGAGGCCACGACCCGTCGCGAAAGCGTGCGCGAGGCCGCCGAGGAGTTGTGCCTGACCCACCCGGCCGTGAGCTACCAGATCCAGGTGCTGGAGCAGGACCTGGGCGTGCCATTGTTTTCGCGCACGGGCCGCTCGCTGGTGCCGACGGCAGAGGGGAGGCTGCTCTACAAGTACGTGCGTGGCGCGCTCGAAATGCTGATCGAAGGCACCGAGAGCGTGCGTCGCACGCGGGCGGGCACGCCGCTGCGCGTGCAGACCTACGTCACGGCCTCGATCCGCTGGCTGGCGCGCAAACTGCCGGACTTCGTGGAGCTGCACCCGGACGTGCGCCTGCAGCTCAGCACGTGCGCATTCGACTGGGATTTCGACGAATCGAGCGCCGACGTCGGCTTCGTCTACTGCCCGGAGGCGCCAGGCCCTGAGTACCGCTGGGTGCCGCTGTTCGAGTACACGCTCAAGCCTGTGTGCAGTCCTGGTCTTGCGGCAAAGCTCGGGGTGGAACCGTCGCCAACAAGCCTGTTGGAGCTGCCGCTCGTCGAGATCTACTCTGAGCCGCACAACTGGGACATCTGGTTCGACGCGGCGCAGCTGCAGTATTTGAAGCGTCCGGCCATCGTCGTGGACACGCTCGCGGTCGCGCTCGAAATCGCCCTGCAAGGGCGGGGCGTCGCGCTCGTCAACGGCCCTTACGCCGAGGACGACCTGGCCGCAGGGCGACTGGTGCAACCGGTGGCGCACCAGGTGACGTGCCCCGGCGCCTGGGGGCTGATCTGCCGCCAGGACGCTTACGCCAATGAACGCGTCAAATCGTTCATGGACTGGCTCGCCGGGGCCGCCGCCGCGGCTTAAAGCGACAGCTCTTGCGGATACAAACGCTCCCACAACGCGCACTGATGCGCGGCGCCTGCATCGAACATCGCGACGGCACCTGGCCGCAGGCGCAATGCTTTTCGTGACGGATCGAACGGCAGCCACTCGGGCTGCCCGGCTGCCGTCGGCCGGCCCGTGCGCACGAAGCTGCTCCAGTACTTGACCATCTGACGCGCCAGTTCCTGCTGCGGCACAGCGAGCGGCGGCCCGTTCAGCACGCTGGTATTGGAAAATCCAGGGAACTGGTACGGCATCTCTGACGTGTGCACGGCCCCCAGTTCAATCCCCGGATCGTTCATCACGGGCGGCGCTGCGTCATCGGCGAACTCGTACTGGTACACCGGCACGAAGCGGGATGCGAGCCACGCGGTGCGCAGGAACAGGCAGGCAGTGAGCCCGGACGATGGCATGTAGTCGGACATTGCACTGCCAAGCGCGGTGGCAGGCGACGAGTATCGATTGGCTGGATAGGCGGCAAGCACCGTATCGATGTGCTCGCCATACAGCGCGCGCAGACGGTCCGCATAGTTGGCGGTCGTGATCCTGGCGCCGGCCTCGACCTCGTAGCCCACGTACACACGCATCTCATGGCTGGCGCCACCATTGAGGATGGGCACGCGCACGAACTGGCCGGTCTTGAACGCATCCGCGCTTTGCTGCGGCACCGTGCCGTTGCCGTAGATCGGCGCGAAAGCACGGTAATCGGAGCCCGCCACTACCGTGCCGGTGTCGACCAGTTGCTTGACCGGCTTGCTGCGCAGGCAAGCCAGCGCAGTTTTGGGATCAGTGCAACCGACGACCTTCGCTACCGCGAGGCCGCTCTGCGTGCCCTCGACCAGGTTGCGCATGGGGAAGCTGCAGCCGGCGCTCTGGATGATCGCCTTGTGGTACAGCCCCTGGGTTTGCCCGGGCGAAACGAGGTGCATGCAGACACTCGCGGCGCCGGCAGAGACGCCACCGATCGTGACGTTGGCTGGATCACCACCAAACGCCGCGATGTTGCGCTGGACCCAGCGCAGGGCCGCGCGCTGGTCTTCCAACGCGTAGCCGCCATTCGCGTGAGCAGCGAAGGCCGGATGGGCCATGAAGCCCAACGGCCCCAGTCGGTAATTGACCGAGACCACGACCATGTCGCCCTCACGGGCCAGGAAGTCGGTGGGGTACAGCTTGGTCGAGCCGCCCACGAACGCGCCGCCATAGAACCAAACGAGCACGGCGCGCGGACCTGGGTGTGGCGCGGTGGGCACCGCTACGTTCAAGTGCAGGCAATCCTCGACGTTGCTCTCTTCCGTGAGACCGAAGCGGCGTGCCTGAGGGCATGCATCGCGGTACTGCGTGGCGTCGAGCACGTTCGTCCAGGGCTTGACCGGTGCGGGTGGCGCAAACCGCAACTCACCCACGGGAGGGGCCGCGAAGGGTATGCCTTTGAATTCGCGCACGCCCTGGCCCGCCATGCCTTGGACCGGGCCTTCGGCCGTTCGCACCGTGAGGTTCAACTCGCCTGCGCGCGACTTGAGTGGCGTCGCGCAAACGAGCACCCACGGGTCGTTGGTGGGCGACGGACGCAACGCGGGAACGACGACCACGCGCAGGCGGAGGGTGCGTGTCGCTGCGGCGCCGCGCACCTCCGGCACCCGCACCTCGGCGCAGCGCAGGGGCTCCGCGATCCCCGG
>JANNGT010000171.1:0-5246 GCA_031404015.1 Gammaproteobacteria bacterium | reverse complement strand
CGCGCTGATCGGGCGCATTCCTGCCCGGCGCAGGCGCTCCTGCATCCACGCAGGCGACTTCGCCGCGGGATCGAGGCCGCGAATCACGCGCGATGCAAAACGCACGCATCCGGCGCCCGGCGCGAGTTCCACGGGAAAGGTCCCACTGGACGCGGCAGGCACGGGCTCCATCGCCGGACCCGTCAGTGACAAGCCCGTCAATGACGCGACTTCACGCGCGATGCCGAGCACGCTCATGCAGTCGCCGCGATTCGGGGTCAGGTTGACCTCGAGAATCGTGTCGTCCAGGCCCAGCGCTGTCGCCAACTCCGCGCCCGTCTGCAGTTCTGACGGCAGCTCGAACAGGCCAATTGATTCCTCGGACAACGCAAGCTCGCGTGCCGAACAGAGCATGCCGAACGACTCGACGCCGCGCAGCCTGGCTTTCGTTATTTCCACACCGCCTGGCAACTTTGCGCCGATCATCGCCAGCGGGGCCTTCATGCCTGCGCGCGCGTTCGGCGCGCCGCAGACGATCTGCACCGTCGCCGTCCCCGTGCTGACCTGGCACACACTGAGCGTGTCGGCGTTCGGATGTTGGACTCGCTCGAGTATCTCGCCCACGATCACTCCAGGCAGCGGCGGCGCGGCGGCCTCGACCCCCTCGATCTCGAGTCCCGCCATCGTGAGACGCGCGGCCAGGTCCTTCGGCGCCGGCAGTCGCCCGCCGATCCATTCACTCAACCATTGCAGACTGATGCGCATCGTCGCTTACCCGTTCAGCCGAACTGGCGCAGGAAGCGCAGGTCGTTTTCGAAATAGAGGCGGATGTCGTTGACGCTGTAACGCAGCATCGTCAGCCGCTCGATGCCCATGCCAAAGGCGTAGCCGGTGTACCGCTCGGAGTCGATGCCGACGTTGCGCAGCACGTTCGGATGCACCATGCCGCAACCCGCGACTTCGAGCCAACCTGTCTGCTTGCAGACGCGGCAACCCGCGCCGCTGCAGAACACACACTCGATGTCGACCTCCGCCGACGGTTCCGTAAAGGGGAAGTACGACGGCCGGAAGCGGATGGCGAGATGGCGCTCGAAGTACTGCTGCATGAAATCGTGCAGCACCGACTTGAGGTTGGCGAAGCTCACGCCTTCGTCGATGACGAGGCCTTCGACCTGGTGGAACATCGGCGTGTGCGTCATGTCGGAATCGCAACGGTAGACGCGGCCCGGCATGATCATGCGCAGCGGCGGCTTGTCACGCAGCATTGCGCGCACCTGCACCGGCGAGGTGTGCGTGCGCAGCAGCCGGCCATCGGCAAAATAAAACGTGTCGTGCATCGCACGCGCCGGATGATTGGCCGGGATGTTGAGCGCTTCGAAGTTGTGCCAGTCGTCTTCGACTTCGGGTCCGTCCTCGACCGAGAAACCCGCGTTGCGGAAGATCGCCTCGATGCGGCGCCGCGTACGAGTGACTGGGTGCAGGCCTCCCGGCTGCTGCCCGCGGCCTGGCTGAGTGACGTCGATCCGCCCGGCTGCCAGCTTGCGTTCGAGTTCGACGCGGTCGAGAGCAGCCTTGCGCGCTTCGAATACGCTGCCCAGTTCGTCGCGAATCGCGTTGATGCGCGCGCCGGCCGACTTGCGCTCGTCAGGCGCCAGAGTGCCCAGCGTCTTGAGGTGCGCGGTGAGCGCGCCCTTCTTGCCGAAGAGCTCGACCTTCAGCGCTTCGAGGTCCACGAGATTCACGCAGGCCGCGACTCGGGCCCGGGCGTCAGCCGCCAAATCGTCGAGGCCCTGAATTGTCATCGTGTCTTCGCTCATCGGGACCGGTATCCATCGCCTGCTGCGGGGCGGCTGCTGTCGTGCCAATAAAAAAGGCCGGGCTGCTTGCGCGTCCCGGCCTTCTCTCTAGTGGTTGCCAAGGGCGTCGGGGATTGACCGCCGCCGTCGGAGCCGCAGGCGTCGCCCACGACTCCGGTCTGCAACGCTTATGCGGCGGCGGGGAGAGACTTCTTGGCCTGCTCGACGATCTTGCCGAACGCTTCGAGGTCGTGCACGGCCAGGTCGGCGAGAAGCTTGCGGTCGATCTCGAGACCGGCCGCCTTCAAGCCCGCCATCAGGCGGCTGTACGACATTTCGAACGTGCGGGCGCCCGCGTTGATGCGCGTGATCCAGAGCGCGCGGAAGTCACGCTTCTTGGCCTTGCGATCGCGATAGGCGTACTGGCCGGCCTTGATGACCGCCTGTTTTGCCGTGCGATAGACCTTGCGTCGTGCGTTGTAATAACCCTTCGCCTTGGCGAGGACCTTCTTGTGCCGGCGTCCAGCGATGACGCCACGTTTAACTCGTGCCATGGGTCACCTCAGGCGTGGGGCAGCAATTGTTCGAGACGGCCGAGATCCTGCTTGGCCACCATGGTGGTGCCCCGCAGGTTGCGCTTCCGCTTACTCGACTTCTTGGTGAGGATGTGTCGCTTCTGCGACTGGCCGCGCTTGAAACCGTTCGCTGTCTTGCGAAAACGTTTTGCCGCGGCCCGGTTGGTCTTCAACTTGGGCATGTAACAACTCCTGAATTTTCATGGCCCGTTTCCCCATGGCTTGCGCCACGGTTCGAGGGCGAAAAGCGGCCGAAGCCGCCCTTACTTCTTTTTTGGCGCGAGCATCATGACCATCTGCCGGCCTTCCATCAGCGGATGCTGCTCGACCACCGCCACTCCGGCGAGGTCTTGCTGCAAACGCATCAGCATCTGCCGGCCGAGGTCCGTGTGCGCCATTTCGCGGCCACGGAAACGTAACGTTACCTTGGCCTTGTCCCCTTCCTCGAAAAAGCGAATCAGATTCCTGAGCTTGATCTGATAGTCGCCGTCGTCGGTTCCAGGGCGAAACTTCACTTCCTTGATCTGTATCTGTTTCTGCTTCTTCTTCGCGATCGCTGCTTTCTTGTTCGTCTCGAACTGGAACTTGCCGAAATCGATGATCCGGCACACCGGCGGTTCCGCCATCGGCGAAACTTCGATGAGATCGAGCTCTTGCGCGGCGGCCATTTCGAGCGCCTCGAAGCGTGTCATCACTCCGACTTGTTCGCCATCTGCGCCGATGACGCGCAGTTGCGGGGCCGTGATCTCGTGGTTGCGCCGGATGCGCTTGGTCGTTGGAGCAGTGATGCGATCAATCCTCTAAAACATGACGGCCGCGGCTCGCGACTTCCTCGACAAGTTTCCCGGCGACGGCATCCAACGCCATCGACCCGAGGTCCTTGCCGCTGCGCGTGCGCACGGCCAACGAATTTGACCCAGCTTCGCGGTCGCCCGCGACCAGCAGGTACGGAACCCGCTGCAAGGTATGTTCGCGGATTTTAAAGCCGACCTTCTCGTTTCGCAAATCCATTTCAACCCGAAGCCCCTGATTTTTCAGGAATTCGGTCGCTTTGCGCACGTAATCGGCTTGGCTCTCGGTGATATTCATGACCACGGCCTGCACCGGCGCGAGCCAGGTGGGGAATTTTCCCGCATGGTTTTCGATGAGAATCCCTAGAAAACGCTCCAGCGAGCCTAGGACGGCCCGGTGCAGCATGACGGGACGCTGAATGGCCCCACCCTCGGCCACGTATTCGGCACCCAGGCGCTCGGGCAACACGAAATCGACCTGCAGGGTGCCGCACTGCCAGTCGCGGCCAATGGCGTCCCGCAGCACGAATTCGAGCTTGGGGCCGTAAAAAGCACCCTCGCCCGGGTTCAGGGTGTACTCCAGGCCGGCCGTTTCCACCGCGGACCTGAGCGCCGCCTCGGCCTTGTCCCAGGTGGCGTCGCTGCCGGCGCGCTTCGCTGGCCGATCCGAGAACTTGACCGAAACCTCCTCAAAGCCGAAGTCCTTGTAGACGCTCTTGAGCAGGTCGCAGAAGGCGACCGTCTCGGCGCTGACCTGGTCTTCGGTGCAGAAGATATGGGCGTCATCCTGGGTGAACGCGCGCACGCGCATCAGGCCGTGCAGCGATCCGGAGGGCTCGTTGCGATGGCACGAACCGAACTCTGCGATGCGCAGCGGCAGGTCGCGGTACGACTTGAGACCCTGGCGATAAATGAGCACGTGCCCCGGGCAGTTCATCGGCTTGACCGCCAGGACCCGGTCCTCGGATTCGGCGATGAACATGTTCGGGCGGTAGTTCTCCCAGTGGCCCGACTTCTCCCACAGCACGCGGTCGAGCAGTTGCGGGGTCTTGACCTCGACATAGCCCGCAGCCTCGAGGCGTTCGCGCATGTACTGCTCGACGGTGCGCCAGAGCGTGTGGCCCCTGGGGTGCCAGAACACGCTGCCCACCGCTTCTTCCTGCGTGTGGAACAAGCCGAGCTCGCGGCCGATGCGACGGTGATCGCGCTTCTCGGCTTCCTCCAGGCGGGTGAGGTACGCCTTGAGGTCCTTCTCATTCGCCCAGGCCGTGCCGTAGATGCGCTGGAGCATCTCGTTCTTCGAGTCGCCGCGCCAGTAAGCGCCCGCGACCTTCATGAGCTTGAACGCGCCGAGCTTGCCCGTGCTGGGCACGTGCGGCCCGCGGCACAGGTCGAACCACTCGCCCTGCCCGTACAGGCTGATGTCTTCGTTCGCCGGAATGCTCGCGATGATCTCGGCCTTGTAGTGCTCGCCGAGCTGCCGGAACGTCTCGACGGCGGCATCACGCGGCATGACGCGTCGCTCGACCTTCAGGTCGGCCTGCACGAGTTCGTGCATCTTCGCTTCGAACTTCGCAAGGTCGTCCGGCGTGAACGGCCGACTGAAGGCGAAGTCATAGAAGAACCCGTCCTCGATGACGGGGCCGATGGTGACCTGTGCGTCCGGGTACACGGCCTGCACTGCCTGCGCCAGCAGGTGCGCAGTGGAGTGCCTGATGACCTCAAGGCCTTCGGCATCCCGACCGGTGACGATGGAGACGGTAGCATCGCGGTCGATGACGTGCGAGGTGTCCACGAGCCTGCCATTGACTCGGCCCGCGAGTGCCGCCTTGGCGAGGCCCGCGCCGATGCTCGCGGCAAGGCCTGCCACGGTCACGGGCTGCTCGAAACTGCGTTGGCTGCCGTCAGGCAGTGTGATGACGGGCATGATTGGTCTCGGTCTGGGTCCACGCCGCGTCGGTTGCCGAGGCCATGGTGGGCGCACCAAGGATCGAACTTGGGACCCCTGCAATGTCAATGCAGTGCTCTACCGCTGAGCTATGCGCCCTTCTCAAACAGCCGCGAAGAATACAGTGCACGCACGCGCGCAACGCCAGCAGTTTCTC
>JANNGT010000170.1:0-3630 GCA_031404015.1 Gammaproteobacteria bacterium | reverse complement strand
GTCCTTGACCTGTTCCGGAGGGTGTCGGAGGCCGAACTCCCCAATTCGAGCCGCCAGCTCCCCGGGAATCTCGTTCAGAAGGGTATTCCTTGCCTCCGCCGACTTACTGGATAAGGGATCTGGCTTACTGGATAAGACGTCTGACTTACTGGATAAGGACTCCAGCTCACCGGATACGGGCTCCGAAGCGTCACCTGCCCCCCCGGATTGGCCGGTCAGCCTCTCGGTGGGCTGATACCAAGTGGCCGATCCGCGACCCTGCTGTGCCAGCAGGCCGGCATCCCGCAATCGCCGCAGGGCGGCGCTAGCGGTGAGCGCATCGACCTTGTTCACGCCGCGGTAGGTGGCGTTGTCGATGGCGCCCGCCTCCCGGACCATGATCAGAGCGCGGGCTTCACCGTCGTTGAGGTGCAGCTCCTTGAAACGGGCCAGCCACCGGATGTCCTCTTCGCTGAGGAAATGATGGAAGAAGAACCGCGTGGTGAATTGATCCTGGCCGCGGTCCGACTCGAACAGCGGAGGGACGAGACCCGCTTCTTCCATGCTCTCGCGGATGGCGCGAATGCCACTGCCCTTGGTTTCGGCGAAGCGAGTTTCATGCAGCACTTGGGCGATGGCCGGATTGCGGGGCATCGAGCCCGGCTCACCCAGATGTTCTGGTGACTTCAGCGAGAAGCCTGGGTTGCGAATCTCCAGACGGTTTGCGTAACGGATCACCTGCACCGGCGCATGAACGCGATAGCTGCGATGCATCAGCGCGTTGACCAGCGCCTCGCGCAAAGCGCGCAGAGGAATCACAGGTTTGTCCGTACGCTGCAGCTGCCCTTCGTCCAGTCCGAAGCCTTTCGGCAAGTCGTCAATGATCGCCGCCTGAGTGCGGCGCAATAGTGAAAACAGCGGTGCACGCATTTCCACGGTATCGAAGGGACGATCCGGATGGGGCACCCATTCCCGTCCCGGCACGCGGATATAGTCCACACGTATCATAGGAAAGCTGCGCCGCAATGACATGGACCTTCCGAACAGCAGAAGGCCAGCGACCGTGGGCCTCCAGCTTCCTGCGCTGTCCCGTCGGACTGCCTTCAGGGCTTGCAGGAGTTCGATATCCGTCCAGCGCAGTTCCTCGGCGTCTGGATTGGCCTCCGCTCTGGCCTGACGATACTCAGCGATGGCGCTTTCGTCGAAATCACTTAATTCAGCATCGGACACGATGCCGGCGTCGAACGCTTCGCGTTGACGCGACTGGTAGAGAGCCTCCAGATCGTCGTCAGTGCAGCGTTGATCGGTGCTGCCGATGCGGCGATATGCACCCTTTGGCAGGCCGGTCGACTTGAAGTAGATGGGTTTGTCTTGCGCAGTTGCCTCTGGCACAAAGACGACGACCACTGGCTTGCCATCGAGCATCTCGGTGCTGATTTCCACGCGCAACGGTGTGTTGAATGTTGTGGCGCACTGGCTGGCAAGTTCAGCGCTCAGTTTGTCTGGGTTTGGAACACCCTCCACTTCGTAGCCCGGGAAAAGCGCCAGTTCTTCCCGCGTGACGCCAAGCAGCAACCAGCCCCCGCCGAGATTGGGTTCGTTGGCGAACGCACATATGGTTTCCAGTAGAGACTTGCCGACTTCCTGTGCGCGCTTGGCTTCGATCCGCTCGTTCTCGTCGAGCAGGTTCAGGCTTTGCAGCAACTCGTACGCGTTCACCGCGATTACCTCGCCTGCCAGCAATTCAGTGTGTAGGTGGCATTGACAGCGTTGGGCAACCGGGACGGTTGCCTAGCGCTGGCGTGCAGGTGCAACCATCGGGCTGTGGCGGGAGTGTATTTGGTGCATGCCATATGCGGCGATTCTCGCAATTCTTGGCGAATCGCGTTCAACTTGCCATACCGGTATATCTCACAGGGTATGCGCTCACTCATGGCCAGGACGGACATCCGCGATCAACCGGCCTATTCCGTGGCCGAAGCCGCCCGCTACCTCAAGGTGGCGCCGGCTACCCTGCGCTCATGGTTTGCCGGCCGGCCCTATCCGAAGGTAACTGGTGTCGAGCACTCGCCGGGGCTGATCCGGCCGGCCAGTAGCCCGCCGCCAATCCTTTCTTTCTGGAATCTGATCGAAGCACACGTTCTCCGGTCCCTGCGAACCGATCATGGCGTGCGGATGGATGCCCTGCGCCGTGCCATCAGCTATTCGCAGCAAACCCTGAAGATCGAGCGATTGCTGCTGAGTCCACAACTGCGAACCGACGCGGGCAAACTGCTGCTGGAGCGATATGGAGAATTGATTGAGCTATCGGCGTCCGGGCAGATAGCCATGCGCCTCCTGCTGCAGGAGCACTTGGATCGCGTCGAATGGGACAAATGGAAGTTCCCGGTGCGGTTGTATCCGGCAACGTCCAGCGAGGTGATATCGGCCGGTCGGCCAATTTCGATTGACCCGCATATTGCATTTGGCAGACCGGTCCTCGCGCAACGTGGCGTGACGACGGGCGCCATTGTCGATCGTATCGACGCAGGTGAATCCACCGCCGACCTGGCCGAAGACTACGATCTCACTATCGGCGAGATTGAGGAGGCTGTGCTCTATGAGCGGGTCGCGTGACGCCGGTCTTCCGGGCTGCTCGCCCATGGGTTTGTGGCCACCTATCCGCGAATCCAGAAGTTCATAGAAGAACGGCGGCCGCCGCTTGCGCTACCCTTGCGCCCGTGACACCCGCCGACGACAACGAAACCGTCCTGTACGAGGTCAATCTCGAGGCAGAGGCAGGCATCGAGGCCCCCTTCGACACCTGGCTGCGCGACCACGTCGCGGACGTCCTGCAGTTCGACGGGTTCCTGTCCGCCGAGGTCCTCGACGACGGCGCCGAGGCACCCGCGGGGCGGGTACGCCGCACCGTCCTGTACCGGCTGCGCAACCAGGCTGCCCTCGATACCTACCTGCAGGACCATGCCCCACGCATGCGGCAGCAGGGCGTCGAAAAGTTCGGGGACCGCTATTCGGCACACCGGCGCGTGCTGGCCCACCGCGAGGAATTCGTTCGCGGCGCGTTCTCGACGGACAATTGCCTGAACTGCGGCGAAGTGCTGCGCGGCCAGCACTGCTCGCACTGCGGCCAGCGCGCCCGGGTGCGCGTGTTGTCGCTCGGCACCCTGCTGCGCGACCTGTTTGGCGACCTGACCAACTTTGATTCGCGCATCTGGCGCACGCTGAAGCCGCTTGCGTTCAGCCCGGGCACGCTCACGGTCGAGTTCCTGCGCGGCCGGCGCACGCACTATTCGCCGCCCTTCCGCATGTACCTGATCCTGAGCCTGGCGTTCTTCCTGCTGACCTCGGTCAGTGCGACGAACCCGGGCGACGTGCTTAGTTTCGACTTGAACAGTGACGGCAACGGCGGCGCGAACGTTACCCTGGGCCCGACCGGAGAGACCCTGCCGGCGCCACCGGGCGACCCGGCCACCGCTGCCCCGACCCTCGATCCGGAACGACAACGACTGATCGAGCAGATCGTGAAGTACCTGCCGGAGAAGGATCAGGAGCGGGCGCGCCGCGAACTCGGCAAGGACCTCGGCGCCCCTGGCTTAAAGAGCCAGGGGCTAACTACTGTTTGGTGTTGGACCAGCAAGCTCCGAATTCGTT
>JANNGT010000169.1:0-1866 GCA_031404015.1 Gammaproteobacteria bacterium | reverse complement strand
GGCATCACGCTGCCCGCCACGATGTCGCTGACCATTGCCGCCCTGATCCTGGGCAAGGCGGTGCTGCTCGCCGACATGCTGCCGTTCATAAACCGCTTTCCCGAGCGCCCGTTGATCTACAACGTGCTCTGGAAAACCGCGATCTACCTGTTGGTGACCGCCGTCATCCACTACCTCGAGCGACTCAGCCATTTCGCCAGCGAGGTCGGGGGCGTGGCCGCCGGCAATCGCCTGTTGCTCGAGCAGATGGTCTGGCCGCATTTCTGGGCGATCCAGATCCTGATGCTGGTGCTGATCCTGATGTACTGCGCCACACGAGAGCTGGTGCGCGTAATCGGTCGCGACAAGGTACTCAGCATGTTCTTCGGGCCGATGTCGGTCGAAGCCGGACCGAATCGATAGAGGAGATTGACCATGAAGATGTCGTCCGCCACAAGGAGCATGCTTCTTTCGCTTATCGGCCTGTGCGCCAGCCTCGGACCCGCCCTAGCGCAGGCGCCTGCCGATGGCCCACCGCCCGACCCGTGGCCGCGCCAGATCCAGCTGTCGAACGCGCAGGCCTTGGTCTACCAGCCGCAGATTGAGGCCTGGAACGGCAACCAGGTGCAGATTCGCGCGGCCGTGTCCATCAAGCCTGCCGGGGCCGAAGCGCAGATCTTTGGTGCGGTCTTCGCGACCGCACGGGCCGAGGTTGATCGCGCGGCGCGGACCGTCGTCTTCAGCTAGATCAACATCACCAAGAGCAACTTCCCGGCCCTGGGCGACAAGGCCGCTGGTTACGTCAGCGAGCTCAAGGCGAAGTACGCCGCGAGCGCGCGCACGATCTCGCTCGACCGGGTGGAGGCCTCGCTCAAGGCAAACGGTACGTAGGCACCGACGTTCCCAGTCAAGAACGATCCGCCGGTGATCATCGTCAGCACCTCGCCGGCGATTCTGGTTCCCATCAGCGGCTCGCCGGTGATCCAAGCTGTCGCCAGCGACAAGCGCTTCAACCGCGTCATCAACACCCAGGCGTTGATCCTTCAAGCCGTCGGCGGCGACGATTTCTACCTGCATGTGTACGACAGCTGGCTGACAGCGAGCAAGCTGAGCGGACCGTGGACCCAGGCACGTCGCACTCCTTCGGGCATGGACGAGGCAGCGCTCAAGCTTGCCGCAGCCGGCGCGGTGGATCTGCTCGACGGCGGGCCTGATACCAAGCCGAAACTGTCACTCGCCAACGGTGTGCCGACGATCTACACGAGCCAGGTACCGACCGAACTCGTTGTCTTCAAGGGCCAGCCCGACTTTGTTCCGATCCCCGGCACCCAGTTGCTCTGGGCCACCAACACCGGCGCCTATGTGGTGGTCGACACCGCGACCAACGCCTACTTCATGCTGCTGTCCGGTCGCTGGTTCCATGCGGCCACCACGAGCGGGCCCTGGAACTTTGTGCCCAGCAACGCCTTGCCGGCCGACTTTGCGCGGATTCCGGTCAATGTGCCGGCCGGTGTGGTGCTGGCGTCGGTGGCCGGCACGCCGCAGGCGCAGGAGGCGGTGATTGCGAACTCGATTCCGCAGACCGCCACCGTACCGCGCGCCAACGGCCCGAAGTTCGTGACAAGTTTCGACGGCCCGCCGCAGTTTCAACCGGTGGCCGGCACTCCGTTGCTGTACAGCGTGAACTCGCCGGTGCCGGTGATCCGCTATGACGCCAATCTCTATTAAGCAGTCAGCGCTGGCGTCTGGTTTTCGGCGCCGTCACTGAACGGTCCGTGGGTGGTTGCCACGGCCGTACCCGATATTTTCTACACCATCCCGACCTCGTCGCCGGTGCACTACGTGACCTATGTGCGCATCTACGGCTCGACGCCGCAGGTGGTGTAC
>JANNGT010000168.1:0-29063 GCA_031404015.1 Gammaproteobacteria bacterium | reverse complement strand
CATTGCTGAGCAGGCCGATGCCAATCCACTGACCGAGCGCGGGTGAGTAGCACACCGAGGTCATGTGGCCCTGATCGTGCTCGATGCTGCGCTTGGCCTGTTCCGGGACGAAGTGCATGCCACCCGCCAGCTTCGCATTGCTGTCGACCGTCCTGAACCCGACGAGCCGATGACGTGCAGGCTCCAGCAGATGCGCGCGCCGCGCCATGACGGCACCGACGAAGTCCTTGCTGGTCGAGAGCATGCGGCCGAACCCCAGGTCGTACGCGGTGGTCTGGCCGTTGAGTTCGCTGCCGACGACGTGGCCTTTCTCGACGCGCAGCACGTTCAGCGCTTCCAGGCCGTAGGGCGCGGCGCCCAGGTCCCGGCCTGCTTCGTACAGGGTACGGATCAGCGCGTCGCCCCGGTGTCCCGGCACCGCAATTTCGAACGCGAGCTCACCGGAAAACGAGATGCGGAACAGTCGAGCCGGTTCGCCGTTGCGCAACACGACTTGACCGCAGGCCATGAAAGGGAAGGCCGTGTTCGAGATGTCGCAGCCGGGATCGAGCACACGCTGCAGCAACTCGCGCGAGCGCGGTCCCGCGACGGCGAACTGCGCCCACTGGTCGGTGACTGAGACGAACTGCACGTCGAGTTCCGGCCACAGCGTCTGATGGCACAGATGCATGTGCTGGTAGACGTGCACCGCGTGCGACGTCGTCGTGGTGATCAGATAGCGATTCTCGGCGAGCCGTGCGGCGGTGCCGTCGTCGAACATGAAACCGTCTTCGCGCAGCATGATGCCGTAGCGGGTGCGGCCCACCGCGAGCGTCGCGAAGTTGTTGGCATACAGCCGCTCGATGAACTTGAGCGCGTCAGGCCCCTGCACGTCGATCTTGCCGAGCGTCGACACGTCGCACAGGCCCACGGCGGATCGCACGAGGTTCACCTCGCGGCACGTCGGCTCGAACCAGTTGTCTTCGCCGGGCCGTCCAAACCATTCGGCTCGCAGCCACGGCCCACTTTCCTTGAACTTGCCGCCGAGCTCGCTGGCCCAGCGGTGTGAGGGCGTGTAGCGGGTCGGCCGGAAATCCATCCCCTTGTGATGGCCGGCCATCGCGCCCATGGCGACGGGCGTATAAGGCGGCCGGAATGTCGTGGTGCCCGTTGCGGCGATGGATTGCGATCGGTGCTTCGCCAGCAGCGCAATCCCGGTCACGTTGGATGTCTTGCCCTGGTCGGTCGCCATGCCGAGCGTGGTGTAGCGCTTTGCATGTTCAACGGAGCGGAAGCCTTCGCGTTCGGCGAGGCCGATGTCACTGGCCGTGACGTCGTTCTGGAAGTCGAGGAAGCACTTGCCCTTGGCTGAATGCACTTGCCAGAGCGGCACGCGTCGGGTGGATTCCTCGGACACCCGCGGCAACACGGGCATTACGCCTGAAAATCCGCACGCAGACGCGGCGTTGAGGCCGTTGCGCATGCCGGTCACGATGGCATCGCCCAAGGTCATGTCGCCGTTCGCGGCGCCAGCCACGCGCATGCCGGCAGGCAGGCGGTCCGGTACGAAGATCGAGCGCTCCTCGTCCCAGCGCGGACGATGCCCCCGGTGCGACGTGAGATGCAACGTGGGCGACCAGCCCCCGGACATCGCGACCAGGTCGCAATCGAAGCGACGTGACTCACCGGAGCGTGTCGTGACCTCGACCGCTGCGACGTGCCTCCCGCCACTCGCGCCGTTCACTTCGCCCGCGATGCCCTGCACGTCGGGATGGCGGCGCGCAAGTTCCGCCACGACCACCGGCTCGCGCGAGTCGACAACTGCGGCCACTCGGGCGCCTGCCGCGAGCAGATCGGTTGCCGTGGTCCAGCCCTCGTCGTTGTCGGTGAACACCACGGCCTGCTGGCCGGGCAGCACGGCATAGCGATTCAAGTACGTGCGCACGGCCCCTGCGAGCATCACGCCCGGCAGGTCGTTGTTGCCGAATACCAGCGGACGTTCGATCGCACCCGTTGCCAGCACGCACTGCTTCGCGACGATGCGCCAGACCCGCTGCCGCACCTCGAACGGCGGCGGCACCGGCAGGTGATCATTGACGCGCTCGACCGCACCGTACACGCCGTCATCGTAGACGCCAAAAACGGTGGTGCGTGGCAGCACACACACGTCGCGCATCGAACGCAGCTCCGCGATGGCCTGCTTCGCCCAATCCGAACTTGCAACGCCATCAACGGTGCGCCGTTCGGCGAGCGCGCGGCCGCCGAGCGCGAAATCCTCGTCGGCCATGATCACCCGCGCACCCGGGCGCGCAGCCGTCAACGCCGCGGCCAGCCCCGCCGGACCCGCGCCGACGACGAGCACGTCGCAGTGCGTCCACGACTTCTCGTAGTGATCCGGATCCGCTTCGAGCGCTGCGCGACCGAGCCCTGCGGCGCGGCGGATCAGCGGCTCATAGACCTTTTCCCAGAACGACGCAGGCCACATGAACGTCTTGTAATAGAAGCCCGCCACGAACAGCGGCGAGAACAGTCCGTTGATGGCCTGCACGTCGAAGCGCAACGACGGCCAGCGGTTCTGGCTGTTGGCTTCGAGCCCGTCGTACAGCTCCGCAACGGTTGCCCGCGTGTTGGGTTCGCGCCGCGCGCCGCTGCGCAGCTCGACCAGCGCATTGGGTTCTTCGGCGCCCGCGCTCAGGATGCCGCGCGGACGGTGGTACTTGAACGAACGCGCCACGAGTCTCACGTCGTTGGCGAGCAGCGCGGAGGCGAGTGAATCGCCCGAGCAGCCGGTGTACGCCTTGCCGTCGAACGTGAAGCGGAACGGCTGCTGCCGGTCGATCTGGCCGCCCCGGGCGAGACGTGAACTCACTTGGCGTCTCCAGCCGAGAACACGTCGCGCGCAGGCCTGGCGCCAGTGATCTCGTGATTGCGCGTGTCGCGCTCGACGACAAGCCATTCGTGGCAGCCGCCCTGGTGAAACCACAGCTCGCGATGCAGGCCGAACGGGTTGTCGCGCGTGTACACGTAATCGTAAAACGCCGCTTCCGCATTAGGGGCGGTCGCGTCCGGTCGACGCACCGTGGCGTCGCCGTAGTACGTGAACTCGTCGTGGATGCGTAAGCCGCAGTGAGGGCAGGGGATGCGCATGGTTCAGTGATGGTTGGGTTGCGCGCCGCCGCCGTGCTCGTCGATGAGACGGCCGGTGGCGAAGCGGTCGAGTCGGTAGGCGCGGGCGACGGTGTGCGATTCGTCGGTGGCCAGCAGATGGGCGAAGCACCAGCCGGATGCGGGGGTGGCCTTGAAACCGCCATAGCACCAGCCGGCGTTGAGGTACAGGCCGTCTACGGGCGTTCGGTCGATGATAGGCGAGCCGTCCATGGACATGTCCATGATGCCGCCCCAGGAGCGCAGCATGCGCACGCGACTCATGAACGGGAACAGCGCGACGCCTTCCTCGCAGACCTCCTCGACCGTGGGCAGGTTGCCACGCTGCGCATACGAGTTGTACATGTCGATGCTGCCGCCGAAAACCAGGCCGCCCTTATCCGATTGGCTGACGTAGAAATGGCCGGCACCAAACGTGATCACGCAGGGCACGATGGGCTTGAGGCCCTCGGACACAAACGCCTGCAGCACGTGGCTTTCGATCGGCAGCCGCAGCCCCGCGAGCGATGCCACGCGGCTCGTGTTGCCGGCACAGGCCAGGCCGACGCGACGGCTGCCGATGAATCCTCGCGTGGTCTCGACGCCCGTGACGCCGCTGGCGTCCTGACGGATGCCCGTTACTTCGCAATTCTGGATGATGTCGACGCCGAGACTGTCGGCCGCGCGCGCGAAGCCCCAGGCCACGGCGTCGTGTCGCACCGTACCGCCGCGCCTCTGCATCAGGCCGCCCATGATCGGGAAGCGGGCATTGTCGAAGTCGGCCAGCGGCAGCAGTTTGCGCACCTGCTCGCGATCGAGCAGTTCGGCGTCCACGCCGTGCAGGTGCATCGAATTGCCGCGCCGCACGCATGCGTCGCGTTGTGAGTCGTTGTGAAACAGGTTCAGCACGCCGCGCTGACTGATCATCGCGTTGTAATTGATGTCCTGCTCGAGGCCTTCCCACAGCTTGAGCGAATGCTCGTAGAAGGGGATGTTGCCCGGCATCAGGTAGTTGGACCGGATGATGGTGGTGTTGCGGCCGACGTTGCCGCCGCCGATGTAGCCCTTCTCGAGCACGGCGACGTTGCGCGCGCCGTGGTTCTTAGCCAGGTAATAGGCCGTCGCAAGGCCATGGCCACCGCCGCCCACGACGATGAAGTCATAGCTGGCCCTGGGCTCCGGGTCGCGCCAGGCAGGCGCCCAGCCGCGGTGGCCGCGAAACGATTCCTTGAGCAGGCTGAAAATCGAGTATCGGGATGCCAACGTTCACCTCACGCACAAGGACTCAAGTCTAGCCGACGCGCTTCACGAACGCAGTGACTCGCAGGTCGAAACGGCCTCGCGCGCCGATATCGCAAAAAGTCATGGATCGCCGCCCCCGATTCGCTCGCGCCGGGTGGCAACGTAAGTATCCAGTTCCTCGCGGATCGCCGGGTCGAGCGGGGGTTGCTCGTATTCATCAAGCGCGCGCTGCCAGACCGCCGTGGCACGCTGGGTGCTGTCCTGGGCTCCCGCAAGTTCCCAGCTTTCGTAGTTCTGCCAGTTTGAAACCAGCGGCTGGTAGAACGCGTGTTCGTAGCGCTCCATCGTGTGGGCATCACCGAAGAAATGCCCGCCCGTTGGCACGCGACGCAACGCCTCGAAGCCGAGGGACGGTTCGTCAACGACGATGGGCTGCAGGAACTCCATCATCATCTGCAGCATCTCCACGTCGAGGATGAATTTCTCGAATGACGCGGTGAGGCCGCCTTCCTGCCACCCCGCCGCGTGATACACGAGGTTGGCGCCGCCCAGCACGGCGCCCCACAACGACATCTGGGTTTCATAAGCGCCCTGGGCATCGGCGACATTGGAAGCACTGGCATTCGACGTGCGGTAGGGCAGGCCGTACCGTCGCGCGAGCTGGCCGCTGGCCACGTTCGCCTTCGCGTTCTCAGGCGTGCCGAACGCAGGGGCGCCGGACCGCATGTCCACGTTCGACGTGAACGCACCGTACATCACGGGCGTGCCGGGACGCACGGCCTGCGCCAGCACGATCCCGAACAGCGCCTCTGCGTTCTGCTGCGCCAGTGCAGCGGCTAGCGTGACGGGCGCCATGGCGCCCATCAGCGTGAACGGCGTGATCACCACGGGCTGACCATGCTCGGCCATCGCGACGAGGCCGTCGGCCATTGCATCGTCGAAGCGGCGGGGGCTGTTGACCGAGATGATCGTGATCACGCCGGGACTGGCTGCCATCGCCTCGAGCGAAATGCCGCGCGCGATCGCCATCATCGCGATGCCGTCACGGGCACGGCCCGCGCCGATCGCGGTGCAGTGATACGCACGATCCGAGTAGACGAGATTCGCATGGTAAGCGTCGAGATGCCGCGTGCCAGCAGGCAGTTCGACCGGCGCGCAGACCTGGTTGCCGATCAGGTGCACAGCGTTGAAGTACTGGGCGAGCTTGATGAACTCGCAGTAGTCGCGGTAATTGCCGGGCCGGCGGCCACGAATCCGGTCGTGCACAATGGGTGGGCCCGCCACGAGCCCGAACGCAAGGTGGTCGCCTCCGAGCGTCACGGCATGCGCGGGATTGCGCGGCGTCAACGTGAACGACGCAGGTGCTGTAGCGAGCGCGCGATTGAGCACGGCCTCGTCAAACCGGACCGTGCCGGTCGTCTCGTCGGTTTCCGCGCCATAGGCCTGCATCAGCGCGCGGGCGTGCGGCGACATCAATTCGATGCCCAGTTCGGACAGGATCCGCAGCGACGTGTGGTGGATGGCCTCGAGCTGATCGGCGGACAGGACGTCGAGCGGCCGATACGGATTGCGCACATCACGCCACGGCAATTGGGGCAACGCGGCGCTGGTGGAGCGGCGCGTGCGTTCTCCTTCGCGACGCCGTCTGTGCTCGTCGGTCATGCAGCTGTCCTCAGAAGGGTGCAAGCCGATCGACGGCGCGCATCGTTGCTGCTACGTCGTCGCTCAGGGCTTTCTCGCCGGCGGGCACGTTGGCGACGTTCGCGGTTCGAATCGACACGATGCGGCCCGGATACAGGATCACCTCGTTGTCCCCAAAACCTGACATCGTGGGCAGCTGCAGGGTCTTGCCGCTGCGGCTGCCCCTGTAGGGCGTGAAATGGAAACCCATCTTATAAAGCAGGGGCGGTGGCAGGTCCGCGGCCCGAGAGCCCTTGACCGAGTTGTCGCTGTGCTTATCGAGCGCGCCGCGTGCGGCCAGCAAGTCCTGCGTCAGGCCGCGATGCAGGATCTGTTTGCCGGCGTGTGCGCCTTCGTCCTGGTAGAGCCGGGCGATCTTCGCGAGGTCATCGAGCGAGGGGTAATAACCCGCGTTGAACCAGGCGGGGCCATCGTGTCCGCCGGCTTCGCGCGTGCGCACAGTCGGTGCCTGGTAGACCCCGATCGGCTCAAGCACTTCCTGCCGCACCATGTCCCACGCGTCCGCTTGCGGCCCCCGCTTTGACTTTACGTAGGCATCGATTGCGATTCCCAACAGGTAGAAGTCGTGATCGCGGTAGCGCAGCACGGTGCCCGGCTCCCAAGGGTAGGGGTGAAGGTGCGCGTTGATATGGGCGAGCTTGCCCGCGGCCGTGGGCTCGGTGTACCAGCCGTCGTAATCGGCTTCGAGGTAACCGTCGTTGAAGTTATTGGGTTGGGTCTTGAACGTGCCAGTGCCGCCGAAACCCGTCGCCATGTTCGCGGCGTCGGCAAAGCGGACCCGCTTCCACTTGGGATCGAGGCCAGGCACGAATTCGCCGATTGTCTGGTCGAGCACCGCAGGACCATAGATTTCGGCGAGTCGCAGCAATGAGAGCGGCACGGCTACTGACTTCATGACGGACCGCACCCCGAAGCGCATTTCGAGCGGATACGGATAATCCCCGTACGCCGTGGGTTCGGCTTCGTAATACAGCGTGCCGTCCTTGACCAGCGCTCGCGCGACCTGCCACTTCAGTTTGACGGGACCGCCGAACCCGTCGAGCGTGCCGGGCGGCAGGGTGCGTCGCAATTCCGCCAGCGGGCGCATAGGCAGTCGCGCGGCGAGTTCGACCAGGGCGGCTTTGCGCGACGCGCTCGCCTGCCTGGCGTCCAGTTTCGACACCGTCAGGGGCAGCGAACCCCACAGCACGCAATGCGGGCTCAGCAGGTAGGGCGCCGTCTGCTGGACGAACTGCACGCGCAGCCGGCTGACCTCGTCGTTCTTGTACAGGAACGTCGCGAGTCCCTGGTGCGCATGGTTCTCGGTGTCGTTCACAAGCATCAGCGGGAACGCTGCGCGTGACCAGCCGCCATCCGCGGGGTCACGCCAGACCCGGCCGTACTGCGGAATCACGCGCCAGTAGCTCGGTGTGGAACCGGCGGCGGTTTCCCGCACCATCTCGCCGCGCTGCAGCGGAATCAGTGTGTCGCCTGACGTGACAAAGCCGAGCGACACCCCGGGGAACAGTCGCGCGTCACGACCCTCGAGCACGGGATGCGGCAGGACGGGGAGGGTCTGCAACGACGCCGCGCCGACGTTGAGCGTGCCGGTAAAGGCGGGTGCTTCAAGAGCGTCGTTGCCCGGGGCGAACGCGCTGTTCAGCACGGGTGATGGCCCGGCATCGGGTTCGTGCATGCGCGCCACGGGTAACGTCTGCCCGGGGCTACCGGCTCCAACGATGCAGGGCAGCAGCGTGGCCAGCAGCAACGACCGTTTGAGGATGTTCATCTGACCTCATTCCACCGTGTCCAGGCGACGACCCCGCGTTTCAGGTGCCCACGCAAAGCAAAAGGCCGCACCGGAAGCCAGGACTAAAACGCACGCACCCAGCGCGGCCTGCACGCCGTAATGGCTTACCACGACCGGCAGCAGGAAGGTGCTGGTGGCCGATCCAATCCGGCTCGCCGCGATGGCCACACCGATGCCGGAAGCACGCAAATGCGTGGGAAAAAGCTCCGGCAGGTAAACGTAGCACAGGCTCGATACTGACGAGAGCACGAGCGCGAAGATCGCGAACAGGACCACGACCAGTCCCGCCGCGGGATGCGGCGTCACGACCATCGGCAGCAGAGCGAGTGCGGTGATCGAGAAACTGCCGATCAGGAACGCGCGCCGTGGCATCTTGTCGACGACCCACCAGCCGAGTACGGTCCCGGTCAGCAACGCGAGGTTATAGGCCGCGCCGCCGACGAAGCTGTCGCCGGCGCGCAGCGCGTCGAGCACGCGGTTCACGAACGTGCCGAGCGCGAAGTAGGGAATGACCTGGCACGTGAAGAAGACCGCGGCGACCAGCGTCGGAATACGCCATTTCGGCGACAGGAGTTGAGCCCACTGTCCACGGGACGCGCGTGGCGCCGAAGGTGGCAGCGGGATGGCGACGTCGATGCCGATGCGATCACGCACGACATCGGCCGCGGCCGCTGTCCGTCCGCGCGCGACAAGCCACACCGGTGACTCGGGCAGCGTCAGGCGCAGGGGCAGGATCAGCAGGGCCGGCAGCGCGCTGAAGGCGAGCATCCATCGCCACGCGTCGGGGCCGATGTCCTTGAGCAGGTAACCGATGAAGTAGGCGCAGGCGTACCCGCCGGCCCATGCAATCGACAGCGTGCTCATGATCCGGGCGCGAGAGGCGACCGGGATGAACTCTGCCAGCAGTGCCTTGCTGACTACGTAGTCCGTGCCGAGCAGAAAGCCGATCGCGAGCCGCAACGCGAACAGGTGCTCCGGCGAGGCGACCCAGAACTGCATGGCCGCAAGCAAAGCCAGTGGCAGCATGTTCCACGCGAAGATCGGGTGCCGACCGAACCGGTCGACGACCGGGCCGGTCAACAGCGCGCCGAAGAACAGGCCGGCAAGCGCCGCGCCCCCCAGCAGCCCCAGCCACCACGCATCGAGGTTCAACTGGAGCGTGGCCTGCGTCAGTGCCACGCCGATGATGCCTATCTCGAAGCCATCGGCGAACACGCCACCAAAGCTCGCCACCGCGATCCGGCGGTGAAACGGTCGCAGTGGCGCGTCGTCGTACGCGATCGTCGTGCCGCCGGTTGCATTCATCGGCGGCAACCCGTCACTCGGGGATGATGCAGCCCTTGTTCATGACGTCGTTCGGGTCGAACGCGCGCTTGAGCTTCTCCAGGATGTAATACGAGGTGTCGTACTCTTCCCTGATCCACGGCGTGCGTGCCTTGCCCATGCCGTGATGGTGCACGACCGAGCCGCCGAGCTTGAGCGTCTCTTCGCAGATCACACGGTTGATCTCGGTGCGGTACTTGTCCACTTCCTGCTCCGGCGGGCAGTTCACGTTGTAGTAGTAGATGAAGTACATGTTGGTGCCGTTGATGTAGCTGTGCGAGCTGTGCCCGCCGGCCACGGTGATGTCCGGCACGTCAACCCTTAGCCGCTTCAGTGCATTCTCGTAGATGTCGCAGATCGTGCTCCAGTCCGCCGACACTTCCGTGGTACGGCCCATCGTCTTGGTCGCGACGATTTCCTTGCGCTCGTTGGCGATCTTGTCGGGGCCCCAGTTGAGGTCGGCGAACCATTCCTCGAGATGGTGCGCGTCGACCGGTTTGCACTCAGGGAATTTCGCGACGATTTCCTTGATGCCGTCGATCGTCGCCTTGACGATGCCGGCCGGACCTTCGGCCATGAACAGCAGGACGCAGTCATCCTTCGCGGCAAACTTCGAGAAGTGGAACGCGCCATCGGGCGGATCGTACAGACGGGCGACGGAGGGCTTGTAGCCGCCGACCATGACCTGGCGCAGCGCCTCGAAGCCCGGCCGCATGTTCTTTAGCGTCCAGCCGACGAACGTGTTGTTCTGCGGCATATAGGGGAACAGCTTCACCGTGACTTCGGTGATGTAGCACAGCGCGCCTTCGTTGCCGATGACGACATGGCGGATGTCCGGGCCGACGGCGCGACGCGGCACGTTCTTGATGCGCGTAACGGTGCCGTCCGCGAACACGGCCTCGAGGCCGACGACCATGTCCTCGATGCCGCCGTACAGTGTCGAAAACTGGCCGATGCTGCGCGTCGCGACGAGCCCGCCCATCTGCGCGATCGGCTTCGATTGCGGCGAGTGACCCGTGGTGAGACCGTGCTTGCGCACTTCGTCTTCGAGCGTCTGCAGGCAGACACCGCACTGGGCGGTGGCCTGCATGTTGTACGCATCGATCTTGAGGATGCCGTTCATGCCCGAGCCGTCCAGCACGATTGAATTCTCGACGGCCGTCTCCAGGCCGCCTTCGGTTGCGGTGCGACCGGTGCGCGCAACGACGTTGATGCGGCTCCTGTTGGCGAACTTCAGCACGTCGACGATATGTTGCGTGCTGCGCGCCATCACCACCGCGGCCGGGATCGGCCGTGTGAACACCCCGTGCACGTCTTCGTACAGGCGTAGACGGTCGATGCTGCTTTGTTTTAGCTCCTTTTCATCGGTGACGACGTTGGCACCTCCGACGATACCCTGGAGTCCCTGGACGATGGCGGTCTTGCTCAAGGCCATGATGCTCAAGGCCATGATGCGGTCCTTTAGTGGAATAGAGGCCAGGACCGTTCGAGGACCTGGTCGGTAGAGTGGCGGATGTCGCGGTACACCTCCGCATTCATGCGGCGGTAAACCTCGGTGTTGGACGGATTCGGCGCGAACGATTCCCGCGGCTTCTCCATGCGGGCCACGGCGGTCGCGAAATCCGGGTGTGCACCGGTCGCGACCGCAGCGCAGATGGCCGCACCGACGCTGGCGCCGCTCGGGCCATTGGCGCGCGACGCGGTGATGCCGAACACGTCGGCGAAAATCTGCATGAACAACGGGCTGGTCGAGCCACCGCCGGAGATGACGATTTCACGCAGCGACGTGCCGAGTTCAGCGGTCATGGCATCGACATTGTCTTTCATCGTCAGCGCGATCGCTTCCAGGATCGAGCGATAGCCGTGCGCGCGGGTGTGGCGGGCGTCGAAGCCGAGCATGATGCCCTTGCGATGCGGCTTGTCGGTCGGGGAGAGCCAGTCGAGCACGCTCATGAGCCCGTCGCTGCCGGCAGGAACGTCGCGAGCTTCCGCTTCGAGCACCTGCTCGCGCGTGACGCCGCGAGCCAACGCCGCCGCTGCGAATTCCGGCCCCAGCAGGTCCATGAACCACGTCAGGGTCCACATGCCACGACGGATGCCGTGGCTCTCGTACAGGTAGCGGCCCGGCACACAGCCGAAATTGGTCCAGAAATGCATCGCGTCCTGCCGGTTGCACGTGCCGTGCACCATCGACGCGATGTACGTGCCGAGCGACAGCAAGGCGGTGCGATCATCGAGCGAACCGGACCCGAGCGCCTCCACGGCCTTGTCGTTGGCGGTGACGACGACGGGCAGGCCTGCCGGAATGCCGGTCGCCGCAGAGGCGGCCGCCGTGACGTGGCCGGCAATCTGCCCTGGCATCAGCAACTCGAACAACTGCTCGCGCCGGACGTTGAACTGCTGCAGCAGGCCAGGGTCGTCGCTCCATTGCCACGTGTCGGTGTCGATCGGCCACTGCAGCAGGATGTTGTTCGCGGCGGTGTCCTTGCACTGGCCCGTGAAGCGATGCGTGATGTAACCGGACGACGTCGTCGCGTACGCAACGGCCGGATCGTCGGGCATGTACGGCTGGTACGCGCGCGTGTCCATCCAGCTCATGACGGGCTGGGCGAGGGTGCCGTCGGCGCGCAGGAATGCCTTGCAGCAGCGAATCGTGCAGAGTCCCACCGCGATGATCTCGCCGAGGTCACCATTGAATTGCGCAAGGGCCTGGCGGCTGGCGCCGATGATGGAATCCCAGAGGTCATCGTCCGGATGTTCCACGACGCCGGGACGCGGCCGACTCGACGCGCGCAGCACCTGCCGGCCTTCCGCCACGGCGTTGCCGTCGAGGTCGTACACCACGACCTTCGTGCTCTGTGAGCCGTTGTCCACGCCGACGATGTAGCGCCCCCGGGTCGACATCTCGTGTCAGCGCACCAGGTAGCCGCCGTCGACGACGAGCAGGTGACCATTGACGTAGTTCGACGCGCGACTCGATAGAAACACGAGCGCGCCCATCAGGTCGACAGGCTCGCCCCAGCGCTCGGCGGGTATGTGGTCGAGCACGCGCTGGTTGGTGACGGGATTGCTGCGCGTCTTGCGCGTGATCTCGGTGGCGTAATAGCCCGGTGCGATGCCGTTCACCTGGATGTTGTGCATCGCGAGTTCGTCGCAGTACGCCTTGGTGAAACCCGCGAGCCCGTGCTTGGTGGCGGCATAGGCCGACGACCAGCGCCCTCCCAGGAAAGAGAACAGCGAGCAGATGTTGATGATCTTGCCGCTCTTCTGCGGGATCATCTGCTTGGCGGCCTCGTAACTCAATTCGAACGCCGCCGTGAGATTGACTGCCACCGTCGCGTCCCACTGCGGACGGCCGAAGTCGAGGACCTCGGCCATCGGGCAGATGCCCGCGCTGTTGACCAGGATGTCGACCGCGCCGAAGCGCTCGACGCAGGTCTCGATGACCTTCGCGGCGGCACCTGGCGCGGTGATGTCGATCTTCAGGAACTCATAGCGGCGACCAGCCCCTGCGATGAGCGGGCCCGTCTTGCCGTCATCGTCCATGACGCTGGGAACGAAGACGTCGGCGCCGGCTTTGGCGAGCGCGAGGGAGAAGGCCTGGCCCAGGCCGGTATTGCCCCCGGTGACGATGGCCTTCTTTCCCTCGAGCGAAAAGAAATCCATCGTGAATTCGTTGATTTCCATCGAGCCGGGCTCCGTCGGCCTCGTCTCCGCGTCCACGCGGCCGGGCTCGTCTGCAGGGGTGTGCGCTCGCAGCCGGAGCGCGCGCCGAAGTATAGCCTGCGACTCCGGGCCGAACGGAAGGCTCACGACCTGTTTTTCGGCTGTGTTTGACGCGGGCCGTCGGTCCCTGTTACCAATGCGTCAGAACTATTTTATGCGGGGGATGGCAATGCGTTCGAGCTGGCGCCCTGGGGAGGGCCTGCTGCTCCGTTGGCTGTGGCCGTTCGGCCGCCGGGTATTGGCATTGCTGTTGCTGTGTGGGGCGGCCACCGCGGCGTCCGCGGATCCTGCCGGTTGCCGCATTGTGCGCCTGGCCGACGTGGGCTGGACCGCCGAAACCGCAACGACGGCCGTGCTGGCCCAGATGCTCACGGACCTGGGCTATAAGCCTGTAACCACAGTGCTTTCAGTGCCGGTGACGTTCGAGTCGATGAAAAACCGCGACATCGACGCTTTCCTCGGCAACTGGATGCCGGCGCAGGCTTCGATGCTGAATCCTTTCCTTGCCGACGGCTCGATCGAATTCGTACGCTATAACCTGACGGGCGCGAAGTACACGCTCGGTGTGCCGGACTATCTGCACGAGGCCGGTCTCAAGGACTTCGCGGACATCCACAAATTCCGGAAAGAGCTGGGGGCAGCGATTTACGGCATCGAACCCGGCAATGACGGCAACCACATGATCCTCGACCTCATCAAGAAGAATGAGTTCGGCCTGCGAGGCTTCAAGGTGGTGGAGTCGAGCGAGCAAGGCATGCTGGCACAGGTCGAGCGGTCTCATCGTTCGAAACAGCCGGTGGTGTTCCTGGCGTGGGCGCCGCACCCGATGAACACTCACTTCAACGTGCGCTACCTGACCGGCGGGGACGCCACCTTTGGGCCCGACTTCGGCTCGGCGACCGTCAGCACCATCGTGCGCAAGGGGTACCTGCAGGAATGCCCCAACGTCGGACTTCTGCTGCAGAACATCGAGTTCTCCGTCGCGCTCGAGAACGAATGGATGGACCGGATTCTCACCGACAAGGTGCGTGCATCGGACCTGGCGGTGCAGTGGCTCGCCAAGCGGCCGCCCGAGCTGGAGCGCTGGCTCGCAGGGGTGCAGAGTTTCGACGGCAGCCCGGCGCTGAAGTCGGTGGAACCGCCGGCGAGGCTCAGCCATCTCTCGTCGTTCGAGGACTGGGTCACGGCCAACAAGATTCCGGTCGGCGATGCGGCAACGACCTTCGTCGAGTGGACCAAGAAGCATGCGCGCGGGCTGTTCGACGGTGTGGCAAACGTGTTGATCGGGGCCACGAACATCGTCGCCGGCATTCTCAATGGCGTGCCCGCGCCGGCTCTCATCCTGATAATCGCCGCCAACGCCTGGGTGCTGCGGCGCTCGTTCGGGCAGGTCGTCTTCGTGATCCTCGCCCTGTTGTTCATCATGAACCAGGGCTACTGGGACGCTACGCTCGAGACGCTCACGCTGGTGCTGGTCGCGGCGCTCGTGTCGACGCTGATCGGCGTGCCGCTCGGCATCTGGAACGCCAAGAGTCCGCGACTGTATGCAGCGATGCGTCCAGTGCTCGACCTGATGCAGACGCTTCCCACCTTCGTGTACCTGACGCCAACGCTGGTGCTGTTCGGTCTGGGCATCGTGCCAGGGTTGATTTCGACGATCATCTTCGCCTTGCCCGCGCCGATCCGGCTCACGCAACTGGGCATTTCCTCGGTGCCCAAGACGCTGCGTGAAGCGGGACAGGCCTTCGGCGCGACGCCCCTGCAGTTGTTGTTCAAGGTCGAGCTGCCGAGCGCGGCCCCGATGATCCTGGCCGGCATCACCCAGTGCATCATGTTGAGCCTGTCGATGGTCGTGATCGCGGCGCTGGTCGGCGCGGGCGGACTCGGCGTGCCAGTCGTGCGCGCACTCAACACCGTGCAGGTGGGCATGGGCTTCGAGGCAGGCCTCGCAATCGTCCTGCTCGCGATCATGCTCGACCGAATCACGCGGCCTGCCGACAAGAAGGGGCAGGAATGAGCGACGCAGCACTGGAGTTCGGCGACGTCGACATCCTGTTTTCGGCTGCGGCCGGCCGCAAGCGGAACGCAGCCATCAAATCGGCGTTGAAGCTGCTCGACGAAGGTCGCGATCGCAACGAAATCGAGACGGCTACTGGCGTCGTGGTCGGTGTGAGCAGCGCCAGCCTCTCCGTGCAACGCGGCCAGATCTCGGTGCTGATGGGTTTGTCGGGTTCGGGCAAGTCGACGCTGTTGCGCGCAGCGAATGGCCTCAATCGCGTGACGCGTGGATGCGTGCTCGTCAACGATGGCGAGAAGCAAGTGGACGTGGCGACTTGCGACGCCGCCGCGCTGCGTCGTCTGCGCCGCGGCACGATCGCGATGATATTCCAGCAGTTTGGCCTGTTGCCGTGGCGCACCGTCCGCGAGAACGTCGGTCTTGGGCTGGAGCTGCGCGGCGAATCCGTCGCCGAGCGCAAACGCATCGTCGACGAAAAGCTGCAGCTCGTCGGTCTCGAGCGCTGGGCCGAGCGTTACGGACACGAACTCTCGGGCGGCATGCAGCAGCGCGTCGGCCTGGCGCGCGCGTTCGCCACCGACGCACCGATCCTGCTCATGGACGAGCCGTTCTCCGCGCTCGATCCGTTGATTCGCACCAAGCTGCAGGACGAACTGCTGGCTTTGCAGGCGCGCGTGCGCAAGACGATCCTGTTTGTCACGCACGACCTCGACGAAGCGCTTAAGCTCGGCAACCAGACGACGGTACTCGAAGGCGGGCGCATCGTGCAGACGGGGACGCCGGAGGACATTGTCCTGCGGCCCGCCAATGCATACGTAGGCGAATTTGTGCAGCACATGAATCCTCTGTCGGTACTGAACGGCCGCATGGTGATGCGCCCATGGGCGGACCTGCCTGCTGACGGTGCTCAGCGCTGGCTGGACCCGGGCCGTCAGTTCAGCGCGACGCTCGACGCGGACGGACAACCCGTTGCGGCGTCCTTCGAAGGTCAGCCGCTCGCGTTGCGCAGGTCGACGGCCGAAGGCGATGGCCTGATCGTTGCCGACGTCGACACGCCGTTGCGACAACTCATCCAGTGGTGTCGCTCCGGCAACCCCGTGCTGCTCGCCGAAGGCGGGGCAGTGCAGGGCGTGTGCGGACCCACCGATGTCATACGCGCGCTCGCGACCAGCGACGGCCGCGCACGCGCCAGTGCCTGATCGAATTCGTTTACTTCATGGAGGTTTCTATGCGATCCAGCCGCCCGCTTGCCCTGGCCGTCCGTGCCTCGGCACCCCTCGCCGTTGCCATTGCCGCGGCGCTCGCCGCCGGCGCGCCCGGGGTTGCCCACGCGCAGCAGGAGGGTGCCAGTTCCGGGATCGAGGAGATCGTCGTCACGGCGCAACGTCGCGAGGAAAACCTGCAGGACGTCGGCATCGCTGTCACCGCGCTTGGCAGCCAGATGCTCACCGACCTCAACATCAACATGGCCACGGACATCACACGCGCAGTGCCCAGCCTGAAGATGAATGCGTATTCGTCCTCGCAGGTCGTGTTCAACATCCGCGGCGTGTCGCAGAACGATTACGGTGACCAGCAGGAACCACCGGTTGCGGTTTACCAGGATGACAGCTACTCCAGCTCCATCAACCTCGCGAGTTTCCCGATCTTCGACCTCGCGCGCGTCGAAGTCCTGCGTGGTCCGCAGGGCACGTTGTTCGGCCGCAATGCCACTGGCGGCGCCATCCAGTTCATCTCGAACAAGCCGACTAAGGACTTCACCGGTTACACCACGCTTACCGCGGGCAGCTACAACCAGCTGATCGCCGAAGGCGCCGTGTCCGGTCCCATCACCGAGACGTTGCAGGGCCGCATTGCCGCGATCAGCAACACGGATGATGGCTACATGGAATCCGTGATCCCAGGCGTCGCGGATCGCGGCGGCAACGATCATTACGCGGTTCGCGGCCAGCTGGCCTGGCAGCCCTCGGAGGCGACCGAGTTCAACCTCGGAATCCGCTACATGAAGGCCGACAAGGAAACGCAGGCCGGCATTTATTCACACGAACCCGCGTGTCCCAATGACCGTTTTCAGGGCGAGTTCACGGGCGCCAACGAGTCGTGCGCGTTCTGGGGCACGGGGCCGGGCGAGGCGGGCACCGGCTATCGCAACGACGCGATCACGCCCAGCCGCGGCGGCGATCCATGGAAGACGGCGGAAACACAGCGGTCCTACGTGGATCGTGAGATCAAGGGTGCGACGCTGCACGCCGATTTCGACATCGGCTCGCTGCATCTGCTTTCGATCACGGATTACCAGGACGCAGAGAAGTTTTACCTGGAAGGCGGCGACGCGGGACCTGTGGACGGAGTGCTGTTCTACCAGGGCAGCGACCTCGAGCAGTGGTCGCAGGAATTCCGTCTCTCGGGCGTGGCGGGCAGCCACACGTGGGTGGCGGGCCTGTATGGCATGCAGGTGGATGGCGATTACACCGGCAAGTTCGCCACGCCGTTCTACGGCTACGACCCCACCATCACGATGAGCCAGAAGACGACGTCGTACGCCGTGTTCGCGCAGGATGAATGGCAGTTTGCCGACGACTGGAAGCTGATCGTTGGCGCGCGTTACTGGAACGACGAACGCGAAGGCTCGTATTTCGGGTTTGCGCCTGAAGTGCCCGGCCTGTCGGCGCCCGTCACGATCATCTTCAACCAGAATGAAGTGTTTCCGGGGGGCAGTGGCATCAGCCCGGGCGATGCGAGCAACGGCTTCGATGGCGTCACCGCGCGCGTGCAGGTTGACTGGAAGCCTTCCGACGACCTGCTGCTCTACGGCAGCTTCAACCGCGGCAGCAAGAGCGGCGGTTACACCTTCTCGACCGGCACGCCGTACGACCCGGACGGTAGCAGCACGATTCCGCGCTCGTTCCTCGAGGGCATACCGTTCGACGAGGAAACGCTCGATGCGTACGAAGTGGGTGCCAAGTCCACGCTGGGCGACTCCACGACTCTGAACGTCGCGGCGTTCTATTACGATTATTCGGACTATCAGGCCTTCGCCCAGTTCGGGCCGGTGCAGACCGTTATCAACCTCGATGCTGAAAGCATGGGTCTCGAAGCCGAGCTCATGTCGCGGCCCCTCGATGGCCTGACGCTGCAACTCGGCGTGTCGTTGCTCGACACGAAGGTCAAGGACGTGCCGTTGCCGGACGGCGTGACGATCGAGGACCACGACTTGCCGCAAGCCCCTGACATCTCGGCCAATGCGCTGGCGCGGTACGAGTTTGCGCTGGCCGGCGGCACGTTCGGCATCCAGGGCGACGTGCAGTACTCCAGTGAGTTCTGCTTCACGGTGCTGTGCGCGCCCGTGGAGGAAGAAGACGCGTACACAGTGGCGAACGCGCGCCTGAGTTACGAGAGCGGCAGCGGTCGCTGGGGCGTCGCCGCGTTCGTCAGCAACCTGTTCGAGGAAGAGTATCGGGTGTATGCGTTCGACAGCTCGCTGTTCGCGGGCGTCGTAGCCGGCGTTTACGCCAAGCCGCGCTGGTACGGTCTCAGCGCGACGTACCGGTTCGGGGCTCTCTGACGGACGGCTCCCGCGCGGCCACCGTGGGGGGTGGGGGTGGCGCGCGGGGGCAAGTCCTTGTCGCAAACTGGTCAGTCGCAGGGCTGATCGGCGACCATACTGGCGTTCTCGCATCCTGGATCGGAGCCGCCATGTCCAGCATGGAAGACCAGTCATCCGCCGCCGAACGGCGCCCCCTGCGCGCCAGTGGCCGCGACGCCAAGCGCGCCGCCCGTGCCGCGCGTTCCGCCGCGTCGATCCCCTACATCACGCGCAATGTGCCGTATTACGAGGTCGTCAGCGAGGAGGGGCTGGCGCAGATCGAGGCCAACGCCGAGACCATCCTGTCCGACTATGGCATCGAGTTCCGTGAGGACGACGAGGCGCTCGCCATCCTCAAGGCGCATGGCGCCGACGTGCAGGGATCACTCGCGAAATTCCCCCGTGGCATGTGTCGCGAACTCATCCAGCAGCATGCGCCGCGCGAGTTCGTGCAGTACGCGCGCAACCCTGCACGCAACGTGCGCATCGGCGGGAATTCCACCGTGTTTGCGCCGGCGTATGGCTCGCCGTTCATCCTGAATGCCGACGAAGGTCGACGCTACGCGCGCATCGACGATTTCCGCAACTTCGTGAAGCTCGCCTACATGGCGAATTCACTGCACCACTCGGGCGGCACCATCTGCGAGCCGGTGGACCTGCCGGTCAACAAGCGCCACCTCGACATGGTGTACAGCCACATCAAGTACAGCGACAAGCCCTTCATGGGTTCCGTCACGGCGCCCGAACGCGCGCAGGACAGCGTGGAGCTGGCAAAGATTGCGTTCGGTACCGACGCCGTCGATCCCGCGACGGGGAAGCTGCGCACGATGATCATCAGCCTCATCAACGTGAACTCGCCGATGGTCTACGACGCGACCATGCTTGGCGCGCTCAAGGTGTACGCGCGCGCCAATCAGGCGACGATCATCACACCGTTCATCCTGTCGGGCGCGATGTCGCCCGTCACGGTGGCAGGCACCGCCGCGCAGACGCTGGCCGAGGCGCTGGCGGGCATGGCCTTCGCGCAAATGGTGAACCCGGGCGCCCCGGTCGTCATGGGCAGCTTCGCCTCGTCGATCTCGATGCAGTCGGGCGCACCGACGTTCGGCACGCCCGAGCCCGCGCTGGTGCTTTACACGATGGCCGCGCTCGCGCGCCGTCTCGGCGTACCGTTCCGTTCGGGGGGTAGCCTCTGCGCGTCCAAGGTGCCGGACGCGCAGGCCGCGTTCGAGTCGGCGCAGACATTGCTCCCGACGTGTCTTGCGGGCGTGAACTTCGTGCTGCACACAGCGGGCTGGCTCGAGGGCGGCCTCGCGATGGGTTACGAGAAGTTCATGATGGACGTGGACCAGGCCGGGATGATGCACACGCTGCTCGCCGGCGTGGACCTGACGCCGAACGGCCAGGCGATGGACGCGATCCGAGAAGTGGGGCCGGGCAATCACTTCCTGGGCTGCGCACACACTCAGGCTAACTTCGAAAGCGCGTTCTATCGCTCGCCGCTCGCGGACAACAACAGCTTCGAGCAATGGCAGGCCGAGGGCTCGCTCGACATGGCGCAGCGCGCCAACTTGCAGTGGAAGCGTCAGCTCGATGAGTACGTGGCGCCGCCGCTCGATGCGGCCGTGGACGAGGCGCTGCTCGACTACATCAATCGCCAGAAAGCAGCGACGCCGGACTCGAACATCTGAGTCCGCCTCATGCCTCTCCCGCCTCGCGGGAGAGGTCGCGCGCAGCGCGGGTGAGGGCGCTTCCTCACCTCTCCCACCTCGCGGGAGAGGTCGCGCGCAGCGCGGGTGAGGGCTCCGGCGTCCGCTCCGGTGTGTCCTGTCGTGCTTGGAAAGGCAGACACGCGCACGCCATGACACACCGGATCGAACGCCTGATCCCACGCGCCTGAGCAACCTCACCGCTGGCGCGACGAGGTTGCACGGCGCACGCAACGTCACCCGCTCTCGCCCGACATGTCCGCGCAGCGCGAGGCGGAGGCCATGTATCAGGACGGCATTGATGCAATCCGGTTCGATGTGGTAGCTGACCGTTTTCGACTCATTCACTGATTCGTGTTCGTCGTTGTCGCAAGTTGAGGTAAAAAGCAGACACTTGGCTACTTCCAAGTTCGGCCAGGAGTGGAACTAATGAAGCTGCTGACGATTCTCAAGATTGCGCTGTGCTGCGTTTCCCTTCTGACCGTCGCGCAAGCCCAGGAAAAATTCACGGAGCGAACTTTCAAGCTGATAGCGGGTGCCAAGTCACCGCCCGCCACTCTCAACGACATAAAGTGGCTGAGTGGGCACTGGACTGGTCGGGCCTTCGGAGGCACAGCAGAGGAAATCTGGAGCGATGCCAAAGCGGGTTCGATGATGGGGATGTATCGCCTGATACAAGCCGAAAAGCCGGTCTTCTACGAGTTGCTAACGATCGTTGAGGAACACGGCAGCTTGGTTTTAAGGCTCAAGCACTTCAATCCGGACCTGACCGGGTGGGAAGAAAAGAACACGACCTTCGACTTTCCCCTTGTCGCGCTCGGTGACGGCGCCGTCCACTTCGAAGGAATATCCTTCCATCCTGATGGCGATGCCATGACGGTCTACCTTGCCATTGAACAGAAGGGCCGCAAAGTTCACGAGGAAGTCTTTTCGTATATTCGCGTACTTCCGACAACAAAGTGAGGCCGCCCAACACATCGCTGCAGCCGACGCCGCTTCGCGGCGCTGCTGAGCTTGGTCGTTGGGCCGCACAAAGAGGGCAGCACCATGCTCACAGGTTTTTGCCACTGCGGTGCAGTTCAGATCCACGTTGAAAGAAGGCCGCGGCGGCTTACGTCGGTGCTGGCCCGTTCGCGGGTGATCTTCGCGTTGAGCCGGGCTTACACCGTGGGCCGTTCGAGCAGTGCGGATGAGGAGTACTTCGACGAGACGGAATACGATGCCATCGTGGCGCCGGTGCGGATCGGGGCGTGAGGGTGACGGCTGGCGGGATTCGGCTCGCGCCACGTGCCGTCGCCGGCGAGTCGTCGAATTTGCCGGGGGGGTGTTGCATGGTCAGAGCGTGGTTGGCACGACGTGGGCGCGATCCGGTGGTCGCTAAAGCGATGGACGTTCTCGGGTGGGCCGGATGTGCCGCGGTCGTTCGGCGGGGCATGCTTGCGTTCTTGCTCGCCGCTGGCTGGGTGGCGACACCCGTGTGGGCGGCGGACGCGGTGTCGACGGCCCAGGGCCGTGGCAAGCCTTTCTGGTTGGCGTTGGCGCGTGACTGTGCGATTCCGGCGGGCGAGTCGGCTGCGCCACTGATGAACGAAGCAGTGTCGCTGCTGGGCTCGCGGGATCCGCAGTGGCGCGACGACGTCGGTTACGGCGTGGTGGTTGCGTGCGTCTACCAGGGGCGACGGTTGTCGCCGACCGAACGGCGCGCGCTGGTGCAGACGCTGAGCGAAAACCTGAGGCGCGGGATTGGCGAGGTCGGGACCGACAGCGTGCTGCTGCGTTCGTTCTCGGCGCTGGACCTGTCGATCCTTGCAGCGCTCGAGGCGGTCGACCCTGTGCTCGACGATGAGGGCTATCGGCAGTTGCTAGACGGCGCATTCGCTTACCTGCACGAGGAGCGGGACCTGCGGGGGCTCGAGCCCGGGGTCGGCTGGGTTCATGCCACCGCGCACACCGCGGACCTGCTCAAGTTCCTGGCGCGCGACCCGAGGTTCACGGTGGCGGACCAGCACCGCGTGTGGGACGCGGCGTGGGCGAAGATGACGACACCGGGAATTCCCGTCTGGACCCACGCGGAGGACGAGCGACTGGCGGCGGCGCTGTTGTCGGTGGTGCGGCGGTCGGACTACGATGCGGCGTACTTGGAGCCGTGGCTCGCTCGCGTCGTGACGATGGAACAGCAGGTCTGGACGCAAGCGCCGCCGGATTCCGTGGCGCACGACGCGTCTCAGAATGCGCGGGCCCTGTTGAAGAGCCTGTTCGTGCTGCTGTCGATGCCGGTGCCCGAGCCCACGGCTGGGCAGGTTGCGGCGCAACAGAAGGTCAGGGACACGCTGCAGCGCATTCGACGCTGAGGTCTGCCAGCGTTCGGCGCATGCGACTCACCGTGGGCCTCGCCGTGTCAGGCCTGACGGTAGGCCTCCGTCAGCCAGCCGATGAGTTCCTTGTCGACTCCCTTACGGGAGTCCAGGCGAACGCGATGACTGACCATCGAGTTGAAGCTGCCCGACGGTTCGAGTCGGCCGGCCGGGTCCGTGCCTTTCAAGTTCAGGCCGACATCGAGCCGCGTGGCAGTGGACGGTTGCACGATCGCGAACTGCTTGCTGCGCCTGAGACTGACGTACCCCTTCTTGGGAGCGACCTCGACGTCGCCGCCGAACTTTCGAACGGCCGCCAGAATGTCATCGTAGATCGGCCGGAGCGGCGCTTTCGCGCCCGCGTACTGTGCCGCCACCGGGTCGTCACCCGTCGAAGCGGTGGCTCCACCAGCCGCCGAGTGCGCGACCAGATTTGCGTAGCCATGACCGAGGCCGTGCTTCGACTTGAGAAAAGCGATCATGGCCGAGTGCTTCGGCAGTTGCTCGGCCTTGAGGAGATTCACCCAGGTCGCGAGGGACTTACCGGTCTTCGCCTCGAGGTTCCGGATCATCGCGGCCGTCGCGTCTTCGACTTTGCCCATGGTCGTCTCATTCCTGCGAGAGGGTGTGATGTATGGCCGTGACCTGCTGGAGCGCGGCGGATCCGTAGAGCAGGTAGATCTCGCCCGCGAGCGCACCCGCCTGCACCGCAGGGTCCGTGGCCAGGAGCGCCTCGGCTTCGGCGGATGTCTTAACGTTGAAGACGAAGATGCCGCGGTAGCGATCGTTCCTTTCCAGCGGACCGACAAAGACCAGGTCGCCGCTGCCAGACAGGCGGTTGATGTTGGCCATGTGGCCCGCGAAGACACGGTCGCTGTCCTCCCTGGCCAGGTCCTGCCGGGGACCGGGCTTGAGCAGCACGAGCGCGTACATCTTCATGCCGTGCTCGTCAGCACCGAGTTGCTGAGCGAGCTCGGCGTCGTAGGCGAGGGCCGGTGTTCCGATCGACAACGCAAGCAGCGCAGCCGAAAGCAGCAATGTGGCGTGTAATCGCATTTACCCTACTCCCGCAGTTCCGGGATGTTCTTCCGCAAGGTTTCCTTCGGGGCCATGAACATGAAGGCGGACATCATCCGGTGCATGAACCGGGTCTTGAACGGCACGGTGCCTGTCTCCAGCACGGCGTTGGTGTTGTTCAGGATGCCCACCCAGCTGGTGCGGACCGAGTCGGCGGTCTTCTGCTGATCGACGAATTTCGAATGAGTCACGGTGACGCGCGTCACTCCGCCCTGCTCCGCGAGATTCCACTCCACTAGAGTGGGCGCTTCGGCGAGGTTGGTGAATCGAAACGTGTGTACGAAGCGATTGGGCGGCACGAATTCCTTGACCTCACCGATGATGAATACCCGCTTGCCGTCCTGGCTGCGGTAGATCATTCGGGAGCCGGGCTGGAAGTCGGACTCGAGCACGGTGTTGAACATCGGCTTCTGAGTGTGCTTGAGCTTGGTGATCTCGGCCCAGACGGCCGTGATCGGCGCCTTGATTTCGACGACGTGTACCTGGCGTTCATCCACGGCTGCTTCTCCCCTTTGTGCGCGATTCACTTTTTGTTTCGACGGTGTGCTTGAGGCCCACGAGGGCCGCGGCCCAGTCGCCCTGGTACTTGCCCACCCAGCGCTCGTAGATCTGCTGGATGGGAACGGGATTCAGGTGGTTGATGCGACGGCGGCCATCGACCTCGACGACGACGACGTTCGATGCACGCAGCAGATTCAGGTGCTGCATGACGAGAAAGCGGTTCTCGCCCAGCGCCTCGGCGAGCTCACCGGTGGTGCGCGGCCGATCGCGCAGCAGATCGAGCATGCGCCGTCGATGAGGGTTCGCTAGAGCCCGCCAGACCGGATCGAGGTCGCTGCTGTTCATCGACATGTCATCACCCCTGCATCACGCGAAATGCACGCGCGTCGGTGCGTCGTGCCGACGATCGACGTGTCGCTTGGATGCTTGCGAGCTCGAAGTGCATGGATTTCCCAGGGAACGACGGATCAGCGGCTCAAAGAACGGTCTCTCAATCGATTACGTGTGATATCTCTTACGTAATATATATATCACATTAAATGCCGAGTCAAGCACGTGGTCCCGGCCAGTTCAGTGGCGAGCGGTTAGACGTCTCTCGCCACCGCGCCAGAGATCGCGGATGCTGCTGCGTAGTCCGCGTGGCTCGCACTGGTGAGCTGACCGAGAACCCCCTCTCCCAGGCCGACGTGTATCAGATGATCCGCCGCCGGGCGCTCGCCGCCGGCATCCGCACGCAGATCGGCTGTCGGGCTAACATGCATTAGACCTGTCGGACTAATTGGCGGCAGGCCGCATACGAAGGTCCACGTACACAGGGGGTCAATGCCATGCGTCCAAAGCAATTCGTCGTGAAGCCGGGCGATCGCAACGCTGCCCTCAGCGTTGTCGGTACAAATGTGACTGTCCTTGTTTCGGCCGCGGATTCGAGAGGCCAGCAGGTCACACTGCAGTCAGGCAAGGCGGGATCCGGCCCGCCACCACACAGCCACGATTGGGACGAATCTTTCTACGTAACCAGGGGCCAAGTTGAATTTACCTGCGCTGGCGATACCACGATGTGCGTGGTAGGCACATTCGTTTATGTTCCGGCCGGTACCGTTCACGCTTTCAGCTACGGCCCCGGCGGCGGCGAGATGCTGGAAGTCACAGGAATGGAAAGCAAGGCAATCCAGATGTTCACTGCGCTGGATCGAGAGATTCCGCCCGGTCCGCTGGACGTCCCAAGAGTGGTCCAGGTGGCCGGCGAGTACGGCGTCAAGTTTCACATTTGAGGCGACCCGCGGCCTGACAATTCATTCAAGCGATGATCCAAGCTTGGTTGACGATCCAGGCCATTAGATTCCGTACGTTTTCAATTTCGACGTCAACGTCTTGAAGAAGGGCGGCGGCTCCGATTTGGCTGTCGTCGTCGCCAGCCCGTTGCAGGCGGATCAGCGCTCTGTAAACCGGCTCATGACGAAGCTCGAGATGTATCTCCGGTTTATCTCAAGCTCCGAATTCCGTAAGGAGTCAGGCGCGCCCACGGTGGACAACACGCGAATCGTCATTCACTTGCGCCCGGAGTCGGCTGCCGAGGTGCGCGACCTGCTCTGGCGATGTCACGACTGGATACGCGCCAACCACGCGACGCTTGAGGTGTCTGATCCTGATCTGCCAGGCTAGCGACTGACCGCTCAGGGTCGTTCTTTCGCCTACAAGGACCGCTTTCGGGAACGGTAAGATCGGCCACGCGGAGCCACACTCCCACGTCGACGAACGCAGTCGTTCGAGCGTGTGAGTAATTGCATCGGACTGAACTGCCGCTTCGAGGCTAGTCAGGCACATTCAACCCGAACACCGCGAGTTGCTTCGGCGCGTTGTCGATCGTGCCCAGCAACGGCCCCGTGCGCGAATGCCCGTATGCGGTCTGCAACGTCAACCGGTTCGCAGGTATTTCAACTCGGCCAGCACCTCGCCGGGATCAACAGGCTTAACGATGTGCCGATCGAAGCCGGCGTCCGCGGTCATCTGGCGGGCCTCCAGCTGATCCCGGCCTGTCACTGCGATCAATCGCACCGCGCGGCCCCAAGGCTTGCTTCTCACCCATGTGGCGACCTGCAGACCGCTAAGACCCGGCATGCTGATGTCAAGGAGGACTGCCTGCGGCCGAATCTTCTCCATCGCCTCGATCGCCTCATAGCCATCGAACGCCACGACCACGGGAAGGTCGTTTAGTGTAAGAAACGTGCCGAGGCTCTCGGCGGCATCCCGGTTGTCATCAACTACCAAGACCATTGGCTTCTCCTGGACCGCGCCGACGCCGGCAACGTAGCCGTGCGTTCGATCACCCGACCGTTCACTATTTTGATGTGTGAGTGAGATCCAAGCCTCGTGCTCGCAGTCCTTGACCGTATCGGTGCCGTAGATCGGCCGCTGCAACCCCCGGCGAGAGCCGAGTTCGTAGTCGGGCGACATGTCGGACAGAGCAGCGTTCCCGGAGCGCGTCTGAACGTACCGTTGTTCGACGATGACATCCGCGAGGAAACGCAATGGATACGCGAGGGCGAAGTCGCCTGCGAAAAGCCGGCATCGAGGTAGCTTGGAATTGGGGCACGCTTTGAATATGCGCGACGTCGACTAGGCGTGGCGCGGTCTCGTGAAGGACTACCGCTCGCTCGCGTTCCAGTTCGCGAACGGCAACGACATTTCCAGCGTCGCAAGGTAGTCAAAGACCTCGTTTGCGCGATCGCGACGCAGCAGTTCGCGTGGACTGAGCCCGTCCAGATCGGGGATCGGAATCTCGTACCAGAGCTTGGATGTAGCTTTACCGCCAAGGGCAGCGGCTGCACCAAGCAGGCTGTCTTCCAGTTGTTGAAAGCGCCAATCTCTATAGCTTCCCATGTCTGCACCTTACGCGTCGCGTAGCAGTCCGTGCCTTACAATGTCTGGGTCATCCGCGACTACCGCAATCGATCGTGGGGACTCCCTGTGCGATCTATATCAGTGAACTACGCAGTGCGTATGTGCGGCATCACACGTACGCCAGTGCAAATAAGTTACGGCGCGCCGGCTAGCCGCAATGCAGGATGCGAAGCAGAGTTTGACTGACGCTCTCGTAGCTTGGAATGTTGGCGCGACTGAGCGCAGTTCGATTTACTCGGTGCAGGCGTTCTACCGTCGTCTCTCGGCTTCGATCCGATAACCGCGGTCGACGGTCCGCTTGGGCTCGTTTTTCACCGATGACGGTCTGCTTGCGGGGCGCAAGCAAGGACGAACGTGTTTCCGACTTATCGCTGAGAGGCGAGGGCACGCTCGAGCAGTTGGCGGATGAAGCGCGCCGACGCAGTGAGTAGCGCCCTCACTGCGGCCGGCGACCCCTGGCCGGTCTGACTGCTCAGTCGAGGCTGCGTGCCGAACGGGTGCGGCGGATCAACGCAGACCAAAGAACGACAGCACGATGAGGATCACGACGACCAAGCCGATGATGTAGATGAGTCTGTTCATGTGTAGTCCCTTCGTGTGGGCGGCAGGCGCGAATCGATGGGACCGCTCGACCTCTACCCTGCAGGGGAGCGTATCGCGCTCGGTGTGGACACTCCGTACGGCAGCGCGAATTGCACCCTCGGCGGTTGCCGAATCGCGTGTAGGTCTTCAGCGCGAAAGGGGTGGCAGGCAGTCTAGGTGGGCGAGCTGGGCGTTGCGCACGGCCTAGAGATGGTCAATCTCGGTGCGGGCTATCTGGTGAACGGTCTTCCTGTAATCGCAACAGTACGAGTCGAAGGCAAATACTCATCCCGTGTGGCATCGGTCAAATGGGCTCGATCAGTGACATCCGCACGCGATGACGGTTGACCTGTACGCAAGACCGCTCCGGGTCGCTACTGACGTTTGACGTCCGGTTTTACGGCGTACCGATGCGGGTCGCCGCAATTCCCGTGTCCTGCCACCGCGCTTCCGACACTCTTCCGACACTCTTCCGACAGTCTTCCGGGTGATTTCCCTGATCATTCATGTGCTGAATGGCGATCTCCTTCGAAATCGACGCGTCGACGTGGGTCGACACCATCGGAACCATTTCAAAGGAGAATGTCATGTCAGGCGAGAAGTCATTTCGAGTCTCGATCCTCTTCGCGATCGCTGCGTGGGTGTTGCCGATTGCCGGGGCGCCGGCGGCCGCCGCGACATTACAGCTGTTCGTTGATGCGAATGCCTCAGGAATTGGGGCGACAGGATCGAAGAATCAGCCGTTCAAGTTTGTCAAAGACGCCGTGGATGTCGGTCGACTCCAGTCGGCAATCTACTCCGACATCAAGATCACGCTGCTGCCGGGTCAGCACACGGTAACCTTACCCGTGCTCCTCGACTATCCCGTCAAGCTACAGGGCAGCAACGCCCCCGTGTATGACGCAGCCGGTCGTCCGACTGGTACGGTGCCGGCGTCGAGCGAATCGAGAATTACCGCAGCTGCGGGGTTTGGCAACCAAGCGGTCATTTCGGTACAGCCGGCCGCGGGGTCGGCCTCCGTAACCGGCGTCTCGGTCTCGCTGGTCACGCTGCAGCGCGCCGACTCCGCGGCGGCAGCGATCGTGAAGCTAAAGAACGCACAGAGCTTTACGGTATCGGACGTCTTGATCCGCGGCACGGGAGCCGCGGCCGGTGTGGATGCCTACGCCTCGAGCGGCTACGTCAAGAAGGTCTACGTGTCGAACGTCTCAGCGTGCGGCATCTGCCTTGCCGGCGGCACGCCGATTTCGCCGGCTTACGTGTATGTGATCCAGAACCGGTCCGTCACGAATCAGGCTGGCGCTTTGCTCCTGACCGGCACGACTAAGGACGGTTCGACGCTGACGGCGCAGGTCAATAACAACGCACTGTCAGAGAATGCTGTCGGGCGCACCGGCAGCATGAATCGCCAGGCGGCATGACGCGCGAGATC
>JANNGT010000167.1:0-8107 GCA_031404015.1 Gammaproteobacteria bacterium | reverse complement strand
CGTCCTGCAATCCGCGGGGCGGCCCTCCTACGTGCACCATCCGACCTGCACGGCGACGACGGCTTCGCTAAGCGGCACAGTTGCGTCTGGTCCTGGCGTAGTCACGAGGTCGGGAGCGCACATGAAGCCTTTCAATTCGGTTGTCATCCTTTCGCACACTTGGACGGGCAGCTCAATCTTTGCCGGGCTGTTGCATCGATCTGGCTACTGGGTGGGAACGGAGACTCTGCGCAAGCCCGACTTCGAGACGTATGAGAATGCGCGACTCGTCGAGCTGAACTCCAAATTGCTGCAGGCGTTGCGACCGGGCGTACATGCCGAGACGCCGTTCTGCGCGGCTGACGCTGAAAAGATCGGGCTGGATGCAGGCAAGCTGGACCTGGGCCCCTTTCGCTCGTTCGTGGAAGAGTGCGAACGCGAAAAATTCTGGGCGTGGAAAGATCCGCAGTTAGCGTGGACGGTGCGGGCGTGGTCTGGCGTGGTCGACTTTGGTCGCACGGCGTTCCTGACGCTATCGCGCAGCGAGTTGCAAAGCTGGATTACGCTGAACAAGCGCAAACAGGTGCAGAGCTTCGGCTACACGCGCAAGCACCACCAGTCGATCAATACGTCTAACCAGGCGTTTGCGCAGGAGCACGGCGCGCGGCACCTGCACCTGACGTTGGAAGACCTGCTGGTGCAACCTGAGACGACGCTGAACCGCATGAACGAGACGTTCGGCACGTTCCTGGGGATGGACGATCTGCACGCGGTGTGCCGTTTGCCGTTGTATCGGAAGCGTCGCGACTGGCGCGATTTCGCCGACGCGCTCAAGACCTACCTGAAGAATTACCACGCTCGGGACGGGCGCGGCTTGGCGGCTGCACGGAGTGCCGCTGCGTGATCTCACCTCTCCCGCTTTGGCGGGAGAGGTCGCGCGCAGCGCGGGTGAGGGTCCGCTCTTCAATACACTTTGCTCGCGCCTTATCTCCTCGGCTTTACGCGCAATGGTCTCTAGAACTCCGCGCGTGTTTGAAAGCACGTCGTTATCCCAAAACCTAACAACCTCAAATCCGTGCGCAGCCAGAACGTCGCTGCGAATCAAGTCGTGCGTTTTGCCGTCCGCCGAGTTGTGCTGGCCACCGTCGAGTTCGACAATCAGCCCGAGCTCTACGCATGCGAAATCGGCGAAGTAACATCCCACCGGGTGCTGTCGCCTGAACCGCAACCCACGCATCCTGCGCCCGCGTAGACAGTACCAAATTCGGTTCTCCGCATCCGTCTGGTTGCGACGCAGTTGGCGTGCGAATCGGCGTTGGTCGTCTGAAAGCTGCACGTGCAAAGCATGCGTGCGGACTTGGAGGTCTCGCAGGACGCCTTTTTAGTTGGTTTGCACAATAAAGTGAGATCAGAGGGAACGGAGGGCCCTCACCCGCGCGATGCGCGACCTCTCCCACGGACGTGGGAGAGGTGAGAATCACTCGGATTCCGACGAGCGCCCCGAGCGCTTGCGATCCAGTTCCTTCAGCGCGCGCTTGCGGATACGGATCGACGACGGCGTGATCTCCACGAGTTCGTCGTCCTCGATGAACTCCATCGCCTGCTCGAGCGTGTAGCGGATCGGGGTCACCAGCACGATGTTCTCGTCCTTGCCGGCCGCACGCATGTTCGTGAGCTTCTTGCCCTTCAGCGGGTTCACGACGAGGTCGTTCTCGCGGCTGTGCATGCCGATGACCTGGCCCTCGTAAACTTCATCACCGTGCGCGCACATCAGCTTGCCGCGCTCCTGCAGGTTGAAGAGTGAATAGCCCAGCACCGTGCCCTGCCCGTTCGAGATCATCACGCCGTTCTGGCGGCTGGCGATCTCACGATCGGACACCGGGGCGTAGTGATCGAACACGTGGAACAGCAAGCCGAGCCCGGACGTCATGGTGCGGAACTCGGTCTGGAAACCGATCAACCCGCGGGCCGGGATGATGTAGTCGAGACGCACGCGGCCCTTGCCGTCGGGGTGCATTGCCTGCAGCAGGCCGCCGCGACTGCCAAGTGCAGTCATCACGGCGCCCTGGCTCGAGTCCTCGATGTCGACGGCGAGGATTTCGTACGGCTCGTTCCTGGCGCCGTCGATCACCTTGATCACGACTCGCGGGCGCGAGACGGCGATCTCGTAGCCTTCGCGACGCATGTTCTCAAGCAACACGCCCAGGTGCAGCTCGCCGCGCCCGTAGACCTGGAACTTGTCCGGGTCATCCGTTTCCTCGACGCGCAGCGCAACGTTGGTCAGCGCCTCGCGGAACAGTCGCTCGCGGATCTGCCGGCTGGTGAGGTACTTGCCTTCGCGACCGGCGAACGGCGAGGTGTTGACCTCGAACGTCATGCCGATCGTCGGTTCGTCCACCACCAGCGGCGGCAGCGCCTCGGGCGCGGCCGGGTCGCACAGCGTGTCCGACACCGCCGGGATCTCGATGCCGGCGAACGCAACGATGTCGCCCGCGCTCGCGGAATCCACCTCCATGCGGTTCAGGCCATGGAAACCGAGCACCTGCGAGATCTTCTCGGTGCGCGCGTGACCCGTGCGATCAACCACCGTGACCGTCTGGCCACGCTTGATCACGCCACGCTTGATGCGGCCGATGCCGATCGCGCCGACGTAGCTCGAGTAGTCGAGCTGCGACACCTGCAGCTGCAGCGGACCGTTCGGGTCGACGTCCGGGGGCGAGCAGTGCTTGATGATCGTCTCGAACAGCACCTTCATGTCGCCGCCGCGGTGGGCCGGATCGTACGTTGCAAATCCCTGGATCGCAGAGGCGTAAACGACCGGGAAGTCGAGCTGCGCCTCGGTGGCGCCGAGGCGATCGAACAGGTCGAACGTCTGGTCGAGCACCCAGTTCGGGCGTGCTTCGTGACGGTCGATCTTGTTGATGACGACGATCGGGCGCAGGCCGTGCGCGAACGCCTTTTGCGTGACGAAGCGTGTCTGCGGCATCGGGCCGTCGACGGCGTCGACCAGCAGCAGCACGGAATCGACCATCGACAGCACGCGCTCGACTTCACCGCCGAAGTCAGCGTGCCCGGGCGTGTCGACGATGTTGATGCGGTACTCGTTCCACTTGATGGCCGTGTTCTTGGCCAGGATGGTGATGCCACGCTCTTTTTCGAGCGCGTTCGAGTCCATGACTCGTTCGGGGACGATGGTGCGCGCGTCGAACGTGCCGGATTGCTTCAGGAGCTGGTCGACAAGAGTGGTCTTGCCGTGGTCGACATGCGCGATGATCGCGATGTTGCGGAGGTATTGCGTGGGGTTCGAGGACACTGGGTGCGCCAAGGGCCCGGAGAGGCCCTAAAAAGGGCGCGAAGTATAGCCGAAACGGGTTCCGCTTGCTGCAGTGCAGGAAACGGGCTCTGTGCCCTCTCCCGCTTCAGCCTGCCCTCACCCGCGCTGAAGCGCGACCTCTCCCGCTGAAGCGGGAGAGGTGAAGAGCCCGACCCTCACCCGCGCTGAAGAGAAAGCTACTTCGGTTCCTGCGCCGGCATCGACTGGATCGCCTGGCCCGAAGCATCCGTTTGCGGCGTCGGTTTCTGCGCCGCCGGCGCATCGCCCACCACCACGGGAATCGCGAACGCGCGGCTTTCCGTCTGCACCTTCGTCGCCATGTTGGCAACGATGCCGACGTAATACAGGCCGGGCTTGTCGCCCTGCACCAGCACCTTGGTCGTGTACGTCTGCCCGCCTTCGACCGGCGTGAAGCTGACGGTCTTGTTGCCGACGATCACCAGGCCCGGTGCTTCCGTCAGCACGATGTCGAGCGAGTCCGCGGGCAGGCGCGTTTCGAAACTCAGTTCCACTTCGAAAGGCTGGCCGAGTTCCGGCTTCGAGAGCAGGTCGTACCTCATGTTGACCGGTGCCGTCGTCTTGCCGTCGGCCACCGCCTCTGCAAGCCGCGAGTGCTTGTCGTCCGCGTTGGCCGGCGGAGTCGCTGCCACGGTGCTCTGATCTTTTGCACGCTCGGCCGCCGCCTCGGCCGCTGCTTCGGCTTCCTTATCGCCGCTTCCGCCGCAACCTGCCACGAGCGCGCCCGCGACGATCGCAGCCGCCGCCGTCAGCGTGCAACGCCGCACGAAGGAACCACTGAACGAGCCGTTGTCAGTCGATGTCATGCCCATGCCTGCCTCTGGTGCCCTGGGGCTGCCTCAGCCCGTGACCGATACATTGAAGCACGTGTTGCCACGGCGTTGTGCAGCCGAGTATGTCGGATCGATGTGGCTCCACTCGTAGACCTCGATCACGTATTCGCCGGTTTCCAAGGTGCGAGTGAGGATTTCGTCACCGTTCGCAGTGGTTTCAGCGATGTCGAAGAAGCCATTCCTGTACAGCACGATGTCCGGGTCCGGCGCCGGGGTGAACGGCGCGGTCGAACCGGTTGCCGTGTACTGCGCCCGGATCGTCACCAGCCGCGCCGTCGCCAGGTTGAACCGCAGGAACAGCCGGTTGCCGATCTTGTTGTACGAGCCCGCGGTGGTGGTGCCGCAGACGGGCGCCTGGTTGTTGAGCGTGATGGGCGTGTAGAGCGGCAGTGCCTGCGGCACCGAACCATTGTTGGTCTCACCCGTCGCAAATGCATCCGTCACGTTGATGTTCTGCCCGCTTGCGAGTGCCGTGATAGCCGCCGTCGGCGCACCGGGCCGGTTCCTGATGTACGTCAGGAACGGATAAATGCTGGTCAGCGCGGGCGTCGTGCGCAGCGTACCCGTCAACGCGTCGTACATCGGCTGGTACCCGATCTGCACGGTATCGGGCGCGTCGTTGGCGCTGTCGTACAGGTCCCAGACCATGGAATGCACCGAGCCTTCGTTGAACCAGCCTGCCGGTGTTGCGCTGTTACTCTCCATGTTGAAGCCGAAGCTCTGGCCCTGCTGCGCGCCGAGCGAATCGCGGTACACGGGATTGTTCAGCACCATGGCCGAGAACGCATTCGCAAAACCTTCACTGAAGGCGAGGCGCAGGTCGAGGCGATCGCCGATGCCGTGGTCGCCTCCCGGCGTGTCCGAGCGACTGATCGCATCTTCCAGGTAATGCTGGAACTCGTGCGCCAGCACGTGCTGGTCGTATTCGTCCGTGTCGTTGTTCTCCAGGCCCAGCACGTAGATGCCGGCGGGCGGTTCCCCCGGCACGGCCGGCCGGAACAGCGTCGAGGAGATGTCACCATTGGCGACGTCGCCATCGTTGGTGTTGTTGCGGGTGCTCCAGTACACGTCCAGGTCTGGCAGGTTCAATGTGGCGCTGCCGTTGTCGTGCACGAACTCTGCCGCCGCGTACAGCGTGTCGAGTATCGCAAACGGCGCCGCTGCGCGCGTGCTGGTGTAGCCCGTTCCGCCCCAACCGGAGGGCGCACCCAGGTTTCTCGTCTGGCTGGCGGTGCCGGTGTTAAATGGCGAGCCGTCCAGCACGTACAACGCATTGCCGTTCGTGTTGTTGAACACGCGGATGTTGAATCGGGGCGTCGTCGTGCGCAAAGCCTGTGCCTTCACACGGACGAACACATTGACCCCGCTGGGTGCCGTAAACGCATAGTTGCCGTCGCTGTCCGTGGTCGTCGACACCAGTGCAAGGCCGCTGGCCACTGCGATCAGTTCCACCACCACTTCGCGCGCAGGCTGCGCATTGGTGTTGCCGTAGTTCAGCCCCTGCGAGGTGGTGCTCGAAAACGGCACGCGGTCGAAGGTGACGCGCCCACTCACGGTGGGATTACCGCCGCCGCTGCTCGCGGTCACGGTGATCGACTGTGTCGTCGAGGCGGAAGCACCCTGCGGATCCTGCACAGTGAGACGCACCGTGTAGGTGCCTGCCGCGGCAAACGTGTGCGTCGGCGTCTTGCCCCCGACGACGTCGGTGCCGTCACCGAAGTCCCATGTGTAAAACGCGATGGGACCTTCAGGATCGCTCGACGCCGAGCCGTCGAAAAACGCCAGCAGTGGCGCGGGGCCGCCCGTCGGTGTGAACTGGAATGCAGCCGTCGGCCCCGCGTTGGGCGACGACACGGTCACGGTGCGGGTCGTGGACCCAGTCGCGCCAAGGTTATCGGTCACCGTCAGCGTGACCGTATAGGTGCCGTTGCTCGTGAACGTGCGGCTGGTCGTCGCAGCGCTGGATGACGACGTGCCGCCGTCCCCGAAATTCCACGCATAGGTGACGATCGAGCCGCCGGGATCAGTCGACGCGGATGCATCGAGGGTCACCGCGAGCGGCGCAGCCCCCGTCGATGGGGTCGCAGTGAATGACGCGTTGGGTGGCGTATTGGTCGAACCGCCGCCGCTTCCACCGCCACCTCCGCCACCGCAAGCCGCGATCAATGTCGCCGCGAGCGCGACGCCAGCAAAACGCAGCCATCGCTGCACGCGGGTCAACGAAAAAACGAGCGCAAGTCCATCAGCGCGTAGGGTCAAGTCGGCACCGCAGCGAAGTGTTCGGAAAGCGAAGAATATCATGCGGCAGGAAGGCGTCCGTCGTCCGCTCGCAATCGATTCAGATTGACCGGTTCAGTTGCGCGTCAGCGACGGCTCACGTTGCAGACGGTGTTCCCATTCCAACTGGCTGCGGACGATCGTTTCCAGGTTGTCGTAATGCGGTGCCCAGTCGAGCACCTCGCGGATGCGCTTCGCGTGCGCGACCAGCGACGGCGGATCGCCCGCGCGACGCGGACTCTCGACGACGTTGAGCGGCTTGCCGCCGTTCACCCGCTCCACCATCTGGAGGACCTCACGCACGCTGTAACCGTGCCCGTAGCCGCAGTTCAGCGTCGTCGAGGCGCCGCCTTGACCCAGGTAATCGAGCGCACTCAGGTGCGCACGCGCGAGGTCCGCGACGTGGATGTAGTCGCGCACGCCGGTGCCATCGGGCGTCGGGTAGTCGGTGCCGAAGATCGAAAGCGACGGACGCGCACCCGCCGCGACCTGGCAAGCCACCTTCACCAACAGCGTGGCCGTCGGCGCGCTGTGACCGATGCGGCCTTGCGTGTCGCTGCCGGCCACGTTGAAATAGCGCAGCGCCACGTAGCGCAGCGTGCTCGATGCGGCGGCGAGGTCGCGCAGCATCCATTCACTCATGAGCTTGGACGTGCCGTACGGATTGATGGGCACTGTCGGGGAGTCTTCGCGCGCGACGCCCTCCGCGGGAATGCCGTACACCGCCGCCGTCGACGAAAACACGAAACGCCGCACGCCCGCCGCGGCGCACTGTTCGAGCAGGTTGCGCGTCGCGCAGGTGTTGTTGCGGTAGTACTTGAGCGGATCGCTCACCGACTCGGGCACGATCGTGTGGGCCGCGAAGTGCAGCACGGTGTCGATCTTGTGGTCCTGCAGGACGCGCGCGACCAGGTCGCGGTCGCCGGTATCGCCCACGACCAACGGGACGTCCAGCACCGCGCTGCGGTAACCGGTGGAGAGGTTGTCGAGGACCACGACGCGCTCGCCGCGCTCGACGAGCTGGCGAACCGTGTGACTGCCGATGTAGCCGGCGCCGCCGGTGACCAGGATCGATGAGTTGGGCATGACGCCATGCTAGCAAGGCGCAACGGACCGTGACTTGGGACTCCGTTCGCCTTTTGGCGTCTCAGACTGGATCGAAGTAGACCGGGCAACTGTCTGGCAGGGACGGCTTGATCAGCTGCTCCCAGGCCCGCCTGGGGTCACACATGCCTTCGATCCGGTGACACACGACGAACGCGATCGGCCGTCGGATCAGGCGCAAATCGAGTAGCGGCCAGGTCAGCCCGTCACGGGTTTCAATGGTGGCCAGTCGCACGTCGCCACTGCGTCGCGACAAGCGTGCCAGCGCAGACAGCACACGGTACCGGCGTTCCGGCTCGTGCTCGATCGCCATGACCGAAGCGGGTCGATCGCGACAAGCCCAGGCCATGGCCACCGTCGATGGGCCGGCCCCGAATTCGATGATCGTGCCGGTCGCGCTGGCCGCCGCGCGGAACAACTGCACCAGAAACAACGGCGAAACGGTGGACTCGTCATCGCCCCAGCCACGCACCAGCTGGTTGGCCGTGGCATCGGGGAGCTCGAGGCCCTGCACTTTTTTCAGGTGCTGCAAAGCGCGTGTCCAGCCGTAATGACTGAACCA
>JANNGT010000166.1:0-8625 GCA_031404015.1 Gammaproteobacteria bacterium | reverse complement strand
CATTGCATCGCCGCCCGGCAAGGTGCCGCGCAGGCCGTCCGGGAGAACGACTGCAGCGGCAGCACCGTCTGCCCAGGCAGGCTCGTCGCGGACCCGAACGAACGGCCGCGGCGCTCGCTGAGCATCGGCCTGGCGGTCGGGGCCGGGTCCGTTATCGCATCAATCGCTCCGACGCGCGCGCAGGCTGGCTGCGAACGCGACGGTCTCTGCGGCCAGCTGCTTGCGATCCTCGAGACTGCGCATCAACGTCGGCGTTACTCGTGTGGGCACCGGACAGCGGTCCGCCCACGATGCATCTGCTGCGTCGATGACGAGCCCATCGACGACACCCGCATAGTGCATCGCGATCGAGCGCGGATTGGCTTCGATCCCGAGTTCCGACATTATTTTCGCGGTCGGGCCCTTGACCGATCGGCCGGCGATCAACGGACAAACCGCTACGACCGGCACCCCAGCGCTACGCACGGCTGAGCGCATGCCCGGTATCGACAGTATCGGGTCCATGCTGAGCCACGGATTCGACGGGCACAGGACGATCGCCTGCAGGCTTGGCGAGGCCAGCGCTGAGCGAACGGCCTGGCTGAGTTGAGCTGATTCGTGGCCTGAGAACTCAATGTCCGTGATGCGCGGTTCGGCACGGCGGGCAACGAAATAGTCCTGGAAATCCAGCCTGCCTTCGGTTGTCAGGACGCGCGTCGAGACCGGCTGGTCAGTCATCGGCAGGACCAGGGTTCCGATACCGAGTGCCCGTGCGAGCCGCGCCGTAACCGCGGTCAGCGATTCCCCGGTGCGCAGTCGATGCGTGCGTTCGACGTGCACGGCCAGGTCGCCGTCGCCGAGCCTGAACCAGCCCGGTCCACCGAGCGACTCGAGCACGTGCATGAAGCTCCAGGTCTCGTCGGCCCGGCCCCAGCCACGCTCCGGATCGCTGCAACCGGCGAGCGTGTACATCAGGGTATCCACGTCCGGGCAAATGCGCAGGCCGAGGTGATCAAAGTCGTCCCCGGTGTTGACGACACAGGCGAGTCGCCCGGCCGGGAACAGGCAATCCAGTCCCAGCGCCAGTTTCGCCCCGCCGACGCCGCCGGTGAGCGCGACGATCTCGATGTTCACCGGAAAAGATCCTCGTCCAGTGGACGGACGAGCGAGCGGGCCGGGTTCGGTGCGGCCGGGCAGGCGAGTCCTCGCATTAGAACCGCCGGCACGCTCTCGGCCGCTTCGCCCATCAGCAGGCCCGCAGCGGCGGCGATTGCATCGGCCCACGCGACCTGTGTCGATTCGAGCGCGCGTCCCGCGCGGTCGCGCTCGCCTCGCCGATCCCACAGTGCGGGTACTCCGGCGGCGCCGATTGCGACGTTGGTCGTTCCCAGCCGCCAGGGCCGCCCGAAGCTGTCGGTGATCACGACACCGACATCGACCCCCGAGCGGGCGCGCAGCGCGTCGCGCAGTGAGGTGGCGGAGGCATCCGGATCGATCGGCAAAAGCAACACGCGCTCGTCGCCTGGCACGTTGGAACGATCGATGCCGGCCTGGGCCAGGACGTAGCCGAGGCGATGACGAACGATCAGCACATTGGGGCGCGCCCGCAGAACATCGCTGGATTCTCTGAGGATCAGTTCGACCAGCCGCGCATCCTTGTCGGTCGTGCCGGCGAGTTCGAGCGCGCGCGCCGAGGGCTCGACGCTACGCAGGTCGACGAAACGATCCTCGGCTTTCGATACCACTTTCTGCGCGACCACGAGCAGGTCATGCGGCTGGAGGTCCAGACCGCAGCGAGTGATGGCCGCGCCGAGCACGCCCGCAAGATCTGCTCCCGCTTCGATCTCGCCGATGCCGCCGAGAGGATGAAGAATCAGTGAAGTCATGCCTTGGTAAGGCTCTGCGCAGGTGTCATCGAGTGCGGATTCTGGAAGAAGGGTTCTACCCCGATTCTACGGACACTTTCACCAAGGCTCATACTGAGCCAGCGGAGTGTCCATGTCGAAGCGCAAGCGTTACAGCCCTGAGTACAAACGCGAACTCGTCGAGCTGGTCCGGCGATTGCAGTCGAGCTGCCTGTGCTCCGCAAATAGTGGATCTGGGACGAATTGACCCGGTTGCGGGACCTTCGCCGAGCTTTCGCATTATCGTGGCGTGATCGCGCTGGCTCGAATCGTCCTACGGTTATTTGCCGACCTGGCCGGCCTCGTTGTGCTGTCGCTCAGACCTCGGCGGACGGTCGTGGTACTCGTCACCGTAAAGCTCTCGTTCAAGCCTGCGTCGGTTCGCGCGCGGATGCGCGAGCGCCGCAGGGTCGGCCACTGCCATCCACAGTTCGGTCCCCGCTCGGCCTGCACGGCCACACGCAAACGTTTCCTGCGCGACAGGAGGACGCACGAGCCGGATAAAATTGCAGTGTGGAGCGCTACATTCAACCGCGGAGCGGACTTGCTGCGCTTGAAGTATCCGACCACGCAGCTACTTGGCCGGCATGGATTCCATCACCTGCTGATGTTGCAGCATCTGGTCCATCATCGTCTGCATCATGCCCATGCGTTCTTCCATCATCTTGTGGTGCTTCATCATGTCGCCACCCATCATGCCTTTTTCGCTCGGCTTGCCCTTGTCACCGCCCATGGCCATGCCACCGCCCTGGTCGTGATCCATCATCATCGGCTCGCCCATGGTGTGCATCATCGCCATGCTTTCCTGCATGGTCTGCATGTGTGTCTGCATCAGCTTCTGGCGTTCTTTCGGGTTCGTCGTCGCGCGGATCGTGTCCATCTGCGATTGCATCAGCGTCTTGTTCGTGTGCATCTGAGACATCTGCGCGTCCATCGGCATGCTCATCGCGGGCTTCGCTGGCGTCGCTGGCTTCGCTGGAGTGGCCATGTCCTGCGCGGAGGCCACAGGCAGCACCAGAGCGCAGGTAATGACGGCGGCAAAGAGTATTGGGGTTTTCATAGTGGTTCTGCCTTCAGGGTTGAATTGATCAAGGTGTCCTATATCGGCCACTGCTGGTCGCGAGACTTACTGCTTGCGGCGGAGAACCGCGAACAGCACTGCGCCCACGACGGCGATGGCCAGCACGGGCAGCCATACCCCTCCGCTGCCATACCAGTGTCCATTCCCCATCCCCCCGCCATCCATCATGCCCCCCTGCGCAACTGCGGCACCGACAGGCAGCAACATAGAGGCGACAGTTACGACTGCAGTGGAAAGGCGTGATCTGGTGATCGTGTCCATGAAGTGAGTTTCCTATGGGAGGTGGAATCGGACGCTCATTCCCCAGTAGCTTGGCCAGCCGAGTGGCGATGCGCTGAAGCGTCTCCGTCCGAATGCGCGAACATCCGGATGTATGGGCGCAGTCGAAATCAGCGTCTGTAGGCGCACAGCCTGTACTGGCACCTGTTAATGCCCCGACAGCGAAATCCCCGGAGACGAAACAGAAGAGAGCGTCCTCGGCACACGGTCCCCACAACCATGGGTCCGAACCACATGTTGCCGAGGTCTGATAGGCGTAATTCACGGTTACGCGTGGGGCGTCCGGTGATAGCGTGCACCGCATGATCAGCCGGCAAATATCGTCGCTGTTCGCCTCGCTGCTGGTGTTGACACAGCTCCTGGTCAGTCCGCCTGTGCACGCGTTTCCCACAGCGGATGACGCCTGTAGTGCGACCGGCCAGACGACCCATGCAACCGCGATGGCGATGTTGGACTGTGGCGGCTGCCCGGACGGGCAGGCACCCTCGTCGGACTCTTCGAATATCGACCACCATTGCCGCACCCACGTTGCCTGCACCTGGCCCGGTGCGCACACGCCTGCGCTCGGCGCTATCCGACTGGTCGTCGCGATCCCGACTCCGCCTGAAGCCGTGGTAGGCGAGTTGACGGTACCCGCGTTCGATTGTCCGCTGTTCGATTTCCTGCGACCTCCGAACTGATAACGCATCCGTTGCGTTTCCCTCCGGGCACCCGACGGTGCTCGGGCACACAGTTCAGTCGTTTGGAGATTTACCCTGAAATTGCACAACACCTCGCTCGCCGCGGAACATCAAACCATGGCGCAGGACGCCGCGACGTAAGCCGATCCCGGCGGAGGCCGCTCTCGGGCGGTCTCCGCTGCCGGAACCCTTCCCGATACAGAACACCGCATTCACCGATCCGTTGGAGATACTCATGAACAGCTTTCTCGGCTCACGACTTCCAGCACTGACACTCTTCGCCGCCAGTCTTGCATTGACCGCGTGCGGGGGTGGTGGCAGCGGTGCGTCGGGCACAGGAACGGGCGCCAGTCCAACCACGCCGCCAACCGGCGCGCCCGTCACGCCACCGACGACCACCGCTGCAACGACGCCCGGTGTCTGGAAGGGCAGCATTGTGTCCACCACAACGGGTCAGACCTCGTCGGTCGTGGCCTTGACCGGCCTTGACGGCCAAAGCGTCTGGATGACCACGGACGGCCGAGTCTGGGGCGGCCAGGTGCCCATGTCGGGCGATCATTTCGACATCACCTTCGGTGGACACATGTACGACGGCGTCCAATTCCCCGATGGCACCAACCATGGCACCACCTCGATGATGGTCGATCAGCATTCCACCACCGTCACAAACGGTCGCTACGCTGGCAGCGGTGACGCGGGTACCTTCAACATGAGCCTGAGCCCCATGTGGAACCGTCCAGCTTCGATCGAAACGGTCGCAGGCGTTTACACGCGCAGCACGTCGAACGGTTACACGATGACGATGACGCTGAGCGCCAACGGGCAGATGACCGCAAGCGACTCCCGCGGCTGCCTCATCAACGGCTCGGTCGGCGTGCCGGATGCGACGCATAACATGTATCGCATCAACGCAACCATGACGTCATGTGGCTCGCTCGACGGCACCTACAGCGGCATGGGGGCATTGCTCGATGCGAGCGCCATGCAGGACTGGATGACCGCCATGCATCCGCTCGAGCAGGGTGGTCACTCGCACGGCGGCTCGATGATGGGCGGCTCGCCGATGATGGGACGCAACACGGTCCCGACCGGCCAACAAAACCTGTTCATGTTCTCGATGGTGAACGATCGCAACGCGATCATGGATGCCATGGCACGTTGATCCCGCCCGGATCGATCTCAGCTGCGAGGGGCCCCGGCTTGCGCCGGGGCCCCCATGCTGCAGCAACCGCAGCGAAGATCAGAAGCGGTACGTGACCTTGCCGTACACGAACTGACCGCGCGGATCGTGCTGACTGGACACGTAGCCGTACAGGTCGGTATCGCCGTCGCCGATCGCGAATGGCGGTTCCTCGTCGAGCAGGTTGTCGGCGCCGAGCATCAGCGTCAGGCCCTCGAAGCCCGTGTAGCGCAGCTGCACGTTCAGTGTCGTGAAGGAGTCGACCGAGCGGGTGCTGTTCTGGTCGAAGTCCAGCGTGCCGTCGAAATCGATGTCCGGCTGGTCTTCGAAGGAGCCGACGTAATTGACCGCGGCATAAACGCCCCAGCTGTCCCAGGCCCAGTCGCCACCCAGCACGAACCGGTCCTCCGGATACTCGTACTCGCCGGTCAGGTCGCGACTTACGTACTCGAGGTCGCCGTTCAGTTCGATGCGCTCGAATTCGAGCATGTGCGAGTAGTCTAAGGTCAGGCCGAGGTTGCCGCCGGCCAGATCCAGCGACCAGTACGCGCTGAAGTCGATGCCGTTGACCGACTGCTCGCCGATGTTCGCAAAGCCCGAATTGATCCGGACCAAGGGTCCGAGTGTGTCGCCCGGCAGTGGGACGTCGCGCTCGCAGATAACGCTGTTCTGGTCGTTGCAGGATGCGTCGTAAATCAATCCGAAAGGCGCCTCGTCGATCTTGCCTTCCTGCGTGATGTCCCAGTAGTCCACCGACAAGCGAACGTCGCTGTTCGGCTGCCAGGCAATGCCGACGTTCCACGATTCCGAGTCTTCGGCGTCCAGGTCCGGATTGCCGGAGAAACGAATCGTGTAGTCCAGCACGCCGCAATACAACGGGTTGTCTGCGCAGGCAAAGGTGTCTTCGAAAAACTGCGACTCGTCGGAGGGGCCGAGGCCAATCTGCGCGAGCGAGGGCGCGCGGAAGCCAGTGCCCCACGAAGCGCGCATGGCCACCGAGTCGATCGGTGCCCAGCGCAGTGCGATCTTCGGATTCACCGTGTCGCCGAAGTCGCTGTAGTCGTCGTAGCGCAGTGCGACGCTCGCCTCCAGCGTATCCAGCAGCGGAATCGCGGCCTCGACGTAGGCCGAGAAGATTTCTCGCGAAGCCTCGGCCGCGATGGCCTCGGTGCCGAAGATCAGGCCCTGCTGGAACTGCTCGTCCGGAATGTCCGAGATCGACTCGTCGCGGTACTCCAGGCCCGCGGCGACGCCGACCTTGCCTGCAGGGAGTTCAAAGAGCTCACCCGTGATCGAGGCATCCAACGACGTCAGTTCGGATTCGCCGTCGCGCTTCAAGCTGGTCGTGATCGCGTCGATCACCGCTGGCGAGTTGACCGTGGCGCCGAAGGGGTTGTAGCGGCCAGCGGTGATTTCGGGCTGCAGCCTATCCGTGCGCACCCAGCCTTGGCTCTTGCTGCCCGTCTGCTCGGAATCGCTCTTGGCAGCCTGCGCGGCCACCTCCCAGTTCCAATCGTTCCATGCTCCGCGCAGACCGAGCACGCCGCGCAGGCTGTCGGTCTCGATGTCCCACTGCCGCGCGCCTGCATCGACCGTGCGGAAACGGCGTATCCCGATCGTGTTTACCGTTGTGAAAGGGTTGTTGGGGTGGGTAGCCGGCACCGTCAGGCCTGCATCGCCGTCGAGCGGCGTTGGCGCGCCCTGGGCGATCGAACTGTTGTTCTGGTAGGCGATCTCGGTGAAGACCTCGAGTCCGTCGCCGAATCCATGGTGGCCCAGCAGCAGTAAGCCGATGCGTTCCGCTTCCGGAGTCAGCAGGTTGTAGGGGCCGTAATCGAAGAGGCAATTCGCCCCGGCTTGGCGGTCCGGGGGACAGGACGGGTCACGAGTGCCGACGCCGTCCACGATGAAACTGCCCGGGAAGCCGCGCGAGGAACGCAGGTCCTCGCCACCACGCGGCGACTGGTCGGCAGTGCCGAGGTAGCCGCGCTCCACGTTCTCGAGCGTGCTGTTATCGAAGTAGTCGGCAATGATCGTCACGTTCGAGTTGTCGTCGCCGAAGCCGGCGATCGCCGAAAGACGGGTCTCGTCGTAGCCGGAGGCGCCGCCGAAGCTGCCCGAAACCTCGATGCCATCGAAGTCGTCTCGCAGGATGATGTTGACCACGCCCGCAACCGCGTCCGAACCGTAGACCGCGGAGGCACCGTCCTTGAGCACCTCGAGGCGCTGGATCGCGGCGACCGGGATCGTGTTGATGTCGACGAAGTTGGTCGTGATGCTCTCGGCGAAGGCGCTGATCGCGACGCGTCGGCCGTTGACCAGTACCAGCGTCGCGTCGGCACCGAGGCCGCGCAGGCTGATCGAGGCCGCGCCGTTGGCGGTCGAGTCCTGATTGTTGCCGCGGGTAGAAAACGTACCGTTGCCGGCGAAGGGCTGCTTCGCGAGCAGTTGCTGCAAATTGCCGTAGCCGGCCTTGTCGAGCAGGTCCTTGTCCAGCGAGAACACCGGCGAAGCGCTCTCGAAGTCCGAGCGGCGCGCGATGCGCGAGCCGGTCACATAGATCTCCTCGAGTTGCTTGTCCTGCGGGGCTGCTTGTTGTGCGCCCGCGACGCCTGCGCCAAGTATGGCCGACGCGCCGACGGCACCGCCGAGCACGATTCGGATAGCCCGGGCGAGCCCGATGATCCTGTTTTCCATGATTTCCCCCGTTATGTTTAAGACCCACTCATATCCTCCAGCCGCGGAGGGAAATTGTCAAAGCGCGCACTTTCGACTGTTGCTTGCACGCGACGAATGGAGGCGCTTGCCGGAGCGAGGTGGCCCAGCTGCGAGGTCTCAGTGCAGGTCGAGCCCGGCGGGAGGGCGGCCGGTCATCTGCCACTGGATCAACGACATGGGTATCACGCCGGCTGCATTGAGCTCGTCGAAGAAGCGGCGCATCGAGAACTGCTCGCCGAGCTGCTGCGAGCGCTCGCGGATCAAGTCCTCGACCAGGTACTTGCCGGTCACGTAGCTGGTCCCGTAGCCGGGCTGGCGCAGGTACAGCTGCTGTTCGAAGCCGAGCAGGTCGAGGTCCGGGCGCATCCAGCCACGCGGCGTCCACTCCACCTGGAAAGCCTTGGCCTGCTTCAGGTCGAACTGGTTCGCGTGCGCGTACAGCGAGGCGAGGCCGCGCGCGCAGCGCTGCGCGAGCATGATCCAGACGATCTCGCGGGCGCGCGGGTTGTCGTCGTAGTAGCCGGCGTGCAGCACGATCTCCTCCATCGCGGTGGCCATGCCCTCGGCGCGGCTGTCCCAGACGTTGTAGAGGATGGCTTCGCGGCGGATCGCGCTCGGGTGCGGCGCGTGCTTCATCCACGCGTGGTCGAACCAGTGCTGGAAGTGCGCGAACAGCGTGATCGGCTCGTAGTGGCTGGCGATCGCGAAGAAGTTGCGCGTCTCTGGCGGCGAGTAAACGCCGATGTGTGCACGCAGCGCCGGGTCCAGGTACTCCTCGACGCCGAGCAGGTTGGTGGACTTCAG
>JANNGT010000165.1:0-4645 GCA_031404015.1 Gammaproteobacteria bacterium | reverse complement strand
CAATTACCGCGAAGCCTACGGGCTGTTTGCGGCCAGCGGAATCCTGTTCAATCACGAATCGCCGACGCGCGGCGAGACCTTCGTCACGCGCAAGATCACCCGGGCCCTCGCGCGGATCCGCCTCGGGCTGCAACCCTGCCTGTACCTGGGCAACCTGGACGCGCGGCGCGACTGGGGCCACGCGCGCGACTATGTCGAAGCGCAGTGGCTCATGCTGCAGCAGGCGCAGCCGGAGGATTTCGTCATCGCCACGGGCAGGCAGCACAGCGTGCGCGACTTCGTCAACCTCGCGGCGCAGAAGCTGGGCATGAAGCTGGCGTGGCGCGGCGCGGGCGCCGACGAGCAAGCGCTGGACGAAAAGGGCCGGCTGGTCGTCGCCGTGGACCGGCGCTATTTCCGCCCGGCCGAAGTCGATACGCTGCTCGGCGACCCGTCCAAGGCGAACTCGAAGCTAGGATGGAAACCGCGCACCAGCTTTGACGAGCTCGTCGACGAGATGGTGCAGCACGACCTCGAGATTGCACGGCGCGATGCGCTCGTTGCGCGCGAAGGCTTCCACGTCCACAGGCATCGCGAATGAACCGCGACGCCTCAGTCTACGTCGCAGGCGAGCGCGGCATGGTGGGTGCGGCCATCCTGCGTGCGCTCGGTGCAGCCGGTTACAGCCACCTCGTTCTGCCCGGCCGCGGACTCGACCTGCGCGATCAGCGGGCGGTCGAGGAATTCTTTGCGGGGCAGCGGCCGGAGGTCGTGATCCTGGCGGCCGCTCGCGTCGGCGGCATCATGGCCAACGCGAGTTTCCCTGCGGATTTCATCCGCGACAACCTGCAGATCCAGACCAACGTCATCGATGCCGCGCATCGCCACGGCGCACGCAAGCTGGTGTTCCTGGGTTCGAGTTGCATCTATCCACGCCTCGCGCCGCAGCCGCTGCGCGAGGAGTACCTGCTGACGGGGCCGCTCGAGCCGACCAACGAGTGGTACGCGATCGCGAAGATCGCCGGCGTCAAGATGTGCCAGGCCTATCGCCGGCAGTACGGGTTCGACGCGATCTCGCTGATGCCGACCAACCTGTACGGCCCGGGCGACAACTACCATCCAGAGCGCTCGCACGTACTGCCTGCGTTGTTGCGACGCCTGCACGAAGCGAAAGTCGCGAATGCGCCGGCCGTGACAGTCTGGGGCAGCGGAACGCCCCGGCGCGAATTCATGCACGTCGACGACCTGGCCGCCGCCGCCGTGTTCCTGCTGGAGCGCTACGCGGACGAGATGCCGATCAACGTCGGCACGGGCAGCGACGTGTCGATTCGCGAACTGGCCGAGACCATCGCGCGCGTGGTCGGCTACACGGGTCGCATCGAGTTCGATCGCAGCAAGCCCGACGGCACGCCACGAAAGTTGCTCGACGTGTCGCGGCTGGAGCAGCTCGGATGGCACGCGACCATCGAACTCGCGGATGGCATCCGCTCCACTTACGCTTGGTATCTGGAGCACGGCGCGGCACACCGACCCTGAAGCTCCTCAAGTTGCTGCGATTCCTGTGCTGCGCTCCATGCTGCGGCGCGTCTGTCAGGGACTCGATTCAAAAGCGCAGGTGATGTCCCAGCGACGTGCGGTGCAGGAACGCTTCGGCCAGGTCCTGCCGTGCGCTCACGACACGACGTTCACGGAAGTTCCGCGATCGCCTGCCGAGAGGCTACGGACACAGTGTTGTTGGAATCGTCAGCAACGGCTTGAAGTGCGGCCCGCACTTCCGAAGTTAGACTGGGGTTGTCCTTGGCAATGTCGAGAAGGGACTGGACCGCAGCGAGACGGACCCGCAGCGCCTGGTCTGTGAGCAGTACATTCGACAGCGTTTGCACGGCGCCGCTCGACGCGAATTCACTCAGCCCCTGGGCGGCCTTGAACCGGACGATAGTTGATGCGTCGCTTGTTGCACGGCTCGCAAGATCGCTTTGACGCATCGCGTTGCCCGGCAACGGACGGGCGCTGGCAGCTCCTCCCGACGTTGGCGAGGCTGCGTTGACCGACCCTCGATTGTCAGGTTGGCCCTGCGCGGCAGACAGCGACACCCCGGTTGATCCGCCGGGGCCGACCTGACCGCTGCGGCCGGGCTGCGCCGCATCGGCTTGCACCGAGCGGCCGAGTTCGTGTGGCCTCTGCGCCGAGAACTGGAACTTGATCGCCGCCGAAGCGGCAATAGCCACGACGAATAGTGCCACCAGGAACGTAGTCGAACGCTGCATACCGTCCATCCGATTGGGACCGTCGAAAGCCGTATAGGACAAAATTTAGAAAGTCGCGAACGTTGCGGGCTGCACCGTCGCAGCGCAATCAGCCATGAGATGTGCGGCGGCTACGGCTTCGCCTCCGCAGTCTTGCCGGCCGATCCGATCTCTGCGAGCGCGAGCTGGTTGACGGCGACGTTGAGCTTGGTGTCGAGCGCCGCGAGGTAGGCCTGCTCCAGTTCCTGCGCGCGACGCGCACGCAACGCAGCCTTGAGTTGTTCGCGCGCTTGCTCGAAGGTCGGTGTCGGCTCGACTTTTCTCTCCAGCAGCTTGACGTAGTGCAGGCCCTGCGAGGTTTTGACCGGCCCGGCCGTCGCACCGACCTCTAGATTACGAACCGCAGCGACGATTTCCGGCAGCATCTGGTTGGCAGGCAGCAGGCCGACATCGCCGCCGTTCGCGGCGCTGGCCGCGTGTTCTGAGTACTCCCGCGCCAGTGCAGCAAAGTCCCCGGCCGGAATCTTCGTGCCGACATCGGCAGCCTTGCGCATGGCCACCGCCAGTTGCGAGGGAGCGATGCCGTTCGGCGCCGCCACGAAGATCTGTGCCACACGAAACTGCGCCGGCGGCGCAAGGGCGGCAGCGTTGTTCTGATACGCGAGCTTCAAGTCCTCGTCGCTCGGGTAGCTGTCGGAGACCTTGGCCTGCTGCGCGACCCAAAGACGCATCAACGCGTCGTCGCGCACGCGCTCCAGTTGCTCGGCAATCTTCGGGTCGGAATCCAGCTTCGCGGTCTTGGCTTCTTCGACCAGCGCACGGCGCACGAGTTCGGAACGAACGACGCGTTCGAGCGCAATCTTGTCGGCCAGCAGCGCATCGCGCGTCTCGACCGGCAGACCGTCCAGCAATTCGCGAATCTGCGCTGCGCCGATCGTGGAGTCGCCGGCTGTGGCAACGGCATCGTTCCGTCCTCCGTCCGAGCACCCTGCGATCAGCACGACCGCCATCGCGAGCATGCAACGGATGGTTCGGCTGCCTGCAAAAACAACGTCGTTGCGGTTTGCCACTCTCTTGACCTCTGCGGATGGATGGACCCCAAATTTTCCATCAATGACATGAAGAGAACATTACGGCGTGATCTGTCAGCCATTTGAAATCGGATGTCAGACAAATCGATGACAGTCAATTCACGTCGACGCCAGTCATGCGATGCACTGATCGTGTCAAATGGCCGAGCAGCTGGTGCAGCGCATCGACGAGCACAGAAACGTCTACAAAGTGGCCGATTATGTCCTTTGCTGCGCAGTCAGGATCATTGCCAATCCTTCCGCTCGTCATCAATCTCGCTTCGAGAAGCAACAGCGCTTTCGTCACCACGCGAGCTGGCCGAAAGAAGCCTGCGATCTGACCGAAAGGCTGCCGGATTCGTCACACGCAGTGGCCTTGTCGGATGTCCGGCTGCGCGGACATGCGCATCCTCTCCGTTATTCGTTGCCATTCGTTTGTATGACATCTCCATGGCCACGTCCATCGAGTTGGGCCAGGTGCAACTGAAACTTAACGGAATGGTCACACAGCGCGTCCAGCATCCCCTTCGAGCCGCAGCGGGCTAATGAAGCGTGATCCGGGAAGGGGTCCGAACCGCGGTCGATCTGAAGCGAATCAAAAACATTATTTCGGAGATCTACAATGCAGATGACTACACTCCTGCGCAGCGCCATCGTTGTCGGCCTGCTCGGGTCGGCTTCGGCGCAGGCCGCCATGACGCTGCCCAGCGCGACCACCGGCGGCTCGCTGTTCGTGACGGTCTTCGACAGCACGAACAACGAGTCGTTCACCACCGATCTTGCCCTCCTCTACAACAACTTCGTCAACAACTCGGTGACGAACGTCAACACCATTCAACCCAGCGCCTATAGCCCGCTCAGCTACAACCTCGACATGTCGATCTTCGCCGACAACAACCCGGCGAACCTGCTGTTCAACGTGTACGCGGGCGACGCGTCCGGTGCCAACGGCTCCAAAGGCTTTGTCATGACGGGCCTCGCGATGCCTGCGCTGACCAACGCCCAGATGAATGGCGTCAATACGGCAGCCATCCAGCTCGTCACTAGCTTCAACCAGAATTGCCCGAGCGGAAGCGGCTGCGCCGGCACGAACGGTGATCCGGCCCTGTGGGGCTCGAACATCAATGGTCAGTTCCCGGCCGGCTCCGCGGCCGGCTTCAACCAAGCCCTTGCGTTCTACCTGGTCGCGGGCGCCAACACGCCGTCGAACGGTGGGCTGACCACCGCCACACAGTTTGCGGATGTCAACGGCGCCTGGAACTGGTTGCTCGCCTCGAACGGCACGCTGACCTTCAGCGGCTCGGAACCGGCGCCGGTGCCGCTGCCCGCCGCCGTCTGGCTGCTCCTCTC
>JANNGT010000164.1:0-9029 GCA_031404015.1 Gammaproteobacteria bacterium | reverse complement strand
TCGAGCTCGACGGGGTCGACGATGTCGAGTCCGTGCACGTCGAGGATGTCGCAGCCGTTGTCGGTCACGGTTCCCGCGCGCCATACAGGCTGACCGCCGAGTCGGACGAGTTCGCGCATGACGGAGGCGCGCGCCATCGGGATGACTTCGACCGGTAAGGGGAAACTTTCCAAGGCGGTCGACCAGCTTGGCCTCATCGACGATGCAGACGAAGCTGCGCGCCGCGGCCGCGACGATCTTTTCGCGGGTCAGCGCGGCGCCGCCGCCCTTGATCAGGTGCAGGCCGCGGGTGGCTTCGTCGGCGCCGTCGACGTAGACGTCCAGGCCCGCGACCGAGTTGAGGTCGAGCACCGGAATGCCATGAGTCGCGAGGCGGCGTGAACTGGCTTCGGAGCTGGAGACGGCGCCGGCGATGCGGTCCGGCATGGCCGCCAGCGCGTCGATGAAGAAGTTGACGGTGGAACCGGTGCCCACGCCGATGATGGATCCGGGCTGGATGTATTCGATCGCGGCTGCCGCGGCTCGCTGCTTCTGCTGGTCCTGGCTCATGCGTTCGGCTACCCCTCAAACAACTGTGCCCGCTTTCGCGGGCACAGTGTCGTTTCGGATTCGGCGGCGTCTATCTTGCGATGGAACGCCGCCTCATCTTTAAGCGACCTTACTTCTTCTTCGCGGCCTTTTTCTTGGTGGCCTTCTTCTTGGTCGCTTTCTTTGCTTTCGCTGCCATGATCAATTCTCCATGTCGGGTTAGTCCCGGGCGGAGTATTTACAGAATAAAAAAAAGAAATGCAATAGTCGCGTCACGATTTTTTTGAGCGAGTCCTCGGCGCGTCACTCGACTGCTGCGCTCGCGCCGACGTCAGCGAGGGTCGCAACGCGACGATGCAACGCCACTGCGCGACAGTGAGCGGCGTGATCGAAAGCCTGTTGCCGCGTTTCAGGATCAACAGCTCGCGCAACGCGCCGTCTGCGTGCTCGCGCAGTTCCGGCAGCGTAATTACAGGCTCAATTCGTTTTTCGAATTGCACGTCGACAGTCAGCCAGCGCGGCTCGGCGCGTGTGCTCTGCGCGTCGTAGTACTCGCTCTTCGCATCGAACTGCGTGGGGTCGGCGTATGCCTCACGCACCACCTGCATGACGCCTGCGACGCCCGGAACCGCGCAGCTCGAGTGATAAAAAAAAGCGCGGTCGCCTTGCCGAAAATCGTCCCGAAGCATGTTCCGCACCTGGTAGTTGCGCACGCCTTCCCACCCCGTCGTGCGCTGCGGAGCGCGCTCGAGGTCGTCGATTCCAAACACGTCGGGTTCCGATTTCATGAGCCAGTAGTGCATGCGAATGTCGTCTTCAGGGTGTGCGTGGAGGGAAGTGGAGGATGCTGCGCTCGGTCACGACGAGGTCGAGTGCGACGTCCCACGGCGCCGGCTCGAGTCGCTCGACCTGCTGGACCGAATACGCGATGCCGATCAGCCGCGGTCGGCGAAAGGCTTGCGTGCGATCGAGTCGCGGGCGCAACGCGCGATCATAAAACCCCGCACCCATGCCCAGCCGATGGCCGTGCGAGTCGAAGCCGACGAGCGGAACCAGGATCGTGTCGAGGTGGCGGACAGGAATCCGGTGGCCCGGTCCCCCGGGCGGTTCGGCGATGCCGAACACGTTGCCGCGCAGCGGCGCGTCGGGTTCGAGCGGCACGAACACCATCGTGCCGTTGCGTGCGCTGACGATGTGCGGCACGAACACCTGCACGCCACGGCGCCATGCGGGCCCGAAGCAAGGTCGCAGGTCGACTTCGTCCGGCATGCCGAGGAATGCGGCGACGCGATGACCCGGGCGCCACACGCGCAGGCTGCGCAGCGAGGCGCGGATCGCCGCATCTGCAACGCGGCGTGCTGCGTCCGGTAAAGCTCGACGACCGGCCCGCAGCTGCCTGCGCAGCTCGGGGAGGGTCATCGCCGCAGCGGAAGAGGGGAGAGGCGCCACCCGCCTGTGCCGTCACGGGCCATTGCTCTCGACAAGAGCAATATTTGGGGAAGGTGGCGGCACTTAAGGCTTTCCGCTCGAGGCGGACATGCACAATCTTGCCGACTCACCAGACTCCCCGGGGTATTTACATTAAGGTCGAGAGGTAACCCGGCCCATGTCGAACACCGCAGGCGGCGCCAAATCGTCGAAGGTTCGGACTGTTGCGAACCCTCAGAGTTCAAGTTGCTGACCCTTTTCGAGCGCGGACTCGACGCGCTCGCGCAGGGATTTGAGTCGTGCGCCCAGGTCGCCTTCGACGACCGTACCATGCTTGCGCACTTTGAGCAGTTCGTTCGCCAGGTTCAGCGCGGCGATGACCGCAATGCGGTCGAGGCCGACGACATTGCCCGATTCGCGAATCTCCCGCATCTTGCCGTCGAGGTACTCGGCGGAATCGAGCAGGGCGGAACGTTCTTCCGCGGGGCAGGCCACCTGGTACTCGCGATCGAGCAGGCGGACGCTGACACGTGAAATGCGCTCTTCGCTCATCAACCCTGCTCCATGGACTTGAGACGGCCGATCATCGCTTCGACGCGGGCGCGCACCTGCTCGTTCTTCTGCAGGAGATTGGCGCGCTCGCCGATCAGGGTGTCCTGACGCTGACGCAAGGCGCGGTTCTCCTCCTTGAGCTGGTTGACCGTGGCCACCAGCTCTTCGAGACGGCGTTCGATGCGTCGCAGTTCGACCTCGACGGCGGATCGGGCAGCGGGTTCGTTCATGGAAATCACTATAGTGGGGGCACCCGGGGGAATCAATTTGATCTCACCCGGTCGGCGTCGTGGCGGGTGCCGATGGTACGATACGCGCAATGTCGGCACCGATCGCTTTTGACGACGTCGCGCAGGCTCTCAACGCCGGCGGTTCCACTGTCCACCCCGCCGAGGCGCACGGCTGTCTCTGCGGCGCGCTCTGCGCTCGCCGCGTGTATCTCGTGGCCGAATGGGTCGAGGAACTGTTGCCCGACGGACCCGAACCCGGCACTTCGCCCGCCCTCGCCCAGGGCGGTCCGCTCAAGACATTGTTCGACCAGAGTCGCGCAGTGCTCGAAGCCCGGGAGATGGAGTTCGAGCCACTGCTGCCGCCCGACGACGCCTCGCTCGCTGAACGAGTCGAGGCGTTGAGCGCGTGGGCGCAGGGTTTCCTGTACGGCTTCGGTGCGGCCGGGCCCTTCAAGAAAGGCACCCTCAGCACTGACGTCAGCGAGGTGCTCACCGATCTTGCCGAGGTTGCCCGCGCCGGGGCGGTCGGTTCGGAAAGTATCGAGGTGGAAGAATCCGCACTGGCCGAGCTGGTCGAATTCGTTCGCGTCGGCGTGCAGCTCGTCTACGACGCACTCACCGAGCTGCGCGCGACCCAGACGACCTCGTCGGCACAGCACTGACCGAACTGCCCATTCACGCTAAAGAGACGCAACGCTGCCCATGACCTTGCGCAAAGACGAATACGCGCGCCGCCGCAAACAGCTCATGAAGCTCATGGGCAAGGGCGCCATCGCCATCATCCCCGCGGCACCCGAGCGCCAGCGCAACAGCGACGTCCATTACCACTACCGCCCGGACAGCGATTTCCACTACCTGACCGGGTTCAACGAACCCGAAGCGGTGGCGGTGCTGATTCCCGGCCGCGAACAAGCCGAGTACGTGCTGTTCGTGCGCGACCGCGACCCCACGCGCGAAACCTGGGACGGCCGGCGTGCCGGTCCGGAAGGCGCCGTGCGGGATTACGGCGCGGACGACGCGTTTCCCGTCGGCGACATCGACGACATCCTGCCTGGCCTGATCGAGCGCTGCGGGCGCGTCTATTACTCGATGGGGGTCAACTTCGAGTTCGACCAGCGCGTGGTCGGCTGGGTCAATACGTTGCGCGGCCAGACCAAGAACGGCATCCACAGCCCGCAGGAGTTCGTCGCGCTGGAGCATCCGCTGCACGACATGCGGCTCTTCAAGAGTCGCGCCGAGGCGGCCGTGATGAAGCGTTCCGCGCAGATCGCCGTGGGCGCCCACGTCCGCGCGATGCAGCAAACCGGGCCCGGCGTCACCGAATACGAAGTGATGGCCGAGCTGCTGCACGAGTTCCATCGCCACCAGGCCGACATCTCCTACCACCCGATCGTGGGCGGCGGGGCCAACGGCTGCATCCTGCATTACCACGAGAACTCAGACGCGCTGCGCGACGGCGACCTGCTGCTGATCGATGCAGGGTGCGAATACGGCATGTACGCGTCGGACATCACGCGCACGTTCCCGGTCAACGGCCGGTTCTCGCCGGAGCAGAAGGCGATCTACGACATCGTGCTCGATGCGCAGGAGGCTGCGTTCGCCTGCATCAAGCCCGGCAACCACTGGAACGAGCCGCACGACGCGGCAGTCCGCACGATCACGCAGGGCCTGGTCAGGGTGGGCCTGCTGAAGGGCCGCGTGCCGGCCCTGATCAAGGAAGAGGCGTACCGCAAGTTCTTCATGCACCGCACCGGCCATTGGCTGGGAATGGACGTGCACGACGTCGGCGAATACAAGGTGGGCAACGAGTGGCGGGTGTTCGAACCCGGCATGGCCCTCACGGTCGAGCCCGGCATCTACATCCCGGCCGGCACGAAGGGCGTGCCGAAGCGCTGGTGGAACATCGGCGTGCGCATCGAGGACGACGTGCTGATCACGGCGGCCGGTCACGAATTGCTCACCACGGGCCTGCCGCGCACCACGGCCGAGGTCGAGCGCGTGATGGCTGTGGCGGCGTAACGGCATGACCGGGACCCGCCGTTGACCGCCACTCCCGAGGCATACGACCTCGCCATCGTCGGCGGCGGCCTGGTCGGTGCGTCGCTCGCGTTGTCACTCGCGCCGCTCGGCCTGCGGATCGCGTTGCTCGAAGCCATTGCACCCGCGGCTGGCGAGCAGCATCCGAGCTTTGACGAACGGACCACCGCGCTCGCGAATGGCACGGTGCGCGCGTTCAAGACCCTGGGGGTGTGGGCCGCGATGGAGCGCGAGAGCGCGCCTATCGCCAAAATCCACGTCTCTGACCAGGGTCGCTTCGGCACCGCCCGCGTGGATGCGGCAGAACAGGGGCTCGAAGCGCTGGGCTACGTGATCCCGAACAGGGTGATCGGCGCGGCGCTGTGGGGCGCACTGGGCAAAGCCGCTGCGGTGACGGTCATTGCACCCGCCCAGGTCACCAGCAACGAACTCGACGGTGCCAGCCGCAGCGTCTGTTTCACAGCCGCCGGCGAATCGCACAGGCTGCGCGCCCGGCTGGTCGTCGCGGCCGACGGTGCGCGCTCCACGGTGCGGCAACAGGCCGGCATCGAGGCCGAGCATCTGGATTACGAACAGGTCGCGATCACGGCGGTCATGACCACGCAGCGTTTCCACGATTACGTGGCGTACGAGCGGTTCACCGCAGACGGTCCGATCGCGATCCTGCCGCTCACCGACGGTCGCTGCGGCATGGTGTGGACCCGCAAGCCCGAAGACGTGCCGCGACTGCTCGCGCTGTCGGATACGGAGTTCGTGCGCGAGTTCCAGGCAGCGTTTGGTTTCCGACTCGGCCGCTTCCTCCGCGTCGGCCAGCGCGCCACGTACAACCTGACCCTCTCGCGCGCCGACCGCCACATCGCGCAGCGGCTGGCCGTGGTCGGCAATGCGGCGCAGGGCCTGCATCCGATCGCGGGGCAGGGCTTCAACCTCGGCCTGCGCGATGCAATCAGTCTCGCTGAGGTCATCGCAGACCAGCGTGTCGCGGGGCAACTGGATGCAGGCGATCCGGACCTGTTGCAGGCCTACGCCGACTGGCGCGAAACGGATCGGCGACGCATCGTTGCGTTCACGGACGGTCTGGTGCGGTTGTTTTCGAATCCGCTGGGCGTGCTGCGCGGGCTGCGCAGTGTCGGCATCCTTGCGTTCGATGTCCTGCCCCCGGCCAAGTCGGCGCTCGCGCGGCTCAGCGTAGGCGCGGCCGAGAGAATCCCGCGGCTCGCACGCGGCGTGCCGCTCGCCGGCAGCCGCTGACCATGGCAGGCGCCCGCAACAAGTTCGATTTCGACGTCGTGATCGTCGGTGGCGGCATGGTCGGCACCTGCCTCGCCGCGTTGCTGGCGCGCGAGGATGCGCTGGCAGGCTGGAAGATCGCACTGGTCGACCCTGCGTCGCCGCGCAAACCCGACGAGCAAGAACTCGACCTGCGCGTGTCGGCGTTGTCGCGTGCGTCCGAAAGAATCCTGGGCGCTGCCCGCGCCTGGGACGCGATCGCGCCCCATGCTTCGGCTTACAGCGACATGGTGGTCTGGGATGCGGCAAGCACCCCGGACCGGCCCGATGCCTTGCGCTTCTCGGCCGCGGAAACAGCGGAGCCCAACCTCGGGCACATCGTCGAAAACCTGCGCGTGCAGTGGGCCTTGCATGAATCCCCGCTGTTGCGCGGCATCACTTCGGTGCGCAGCAGCTTGGCGGGCCTCGAGTTCGAAGTCGATGCGGCACGCGTCACGCTCGAGGACGGTCGCCGCCTGACCTGCCGGCTCGTGATCGGCGCCGACGGCAGCCAGTCCGTCGCGCGACAACTGGCGGGCATCGGTCGCTCGGGGTGGACCTACGACCAGACCGCGATCGTCGCGCACCTGCAGCCGGAGCGCCCGCATCGCGCAACCGCGTGGCAGCGCTTCCTGCCGACCGGCCCGCTCGCGTTATTGCCGCTGCAGGATGGCCGCGTCTCGCTGGTGTGGACCACCACTCCGGATGAGGCCGCCGGGCTGCAGGCATTGGATGAGGCCGAGTTCAGCGAGCGCGTGTCGGTGGCGAGCGACCACGTACTCGGCAAGGTCACGCTTGCGAGCGGCCGCGCCGGTTATCCGCTCGGCCTCTGGCACGCGCGTGCGTATGTGCAACCTCGGCTCGCGCTGGTCGGCGATGCGGCCCACACCATCCACCCGCTGGCCGGGCAGGGCGTCAACCTGGGCTTGCTCGATTGCGCGAGCCTGGTGCAGGTCTTCGCCGACGCGGCCGCGAAGGGCGAGGAACTGCACGGCTTGCGCGTGTTGCGCCGCTACGAGCGCTGGAGGCGCAGCGAGAACGCCGTCGTCATGGGCATCTGCGACACACTGAACCGCTTGTTCGCGGAGAAGAGCGTGGCGGTCGCAGGACTGCGGCGCATGGGCATGACGGTCGTGTCGAGCCAGCCCTTCTTGCGTCGCAGTTTGATCGAACGCGCACTGGGCGCGGGTGGCGACGCTCCGCAGCTGGCCCGGCGCACCGCTGCAACTCATTAACCGTGGCAGGCCGTGCGGCCTGCGGAGCCTCGCGATGCAGCAGCAAGACTGGCCAGACGCACTCTTCACCCAGTCGCCGCCGGCTCTCGGCAATCAGTTCGACGACGACCCGCTGCTGGGGTCGTGGATGAAGCGCGTGCTGCCCTTGGGCGTGATCGCGGAGCTGCGCGGCGAGTTGCGTGAACTCGGCGCGCTGGCTGGCGGCGAGCTGTACCGGTTGCAGCAGGCGGATCGCGCCAATGAACCCGTGCTGACGCAGTGGGATGCGTGGGGCAAGCGCATCGACCAGGTCGTCGTATCGCCGTTGTGGCGCGAGGCCGAACGCCTGGCGGCAAAACACGGTCTCGTCGCGACGGCCTACGAGCCGGCACTCGGCCGGCACGCGCGCATCGCGCAGTTCCTGAAGGTGTACCTGTTTCATCCTTCGTCGGACGTGTACACGTGTCCGCTCGCGATGACGGACGGTGCCGCCCGCTGCCTCGTCAGCGCAGGGCAGCAGGACCTGCTCGACCGTGCCTTGCCGCACCTGACCTCGCGCGATCCGGCGACCTTCTGGACCAGCGGCCAGTGGATGACCGAGACGACCGGTGGCTCCGACGTGGGCCGGTCGGAGACGCGGGCCGTGCCGGACGGCGAAGGTGGCTGGCGACTGTACGGCCGCAAGTGGTTCACGTCCGCCGTGACGTCGCAGATGACGCTGACGCTGGCACGCCCCGAAGGGAATGCGCCCGGGGGCAAGGGTCTCGCGATGTTCTACCTCGAGATCCGGGATGCAGACGGCAAGCTGAACGGCATTCGGGTGGATCGGCTCAAGGACAAGCTCGGCACGCGCAAGGTGCCCACCGCCGAATTGCTGCTCGACGGCACGCGCGCCACGCTGGTCGGCTCGCCCGTCAACGGCACGCGGTCGATCGAGCCGATGCTGGGCGTGACGCGCATGTGGAACAGCGTCTGCGCCGTCGCGTTCATGCGACGCGGCCTCGCGCTGGCCCGATCCTATGCGAAGGCGCGCAGCGCCTTTGGCCAACCGCTGGAACAGTTGCCGTTGCACGCCGACACCCTCGCGGGACTCGAAGCCGAGACGTGGGGTGCGTTTCTCATGACCTTCCTGCTGGTCGAACTGAACGGCCGCCTCGAGCGCGGCGAGATCGACGACGAGCAGCGCGCGCTGTTGCGCATCATGACGCCGCTGACGAAGCTGATGACGGGCAAGCAGGCTGTTGCCGTCGTCACCGAAGTGATCGAGAGCTTCGGCGGCGCGGGATACGTCGAGGACACGGGCCTGCCGCAGTTGCTGCGTGACACGCACGTTCTGCCAATCTGGGAAGGCACCACCAACGTGCTGTCGCTCGACGCCCTGCTGCGCAGCGACCTGCACGCGGGTCTTGCCGCGTTGATGGCGCGGGCCTCGTCGTGCCTGCACAGCGTGACCGAGCCGCGCATGGTCGCCGCCATCCAGCAGGCGCTGGGCGCGCTCGAGCGCACGGCACTGGTGCTCGAGAGCGGCCAGGACGCCGAGGTGCTGCAGGCGGGTGCGCGCCGGCTGGCGATGACGCTGGCGCGTGCGCTGCAGCTCACGCTGTTGTGCGAACACGCCCAGTGGATGATCGAACACGGCGGCGACCGGCGTGGCTATGCCGCTGCGATGCGGTTTGCGCGGCAGCCCGTCGACCTTATGACCGAAGTCGACCCGGAGGCAGATCGGCTGCTGCTCGGCTGAGGGGAAGGGAAGGGCAGGAAGGGCAGGAAG
>JANNGT010000163.1:0-3469 GCA_031404015.1 Gammaproteobacteria bacterium | reverse complement strand
CCTGTCAAAAGTAGGGATTTCATCGGAAAGCATGGCGACCTCAACCCCGTATTTCGAGCTTAGCAATTCGAGCTCGGCGATGAAATTCTCCGGAGCCCGGCTTCGTCAGGACCCGGTTAGTCCAAACCGCTCCGACACACGCTCCCATCGTCTAGAGGCCCAGGACACAGCCCTCTCAAGGCTGGTACGAGGGTTCGAATCCCTCTGGGAGCGCCATTTCGACTCGCACCCGCGCGACTCGTGCTCTTGGCTTCGCTGCGCCCGCGGATTCGGGCGAACGACGTCAGGCGAAGATCTGCGTGAGCCGTGCCAGCGACGCCCAACCGAGGTACAGCGTGACAGTCCACGCGGCAATGCCCGCGAGCACCAGCGCACGCGGATAGACGTACCCACCAAGCAAGTCTGCGCGACGCAATGCGACCCAGAGCATCGCCGCGACTCCGATGGGCAGGATCAGCCCATTGAACGCGCCGGCAAAAATCAGCAACGGCACCGGCGCGGCATCGGCCATGAGGTACACCGCAGTCGACAGCGCGATGAAGATGACGACTGCAAGGTTGCGTCGTCGATCCAGATGCGCGCCCCTGCCCACCAGGAAGCTCACCGACGTGTACGACGCGCCAATGACCGAGGTGATGGCCGCAGCCCACAACACCAGGCCGAAAATGCGCAAGCCCACTTCGCCTGCTGCGGCAGAAAACGCCGATGCGGCCGGGTTGGCAGGGTCAAGCCGAACGCCCGCTGCCACGACGCCCAGCACGGCCAGAAACAGCAGCACTCGCATCACACCAGTCATGATCACGCCGATGACGGAGGCGCGCGAAATATCGGCGACACGCGCGGTGCCATGAACGCCAGCATCGAGCAGGCGATGGGCGCCTGCATACGTGATGTAGCCGCCCACCGTGCCACCGATCAAAGTGGTGATCGAAAGAAAGTCCACCTGGTCTGGCCACACGGCGTTGCGCAGCGCGAGCCCGACCGGCGGGTGCGACGTCACCGCAACGTATCCAGTCATCGCAATCATGACGAAGCCGAGCACGATGACGATGCGGTCCATCGCCACGCCCGCCCGGCGGGACTGGAAAACGCCGATCGCAATCAACGCCGAGAGCGCCCCGCCCCACTTCGGGTCGAGGCCGAGCAGCGCGTCCAGGCCGAGCCCCGCACCTGCGACGTTGCCGACATTGAAGACAAAGCCGCCGATCACGACACACGCTGACAGCACGTGGCCCGCGCCCGGCAACACGCGGTTGCTGAGTTCCTGCGCGCGCAGCCCGGAAACCCCGATCACGCGCCAGACGTTCAGTTGCAAGGCGACGTCAACGAGGACGGACACGAGAATAGCGAACGCAAACGCAGCGCCGAGCTGCACGGTGAACTGTGTGGTCTGCGTGATGAAGCCGGGGCCGATGGCGCTGGTCGCCATCAGGAACATCGCGCCGAGCAAGCCCCGGTCTTTCGTCAGCGAGCTCAACGCGCGCTGGCCTGGAGCTCGGTGCCGGACTCGGTCTCGCGGCCGACCAGCCGCTTCGGCCTGCGGTACGTTTCGAGCGACTTGTGCAGCCACTTGGCCCACTCCTCGTCGGCGTGGCTGAAGCTGATGAAAGCCCAGTACTTGGACTGCTTTTGTTGGTCCATCATCCGCCGAGCTTCAGCCCTTCCTTCTCGTCGATCGACCGCTCGCGGTGGATCAGAATCCACTGCGCGTGTTCCTCGAGCGCGGAGTCGCCCAGGATCTTGAGGATACGACGCTTGTCGCCGTCGTTGTCGGCCTCGTCGATGCGCTTGCGCGCGTTGCGGAAGATGCGGTGCATGAATTCATATTGCTTGATCAGCTCGGCCTCGGCCGTGGTCTTGGCATACGACTGCCGGATGCCGACCATCAGCATCACGGTACCCATCAGGTAGACGACAGGCGTGCGCACGTCGTCCGAGAGCTGTGAGCCGACGAACAGCAGCGCTGTCAGCGCGATGATCGTGGTCCAGATTCCCATGCGGCCGATGCGCTCGGTGGCTTCGTGCTCGACGATGCGCTGCGCTGATCTCTTGCGGTAGTACCCGAGCTGCCCGGTCGTGTCCTCACCGATCCATTCCTGCACGGCGAAACTCAGGCCGCGCGGGTCGAGGTTCGGCACGACGTCGCACTCCATGCCCGCCACGCGCATCACGTTACGGATCCAGCCGAGCTCCGTGTCCTGCATCTGCAGGAAATTGTCGTGCGCGAACTTCGACACGCTGCCGCTGGTCACGCCGGCCGCGGCCCAGTAGAACTGGACCCGCAGGCCCTCGGCCAGCGTGCGGTAGTCGAGATACTTGCGCTGCCAGCTGCCGCGCACGGCAAGGGCGTTGTTCACGACGGCGAACAGCATCAGGCCGATGATTCCGCCGATCATGACTGGCGTGGACAGCAGGTCGGTGTACGTCAGGTAGCCCACGGCAGTCAGGAAAGCTGCCACGTGACCCGCTTTCAGCGTCTTCACGACCTTCTTCTGGTAGTGAATCGCCAGCCAGTCTGCCGCGCAGAAAGCCTGGTTGATGTCCCAGAGCCCTTGCGGCAGCGTGGCCGCCTGCTCACCATCGAGCAGCGAGCTTCGCTCCTGGTCGATCGATGCTGCGTTGTTCTGCGCCTCGCGGCTGAATTCGTTGGTGTACTCGAACACCTTGCGGTGGCGCGCCGGAATCTCGGCCGTGCGCGGATTGTTCTCGTCGGTCGTGAACCAGTACGTGTCGAACGGCTTGAGCCCTGCAGCCGGCGCGCCGTCCTCGCGATCGCGTGAGCAGACCACGTGATACACGAGGTCGCTTTCGTCCTCGGTCAGGTTGAGCTTGCTCGATGTGACGCGCGACGTGTAACCGGGCATCACGTCGTGATGGTGAAACCGCACGGTGGAGGCCGTACCGCCGAGCAGCTCGCTTTCCTTGCCGTCCCAGATCGCGAGCAGCACGTGGCAGTGCGCACTCAGGAAGACGCCCACCTGCGCGTACTGACGCGTGCGCATCGGTCCGGGCTCGACGACGGAGCGCGGCGTGTTGCCAGGCAACAGCGGCAGTTCGAAGATGTCGGAGGCAACGTCGCAGAGCTGCGCGAACTGCTCGCGGGACTCCGCGGTGAAGTCTTCCTCGTATATCTCGCGCGGCATCGGCAGGACGACACTCAGCGGCATGCCGAGCTTGACGGCCTCTTCTGCGACGAGCCGATCGGCACCGTCCGCCAGCGACGACATCACGACAATGATGCGGCTGGGATATTCGTAGCGAAGGCTGAACAGGCAATCCCGCACGCGCGAACGCAGGATGGGCAATTCGTCAGGGACGAGGTCGCGGTGGCCAGTAACCGCGACGATGAAGGGGACGGCGTAGCTGCGCCCGCCCGACCGCCGGTCAGGACCGGCGGTGAATGGAGCTTCGAGCGGCGGTTGGTACTCGGGAACAGTCGCCATGCGAGACGATGATACTGGTCTGGAAT
>JANNGT010000162.1:0-31330 GCA_031404015.1 Gammaproteobacteria bacterium | reverse complement strand
CAGCGATGGAGTGCGTTCCTTGCGCAGTAATTTGTTTGCCAGCCTGACGCTCGTCGGCGCGCTGCTGCCGGTCCTGGTTGCTCCGGTGCGCTGCGAGGCGCAGGCGGTGCAGCCGCGCGAGGCGCTCGAAGACGCCAAACTCTACTTCACGGCGCCCTTGCGCTGGGACATGCGCGACTGGCTCGCATTCGGCGGGACGCTGGCAGCGATCGGCGTCGTGCACGAGTTCGACGACGACGTGCGCGATCACTTTGTCGGCGACTCAGCGGCCGCGCTGAACGACGATGATTCCAACGACATGGAAGACGCGTTGCCGGCGGCGGTGCTGCTCGCGGGCACGTGGCTGCTCGCCGGTGTGACGGACGATGCAGGTGGCTGGCGCGAGTTTGGCTCGATGGTTCAAGCCAGCGCGTTCACGGCCGCAAGCACGCAGGTCCTGAAGTTTTCGCTTGGGCGCCAGCGCCCGAACGAAACCGCCGACCCCGACAACTGGAACGAAGGCGGTGATTCGTTTCCCTCGATGCACAGCAGTCTCGCCTTCGCGATTGGCACGGTGTTTGCCGAATCCGGCAACGACCGGCACCGATTCCTGCGTCGGGTGGTGGGATACGGCACCGCGGGGGCGACCGCTTACCTGCGCCTGGATCACAACGCGCATTGGGCATCGGACGTCGTGGCCGGCGCGGCGCTCGGCTTTACGACGGCGCGCTTCACGCTGAACCGACGCGAGGCCGGAGCGGTCGATGGCACGACTTTTTCAGTCACGCCGACCGACGGCGGGCTCATGCTTGCCTTCGTCATGCCCCTGCATTGACGGGCGCGGCAGGCTTCAGCCAAGCCAGACGTCGACCAGCAGCGCCGCGGCCACGGCCAGCGCGGCGATACTGCACACGAGTACCGCTGCAGCACCGCAATCTTTCGCCGCCTTGATTTGCGGGTGCACTTCCGGGTGCAGGCGATCCGCGAGCTGCTCGAGCGCCGTGTTGAAAAGCTCCGCAGCGAGCACGGCAGCGACGACCAGCGCGACCAGCGCCCACCAGAGCGGGGCCGGCCGCAGCCACACCAGCACGGCCAGCACGGCCGCAGCCGCCAGCACGTGCGTGCGAAAACTGTTTTCGGCACGCAGCGCGTGGGCGAGCCCTGCCAGCGCGAAACGCAGGCGCTGGTGGAACGGCCGGTTCTTCATCGTTTCCCCGCAATCTGGCGGAAGGGGTGGGATTCGAACCCACGGAGGGGTTACCCCCTCGCTAGTTTTCAAGACTAGAGCCTTAAACCACTCGGCCACCCTTCCGATGACTTGATTCTAACCGCGCACGACCTCCGCGCCGCCCATGTACCTGCGCAGCGCAGGCGGGACGACGACGCTGCCGTCGACCTGCTGGTAATTCTCGAGCACCGCTACGAGCGTGCGGCCGACCGCGAGGCCCGAGCCATTCAACGTGTGCAGCGGCTCTGGCTTGCCCGTGGCGGGATTACGCCAGCGCGCCTGCATGCGGCGCGCCTGGAACGCTTCCATGTTGGAGCAAGAGGAGATCTCGCGGTACTTCTGCTGGCCCGGCAACCAGACTTCGATGTCGTAGGTCTTGGCGCTGCCAAACCCGACGTCGCCCGCGCACAACGCGACCACGCGATACGGCAGATCGAGGCCCTGCAGCACCTTCTCGGCGTTGCCGACGAGGAACTCGAGTTCGGCGTACGAATCCTCGGGCTGCACGATGTGCACGAGTTCGACCTTCTCGAACTGGTGCTGGCGGATCATGCCGCGCGTGTCCTTGCCGTACGCACCCGCTTCGCTGCGGAAGCACGGGGTGTGCGCGGCGTAACGACGCGGCAGCGTGTTCGCTTCCAGGATGGATTCGCGCGCCAGGTTCGTCACGGGAACCTCGGCCGTCGGGATCAGGAAAAATTCCGCCTCGCCCGAGGTGACCTTGAAGAGGTCCGCCTCGAACTTGGGCAGTTGCCCGGTGCCGACGAGTGAACTGCGCGCCACCAGGTACGGCGCGTAAATTTCGGTGTAGCCGTGCTCCCCCGTGTGCAGGTCGAGCATGTACTGGATCAGCGCGCGGTGCATGCGGGCGAGGCCGCCCTTCAGCACCACAAAGCGCGCGCCGGAAATCCTGGCTGCGACTTCGAAATCCATCGCCGTGTCGGCGAGCTTCTCACCGAGGGTGACGTGGTCGAGCGGCGGGAATTCGAACGCGCGCGGCGTGCCCCAGCGACGCACTTCGAGATTGTCGTTCTCGTCGCGACCGTCCGGCACGCTCTCGTGCAACGTGTTCGGCAGTCCCAGCACCAGCTCGTCGAACTCCGCCTGGACGTCCGCAAGCTCCTTGTCGAGTCCGGTCATGCGCTGCGCGAGCGCTTCGCCCGCCGCGAGCAGTGACGCGATGTCCTCACCCTGCGCCTTGGCCTTGCCGACGCTCCTGGCGTGCGCGTTGCGCGCGGCACGCACCTCGTCGGAGGCGACCTGCGCGGCCTTGCGCCGGTCTTCCAGCGCCTGGAAACGGGCAACGTCGAGCTTGAAGCCCCGGCGCGCGAGGTTCGCGGCAATGGCGGCGGGAGCGGAGCGGAGCAGCTTGGCGTCGAGCATCAGAAGCAGGCCGGAGGTGGCGTTAAAGGGCGAATTGTAGCTTCTTGTGCTCATCCCCGCTGCAGCGGGCGGGGCGCTGCCCCGATTGCCAATCGCTTCAGCTGCCCGCGGAGCCGCCCTTTTTGCCTCCCGGTGGCAGGGTGCGGAACCGCTCCAGCGCCTCGGCGATTTTGCTTTCGAGGCCGCGCGACACTGGCTGGTAGTAGCGGGCGGGCTGCATCCCGTCCGGGAAATAACGCTCGCCCGCCGCGTAGCCTTCGGGCTCGTCGTGTGCGTATCGGTAGCCCTCGCCATAGCCCAGGCCCTGCATCAGCCGGGTCGGCGCATTGCGCAGGTGCAGCGGCACGTCGAGCGTACCGTGCTTCTGGGCGTCTGCCATCGCGGCCTTGTAGGCCACGTAAACGGCGTTGCTTTTGGCCGCCACGGCCATGAACACGACGGCCTGCGCCAGCGCGAGTTCACCTTCCGGACTGCCGAGACGCTCGTAGGCTTCGGCCGCCTGCAACGCGAGCTGCAAGGCGCGCGGGTCGGCATTGCCGATGTCCTCCGTCGCCATCCGGATCACGCGACGCGAGATGTAGCGCGGATCGCAGCCGCCATCGAGCATGCGGCACAGCCAGTACAGCGCGGCGTCGGGATCGGTGCCACGCACGGCCTTGTGCAGCGCAGAGATCTGATCGTAGAACTGCTCGCCCTTCTTGTCGAAGCGACGATAGCCACCCGCCGACACTTCGCCGGCGATGTCCTCGGTGATCGCGCCAGCCGCGGCGCGCGCCAGGTCGGCCGCGACTTCCAGCAGGTTCAGCGCACGACGCGCATCACCGTCGGCGGCGCGCGCGAGCGTAGCGATTGCGTCGTCGGTCGCCTGTACCGCGTCATCACCGGCTGCAAATTCGCGTTCGAGCGCGCGGCGCAGCACCTGTTCGAGGTCGGCCGGCGTCAGCGAACGCAGCACGTACACGCGTGCGCGCGACAGCAACGCGCTGTTGATCTCGAACGAGGGGTTTTCGGTGGTGGCACCGATGAAGCAGACCGTCCCGTCCTCCACGTACGGCAAGAACGCGTCCTGCTGCGACTTGTTGAAGCGATGCACTTCGTCGAGGAACAGCACGGTCCGCCGCCCGCTGCCGGCACGCACCTGCTGCGCCTGTTCGACGGCGGCACGCACGTCCTTGACGCCCGCCATGACCGCAGAGAGCGCCACGAATTCCGAGTCGCAGGTCCTGGCGACGAGTCGCGCCAGAGTGGTCTTGCCGGTGCCGGGCGGCCCCCACAGGATCATCGAATGCAGGCTGCGGCCTTCGAGCAACCGGCGCAGCGGCTTGCCCGGCGCCAGCAGGTGCGTCTGGCCTATGAATTCATCGAGTCCCGCGGGCCGCATGCGATCGGCGAGCGGACGAAATGGCGCAGTGCTCACGCTGTAAATGCTACCGCAGCCACGACTCGATGCGCTGTGCCCAGCCGCCGGTGAGCAGCAGCGCCAGCAGGACACCTGCGGTGACCCCAGCGGTGTTCGCCACCATGTCGTAGGGGTCGCCCATGCGCCCCGACTGCATCATGAACTGGCCGACCTCCATCGAGACCCCGAGCGCCAACAGTCCCGCGACGATCATCCACCACCGGGCACGCGTGAACAGCCCCGTGAACCAGACCGCCAGGAACATGTACGTGCTGAAGTGCTCGACCTTGTCGAAGCCATGCGGCATGTCGCCGCCCAGCGCGGTCTGCAGGCTGCCCCAGACGACGCCGATGACGAGCACGACGCTCGCGGCAATCCAATAGGGACGGTAACGCAAATTGAGCATGAATCTTCTTGGTTGCAAAGCGCGGGAGGGGGACGACCCGCGCGAGTGTCAGCGCTCTGCGGTTGTGCCGATCACGTCCGCGCCTTGCGGCGGCACGAAACGGAACAGCGCCTCGTCGAGCTTTGCGCCGCGACGCACCTGGCTGAATTCGATCGTCGTGGTCTGGCCGAGTTTATCGACCAGTTCCATCGCCCTGAGTTCATTGCGCGCGTCGAAGGCCAGGCTGACGCGCTCGAAATCCGAGCCCTTTTGCGCCGGCATGAGCCTGGCCCACGTCACGTCGTTCTGTTTTTCGACCGCACCCGCCTTGAAGGCGTCGCTGGCCTTGCCGGAGCCGGACAACAGCATCGCAGGCGTGGCGCCCAGGCCTTGCTCGAGTGGGCGCACGGTGACTTGCTCGAGGTCCGGATCGTACAGCCAGAGCTTCCTGCCGTCGGCGACGATCGTCTGCGCGTAAGGTTGCCGGTAGTCCCAGCGGAAGCGATTCGGGCGCGAGATCGAGAGCGTGCCCGTTGCGCGTTCCGTCACCTGGCCCTGCTTGTCCCGCACGATCTGCACGAAGTCGGCCGACAAGGTCTTGAGCGAACCCAGGTAGGCGTCGACGCGCGCGAGCGCGTCCTGCGCGTAGGACGTGATGGGTGTGAGGGTGAGCGTGAAGGCCAGCAGGGCGGCCCTCACCCGCGCTGCGCGCGACTTCTCCCGCAATGGCGGCGGAGGTGAGTTCCGGCCCCCTCGCCCGCGCAAGCGGGAGAGGGTTGGGGTGAGGGAAAGCAGCATCAATCCACTTCCGGCGGCGGCGGCGCCAGCACTTCGCGCGAACCGTTCGTATTGAGCGGGCCCACGAGGCCCGCCGCTTCCATCGCTTCGATCATTCGCGCCGCACGGTTGTAGCCGATCTTGAGCCGGCGTTGCACGCCCGAGATGGACGCCTTGCGGCTCTCAGTCACGATCCTGACGGCCTCGTCGTAGAGCGCGTCCTGCTCGGCGTCGGCGCCTTCGCCACCCTCGCCCTCCTCGCCGGGCAGGCCCGGGATCGCCATTGACGGGCCGTCGAGAATTTCGTCGATGTAGATCGGGGCCGCATGCGTGCGCAATGACGCCGCCACCTTGTGCACCTCCTGGTCCGACACAAACGCGCCGTGCACGCGCACCGGATGCGAGGTGCCCGGCTGCAGGAACAGCATGTCGCCGTGACCGAGCAGGCTCTCGGCGCCGCTCTGGTCCAGGATCGTGCGCGAGTCGACCTTGGCGGACACCTGGAACGCGATGCGCGTGGGGATGTTCGCCTTGATGAGGCCGGTGATCACATCGACCGATGGACGCTGCGTGGCCAGGATCAGGTGGATGCCGGAAGCGCGGGCCTTCTGCGCCAGCCGCGCGATCAGTTCTTCGACCTTCTTGCCGACGATCATCATCATGTCGGCGAGTTCGTCGACGATGACGACGATGAACGGCAGCGGCTCGCAGAACGGCACGGTCGCGAGATCGCCTCCCGGCGGCAGACGCTTCAGCTCGAGGTAATCCTTGATCGGAGTGCCCGCGTCGGCTGCGTCCTTGATCTTGCGGTTATAGCCCGCGAGGTTGCGCACCCCTGCAGCGGCCATCATCTGGTAGCGCCGCTCCATCTCGGCGACGCACCAGCGCAGCGCGTTCGCCGCCTGCTTCATGTCGGTGACGACCGGCGCAAGCAGGTGCGGGATGCCCTCGTACACCGACAGTTCCAGCATCTTCGGGTCGATCATGATCAGTCGCACGTGCTCGGGCGTGCTCTTGTAGAGCAGCGACAGCACCATCGCGTTGACCGCCGTCGACTTGCCGGAACCCGTCGTGCCGCCGACGAGCAGGTGCGGCATGCGGCCGAGGTCTGCCACGACCGGGTTGCCGCCGATGTCCTTGCCCAGCACGAGTGCAATCGGCGAGGCCATGTCGTCGTACGCCTTCGACTTGATGATCTCGCCGAGCGTGACCATTTCGCGCGTCTCGTTCGGGATCTCGAGGCCCATCGTCGACTTGCCGGGAATGATCTCGACGACGCGCACGCTGATGGCGGACAGCGCCCGCGCGAGGTCCTTGGCCAGGTTCGAGATCTGCGCCACCTTCACGCCCGGCGCCGGACGCAACTCGAAACGCGTGATGACCGGGCCCGGATGCACTTCGACGACTTCGGCCTCGACGCCGAAATCGCGCAGCTTGAGTTCGACCAGCCGCGACATCGCCTCGAGCGCTTCCGCCGAATAGCCGCCGATGCGCGCAGGCGGGTCGTCGAGCAGGGATAGCGCAGGCAGTGCCGCCGAGCCCGAACGCTCGAACAACGCCACCTGCTTTTCCTTCTCGACGCGCTCGCTTTTTTCGACCTTGGGTGCCGGCGCCTCTATCTTCGGCGGTTTGCGGTCGGCGACTTTCTTCTGTTCTTCACGCACGACCACTTCGCGCGCCTGTTTGACTTCCTTGCCGATGCTCTGGTCGCGCCGCTCGGACATGCGCTCGCGCACGAAGGAATAGGCGCGCAGCACGCCGTTGCCGATCTGGTCCATCACGGCAAGCCACGAAACGCCGGTCGCGAGCGACACCGAGCCGAGCCACACCGACAACAGCAGCAGCGTGGCGCCGAGGAAGCTCATCGAGCCGGCGAGGCCCTCGCCGAGCAGCGAACCAACGACACCGCCCGCCGTGTGTGGGAAACCCGCGCCCGAGAAATGCAGCGTGGCGAGGCCGCAGCTGCTCGCCAGCGCGAGGAAGAAGCCGAGGCCCCGGATGGACGCGGAACGGCGATCGACGGGTTCACGGCTGCTGCGCTCCTGGAACAGGCGATACCCCGCAATGCCGAGCATGACGGGGAACAGGAAAGCGGGCAGGCCGAACAGGACGAAGAACAGGTCCGAAAGCCACGCGCCGAACGGACCGATCAGGTTGGTGACCGGACCCGGCTGCCCGGTGGATGAGAACGCGGGATCGGCCCGGTCGTAGCTGACGAGCGATGCAAACAAAATCAGCGCCAGTGCACCGAAGATCCACAGCGCGCTCTCGCGCAGGCCGCGGGCCACGTTGGCCGCCTGCTGGCCGTCGGCGCGCTGCGCTTCTGCCTTAGCCAAAGCGTGTCACCTTATCGTGCAAGTTTGTACCGTAAGCCATTGGTTTTCCTAAGGCTACAACCAACGGAGATCGGCCGCCACCCAGAAATAGGGGACATTCACCAATTTCCGAAAATCGGGATGCAGACCTGACTTCGACAGGGAAATAGGTGAGTGTCCCCGCCAGCACCCGTGGTGCTTTCCGTCGGCCGGAGAGAGGCTTACCATGCCGCGCCTTCCACGGCGCAATGCGCATATTTCGAGCAAGGAATTATACATGAGCGACCCCCGCCACTCGCGGCTGATCATTCTCGGATCCGGTCCGGCCGGCTACTCGGCTGCCGTCTACGCCGCGCGTGCGAATCGCAATCCGCTGCTCATCACGGGCATGGAGCAAGGCGGCCAGCTCATGACGACGACGGAGGTCGATAACTGGCCCGGCGACCCGCACGGCCTCACCGGCCCCGGCCTCATGGAGCGCATGCGTGAGCACGCGGAACGCTTCCACACTGAAATCCTGATGGACCACATCAACGAGGTCGACTTCAGCCGTCGCCCGCTGCTGCTCAAGGGCGATCGCGGCGACTACACGTGCGATGCGCTCATCGTCGCGACGGGTGCCAGTGCGCAGTACCTCGGGCTCGACTCCGAGGAGAAGTTCAAGGGCCGTGGCGTGTCGGCCTGTGCCACCTGCGACGGCTTCTTCTTCCGTGGCCAGCGCGTTGCGGTCGTCGGTGGCGGCAACACGGCGGTCGAAGAAGCGCTGTATCTGTCCAACATCGCGTCTCACGTCACGCTGATTCACCGCCGGGACAAACTGCGCTCGGAGAAGATCCTGCAGGACCACCTGTTCGAGCGGCAGCGTGCGGGCGCGGTCGACATCGTCTGGAACCATACCGTCGACGAAGTGCTCGGCGACGAAACCGGCGTGACGGGTGTGCGCGTGGCCGCCACCGACAGCTCGGGCACGAGGGACATTGCCGTGGCGGGTCTGTTCATCGCGGTCGGTCATATCCCCAACACGCAGATCTTCGCGGGCAAGCTGGAAATGAACGGCGGCTACATCATCGTGAAGTCCGGCTCGGCGGGTGGCGCAACTGCGACCAGCGTGCCCGGCGTGTTCGCCGCAGGCGACGTCGCCGACCACGTGTATCGCCAGGCCGTCACGTCGGCGGGCACGGGCTGCATGGCTGCGCTCGACGCTGACAAGTACCTGGACGCCGTGGATGCCCCTGCGGCGCACTGACCTGCTCCCTCTCCCGCGACAGTGGGAGAGGGCTGGGGTGAGGGCAGCGTTCCCGTGCCACTGAAGGCCGAGATCGTCGGCCGCATCGCCGATATCGACGCAGCCGAGTGGGACGCGCTCGACCGCAGCCATCACCCATTTACGCGGCACGCGTTCCTCCATGCACTCGAGGCCACCGCGTGTGTTGGGGTCGACTCCGGCTGGATTCCCTCGCATGTCGCTGTGCGCGATGCGGACAGCGGCAGGCTCGTCGCCGCGGTGCCGCAATACCTGAAGACTCACTCGTGGGGCGAGTTCGTGTTCGACTGGAGCTGGGCACAGTCGTACCAACGCTCCGGGCTGGAGTATTACCCCAAGCAACTTTCCGCCATTCCGTTCACTCCGGTCACGGGACCGCGATTCCTGCTGGCCGTGGAACCGACGGACCCCGACGGCGAGGCAGCCATTGAACTGCGTGACCTGCTGGCGGGCCTGCTGCTGGACACGGCGCAGCACTCAGGCGCATCGGGCGCCCACGTCAATTTCACGCTCGACTGTGACCAGGCGGCGCTCGAACGCGCGGGATTTCTCCGCCGCCATGACTGCCGCTTCCTGTGGCACAACCGCGGCTATCGCACGTTCGATGATTTCCTGGCGACATTCCGGGCCGACAAGCGCAAGAAGGCGAAGCGGGAACGGCGCAAGGTCGAGGAATCCGGAGTTGCGTTTCGCTCACTGCGCGGCGAGCAGATCGACGCTGCGCTTTGGCGGACAATTTTTGGTTTTTCCGAGCGTACGTTCCTGCGCCATGGCAACGGTCATTACCTGAACCTCGAGTTCCTGCTGCGGGTATCCGCGGCACTGCCGGGCTGCGTCGTAGTCAAGCTTGCGGAACGTGCGGGCGAGCCGATTGCGGCTGCGATTTTTTTCGCGGGCGGTGACTGGCTGTACGGTCGTTACTGGGGTTCGGCGACGCAGGAAGACTCGCTGCATTTCGAGGCCTGCTACTACCAGGGCATCGAACACTGCATCGAGCATCGCTTGCAGTTCTTTGATCCTGGCACGCAAGGCGAGCACAAGCTTGCGCGCGGCTTCGAGCCGACCCGCACGACGTCGGCGCACTGGCTGGAGCACCAAGGCTTTCGCGATGCTGTGTCGCGCTACCTCGAGCGGGAGCGCGAGGCCGTCGATGACTACATCGCCACGGCGCGAACGCATCTGCCGTTCCAGCGTGCATGATGGGAATGAGCGAATGATTCCCTGGATCAAACCTGGGTCGCCAGCCGACAGTTTTCCTCCGATAGGGCAGGCGCTCACGGAACCCGATGGCCTGCTTTGCGCGGGCGGCGACCTCAGCCCTGAACGCCTGCTCGCCGCATACAGCCGCGGCATTTTTCCGTGGTACTCGCCCGGGCAGCCCGTACTCTGGTGGTCGCCCGATCCGCGCATGGTGCTGTACCCGCATGAGCTGCACGTGTCGCACAGCTTGCGCAAGACACTGCGCCGCGGAAAGTTTCGCGTCACCGTCGACACGTGCTTCGACGCCGTGATGGTGCAGTGCGCCGAAAGCGGCATGCGGGCCGACGAAGGCACGTGGATTTCGCCCGACATGCGTGCCGCCTACGGCGAATTGCATCGGCGCGGCCACGCGCACTCCATCGAAGTGTGGCTGGACGATGCGGAGGAAGGAAGCACTGGCTCCCGCCTGGTCGGCGGCTTGTATGGACTGTTGCTGGGCCCGGTTTTTTTCGGCGAATCGATGTTCAGCACCGAGACGGACGCCAGCAAGGTCGCGCTGCATGCACTCGTGCAATGGTTGCCCGGCGTGCGCCAGGACATCGAGCTGATCGACTGCCAGGTCGCGAGCGAGCATCTGTTCACGCTGGGCGCGCGACTCATTCCGCGCGCTCAATTCATCGCGCACCTTGGGCACGGCATTACTGCGGAGCCGACTGCCTGAACGACATTGCTTGCGGCGTTGCGCTGCATCCGTCCGGCTGCGCGTGCCGGTGGGTCGTTGCGCGTGACGGTTGGTCGTTGCCGGCCGTTTCGTTTTCAGGTCCGAGTCGCGCAGTGGCGACGTGATCCTGGGGCGCGATTCCTGTCTTCTTCCGGCGAGCGGAAAGGCAGACACGCTCGCCGGAAGAAGACAGGAACCGCACCCTGCGTAGCACGCGCCTGAGCGGCTCGCCGGGCGGAAACAACGGCGGCAATCGCAACCATCAACGCAAGCCCGACGACCCGCACGGCGCAAGCAGCCGGACGGATGCATAAGGACGCCAACGTCGGGTGGGCTGCGCGCTGCGGGGTGCTGCGGGGTGCTGCGGGGTGCTGCGGAAGAGCGCGCTGTTGCAGGTTCGGTTTGCAACCTTGAAGTTGCATGCGCCGTGCGATCTATTCCGCCTTGGCGGAAGAGATCGCTCAGGCGCCGCGCATCAGGCGGTCGATCCGGGTCTTCTCCCGAGCGCGTGTCTGCCTTTCCAAGCTCGGGAGAAGACCTCGGATCGGCTGCCTGCTATGACGCGCGTGTCTGACTTTCCAAGCGCGACAGGACATGCCGGATTGGACGCGCGGACCCTCACCCGCGCTAACGCGCGACCTCTCCCGCTGCAGCGGGAGGGTTACTCGAGCAGTGCCGGCTCGTCCGCGCTGCGCGATTCGACCTTCAGCGCGCCGTCTTCGCCGACGGTGACAAATGCGTGCCCGCCATGTTCGAGGCTGCCGAACAACAGTTCCTCCGCCAGCGGCCGCTTGATGAACTCCTGGATGATCCGCGCCATCGGCCGCGCCCCCATCTTCGGGTCGTAGCCTTTCTGCGCGATCCAGCCACGCGCGTCCTCGTCGATGTGCAGCTGCACGCCCTTCTGCTCCAGCTGCGATTCGACCTCGACCAGCAGCTTGTCGACCACGCGCTGGATCGTGCGCTCGTCGAGCGGCCCGAACTGCACCACCGCATCGAGGCGGTTGCGGAATTCCGGTGCGAACATCTTCTTGATCGCCTCCATGCCGTCGCTGGCGTGATCCTGGCTCACGAAGCCGACCGACGTTCGGTTCATGTCCGCCGCGCCCGCGTTCGTCGTCATGACGATCACGACGTGACGGAAATCCGCCTTGCGCCCGTTGTTGTCGGTGAGTATGCCGTGGTCCATCACCTGCAGCAGCAGGTTGAAGACGTCCGGGTGCGCCTTCTCGATTTCGTCGAGCAGCAGCACGGAATGCGGATGCTTGGTAATCGCCTCCGTCAGCAGGCCACCCTGGTCGAAACCGACATAGCCCGGCGGCGCCCCGATCAGTCGCGAAACCGTGTGCCGCTCCATGTATTCCGACATGTCGAAGCGCACGAGTTCTACACCGAGCACCAGCGCCAGCTGTCGCGTTACTTCCGTCTTGCCGACGCCCGTCGGCCCCGCGAACAGGAACGACCCCACCGGCTTGCGCTGGTCGCCGAGTCCCGAGCGGGCCATCTTGATCGAGGACGAAAGCGTATCGATCGCCTTGTCCTGCCCGTAGATGACGAGCTTGAGGTTGCGATCGAGGTTCTTCAACACGTCGCGGTCGTTGCTCGAGACCGTCTTTGGCGGGATGCGCGCGATGCGCGCGACCACGTCCTCGATCTGCTCCACCGTCACGCACTCAGCACGCTGGGCGAGCGGCCTGAGCCGTTCCCGCGCCCCGGCCTCGTCGATGACATCGATCGCCTTGTCGGGCAGGTGCCGGTCGTTGATGTGGCGCGCCGAGAGCTCGGCCGCGGCCTTCAACGCCTCGTCCGCATACTTGACGCCGTGATGCTCCTCGAACCGTGGCCGCAGGCCGCGCAGGATCTCGATGGTCTCGGGCACCGTGGGCTCGACGACGTCGATCTTCTGGAACCGCCGCGCCAGCGCATGGTCCTTCTCGAAAATACCCCGGTATTCCTGGTAGGTGGTCGAGCCGATGCAGCGCAACTCGCCATTGGCGAGCGCCGGCTTGATCAGGTTCGACGCGTCCATCACGCCACCCGACGCCGCGCCCGCACCGATTACGGTGTGGATCTCGTCGATGAAAAGGATCGCGCCCGGCTGCTTCTTGATCTCGGCCAGCACGCCCTTGAGACGCTTTTCGAAGTCGCCGCGGTACTTGGTGCCCGCGATGAGCGAGCCCAGGTCGAGCGAGTAAACGGTGCTGTCGGCCAGGACGTCGGGCACCTTGCCTTCGACGATCATGCGCGCCAGGCCTTCGACCAGCGCCGTCTTGCCCACGCCCGCTTCGCCCACGTACAGCGGGTTGTTCTTGCGCCGGCGGCACAGGATCTCGACAGTGCGCTCGATCTCGAGCGCGCGCCCGATCAGCGGATCGATCTTGCCTTCCTGCGCCAATTTGTTGAGGTTGGTGGCGAACTTCTCCAGCGCCGAGGCGCCTTCGACGTCGCGCTCTGCCTCGGTCTGCGCGGGCTGCTCTTCGCCCGACGCGCGCGGGGCGTCCTCGGACTTGGAGAGGCCGTGCGAGATGAAGTTGACGACGTCGAGGCGTGATACTTCCTGCAGGCCGAGCAGGTAGGCCGCGTGCGAGTGCTTTTCGCTGAAAATCGCGACCAGCACGTTGGCGACCGAAACTTCCTTCTTGCCGCTCGACTGGACGTGGAACACGGCGCGCTGCAGCACCCGCTGGAATCCCAGGGTGGGCTGCACCTCGCGGTCGTCGTCCTGCTTCAGGCGCGGGGTGGTCTGGTCGACGAAGTCCTTGAGCTCCTTGCGCAGTCGCGTGGCGTCAGCCCCGCACGCGCGCAGGATCTCCCGGACCTTGGGTGTATCGATGACGGCGAGCAGCAGGTGCTCGACCGTCATGAATTCATGGCGCGCTTCCCGGGCTCCCTGGAAAGCCTCGTTCAGGCAGATCTCGAGTTCGCTGCTCAACACGGGTTCAGGCCTCTTCCATGGTGCAGAGTAATGGGTGCTGTTGCTGCCGGGCGTAGGTGGTGACCTGCGCGACCTTGGTTTCCGCTATCTCGTAGGTGTAGACGCCGCATACCCCTTTGCCCTTGGTGTGGACCTCCAGCATCACCCGCGTGGCTGCCGTGCGGTCCAGTCCGAAAATGTGTTCCAGAACGTCCACCACGAATTCCATCGGGGTGTAGTCGTCGTTCAGCAGCACGACCTGATAGAGGGGTGGTCGCCTGGTCTGCGGCCGGGCCTCCTCCACGATCAGACCGTGGCCCTGCTGTGTATGTTCCTCGCTCATAGTCCGCCTGAGTCGACCGAAGGTCCTATATAGGGCCGCCCCCCCTCCGTGACAAGCAGCGGGGGCGACTTCGTGAGATGACCGCCAGACTACTCAAAACGAGATATGGTCATCCCTATGACACGCAACTGTCTTGAGAGCCTGTCGTCCAAGTCCGTATGATGCCGTATCCCGTGCTACGGCCCTTGCCGGACGGCCACTTACAAGAGACCTGATGCAACTGTCCCCGAGCGTGAACGAGCGTTTCAGCCGCATCGCCTCAGTCGCACAGGGCGCCCGGATTGACGGTTGGCAGAAACTGCTGCCGCTGGCCGTCTCGGCTTTGCTCGTCGTCCTGCTCGCCTGGCAGCTGGTGCAGCTCGCATGGGCGGTGCTGGGCGCCAGGACCGCCACGGCACCTGTTGCCACCGTGACCACGGGAGCTCCGCCCGCACGCGCTGTCGACGTGGCCGCGATCGCCAACGCGCACCTGTTCGGCCAGGCCAGCGCCCCCTCTAATGCGGACCCGAACGCCGTCGCGGCCTCCCAGATGCCGCTGGTGCTGGTAGGAACCATCGCCAATACCGATCCCGCCCTGGGATACGCCATCATCGGCGAGAACCCGGCTGCGGCGAAGGTGTACGGCGTCGGCAAGACGATCACGGGTGGCACCAAGCTTCATTCGGTCTATCCCGACCGGGCGATTCTCGATCGGGGCGGAAAGTTGGAGGCGTTGCTGTTGCCAAGGAAATTCCAGGGTGGTGGTGTGTCAGCGTCGGCACCCGCGGGCGCCAACCCGGCGGACCCCATGCTGGGCGACCGGTTGCGGCAGCTGGCAGCGACCAACCCGTCCGCCATCACGGACATCATGCGGCCGCAGCCCGTGTTTGCAAATGGCCAGCAGCGCGGTTACCGCGTCTATCCGGGTCGCAGCCGGGCCGTGTTCAATCGCTTAGGTTTGCTGCCTGGCGACCTCGTTACGGCGATCAACGGCACGCCGCTCGACGATCCCAGTCGGGGAATGGACATCCTGCAAACCCTCAACAGCGCGCCCATGGCAACGGTCACGATCGAACGCAACGGCACCACCGTGCAAGTCAACATCAATAATGCCCAGATCGCGCAGGACGCCGCCGCAGTGGAGGCGATCCCGCCGGTGTCGGTCACAGAAATGCAAGATTCCGCGGAGTGACGATGAAGCTCAACCTGATCGGACTAACCACGCGGCTGGCCGCGACGACGGGCCTGGCAATGGCGCTGGCGCTGGGGTCGATCACGACGCCAGCCTACGCGCAGGGCTCGATCACCCCCAACTACAAGGACGCCGATCTCTCGCAGATCATCGAGGCGGTCAGCGCGGTGACGGGCAAGAACTTCATCGTCGACCCGCGAGTCAAGGCGCAGGTGACGATGCTCTCGTCCACGCCAATGTCACCTGCCGCATTCTACGAAGCATTCCTCTCCATCCTGCAGGTGCATGGTTTCGTCGCGGTGCCCTCGGGCGACACGATCAAGATCATCCCCGACGCCAACGCGCGCCAGGTTCCGGCCAACGACCTGCCTGGCAGCGTCAGCAAGAGCTCTGACGAGATCGTCACCCAGGTCATTGCCGTCAAGAACGTGAGCGCCGCGCAGCTGGTGCCGATCCTGCGGCCACTTATCCCGCAGTACGGCCACCTGGCTGCCTACCCGGCTTCGAACATGCTGATCATCTCCGACCGCGCATCGAACGTGAACCGCTTGATGCGCATCATCCAGCGCATCGACCAGCAGGGCGACGAAGCGGTCGACGTCGTGCAGCTGCAACATGCAAGCGCGGCCGAAGTCGTGCGCATCATCAACAGCCTGTACACGGGGGCAGGCGCGGCCGAAGGCGCCGGCATGCCGGCGGTAAAAGTCATCGCCGACGAGCGCACCAACAGCGTGCTGATCAGCGGCGAGAACTCGCAGCGGCTGCGGCTCAAGACGTTGGTGGCGCATCTCGACACGCCGCTCGCGACGGGCGGCGATACCCAGGTGCGCTACCTCAACTACGCGGACGCCGAAAAGATCGCCGCCAAGCTGCGCGAGCAGATCCAGGGCATCACGGCATCTGCGATGCCGGCGGGCGGCGGCGCGGCCGGCGGTGCCGCGGCGGCCCCATCGCTTGCGGGTGCTGGCGGCGACAAGAGCGTGACCATCTGGGCGGAACCACAGACCAACGCCCTGGTCGTCTCAGCACCGCCAAAGGTCATGCGTTCGGTCATGGCCATCGTCGACCGCCTCGACATTCGCCGCGCGCAGGTGCTGGTCGAAGCGATCCTCGTCGAAATGTCCGCAGACAAAGCCATGGACCTGGGCGTGAACTGGTTGATCGCCGATACAGATTCCAACGGCAATTCCCTGCCGGCGGGCGGCTTCATCCAGCCCGTGGATGGCACCGGCATCGGCCAGATCATCCAGGGCGTGCTGAATCCGGAGGCGATCGCGGGCCTGCCGAGCGGCCTGACGATGGGTCTCGGCCAGATCATCAACAACGGCACGAGCTGGGCCGCGGTGATTCGCGCTGTTGGCGGCATCGGCAACACCAACATCATCGCCACACCGTCGATCGTCACGCTGGACAACGAAGAAGCCGAGATCAAGGTCGCGCAGGAAGTGCCGTTCGTCACCGGGCAGTACACGAACCAGGGGATCCCCGGACAGGGCGGCCAGGTGAACCCATTCCAGACCATCCAGCGCGAAGAAGTTGGCAACATCCTCAAGATCACGCCGCAGATCAACGATGGCAGCTCGGTCCTGCTCAAGATCTCGCAGGAATCCTCGAGCATCGCGGCCAGTTCGCAGCAGGTCAGCACGAACGACCTGATCACCAACAAGCGCACGCTCACCACCAACGTCATGGTCGAGGACGGCGGCATCATCGTGCTCGGCGGGCTCATCTCGGACGAGGTCCGTGAGAGCAAATCGCAGGTGCCGTTCCTGGGTTCAATTCCCATCCTTGGTGAACTGTTCAAGACACGCAGCGTCGACAAGGTCAAGACCAACCTGATGATCTTCATCCGCCCCCGCATCCTGCGTGACGGTGTCGACGCGGCCATCGAGAGCAACGCCAAGTACAATTACATCCGCAAGGAACAGACGGAGCGCAACAACGGTCGCGTGCCGCTGATGCCGAACGAGCGCCAGCCGACGCTGCCGCCGCTCGAGCAGCTGGTCCCGCCGGAACTGCTGAATCCCGCGCGCGCCGCATCGCCCGTGGGCGAGACTCCGGCAGAGCGCATGCAGGGCTCGAGTTCGGGCTCGGGCCGTTCGATCAGCGACGACGCGACTGGCATGACAGCGCCGGCCACGCAGGCGGGCCCCACGACGCCGTTTGGGGAGCAGGCCCCCGCCGCTCCGCCGCCCGCCCCCGAATCGACCCAGCCGCCACCTTCGGGAACGACTCCTTGAGCACCACCGCCACCGACGAAGCGATCCTGGCCGCCGCGGGACGGGTCTCCGACCCGGTGCGGCCACTGCCGTTCGCATTCGCGAAGCGGCACGGCGTGCTGGTGCGCGAGATCGGTGAGACGAGCGCTGACGTTGTCGTGCGCGACGGCGCCTCGCCGCTGGCGCTGGCCGAGGTGCGGCGTCACCTGCGCCGGCCGCTGAAGCTCGAACGCGTCAATGCCGAGCGCTTCGACCTGCTGCTGCGCGAAGCGTACGAAGCCGGCTCCGGCACGACGATGGACGCGATGGGCGGCCTCGACGAGGAGACCGACCTCGCGAACCTGGCACAGGACATCCCCGAGCAGTCCGACCTGCTGGAGAGCGAGGACGAGGCGCCCGTCATCCGCCTGATCAACGCGTTGCTCACGCAGGCCGTGAAGGAGAACGCGTCAGACATCCACGTCGAGCCGTTCGAGAACCGCCTCGTGATCCGCTTCCGCGTCGACGGCATGCTGCGGGAAGTGCTGCAAACCAAGCGCGCGGTGGCGCCTTTGATCGTCTCGCGCATCAAGGTCATGTCGCGCCTCGACATCGCCGAGAAGCGACTGCCACAGGACGGCCGCATCTCGCTGCGCATCGCGGGCCGTGCGGTGGACGTGCGCGTGTCGACGATCCCCGCCGGTCACGGCGAGCGTGTCGTGCTGCGACTGCTCGACAAGCAGGCGGGCCGGCTCGACCTGAACTCGCTCGGCATGGACAGCGTCACGCAGGGCCACATCGACGACCTGATCCACAAGCCGAACGGCATCCTGTTGGTGACCGGCCCCACTGGTTCGGGCAAGACCACCACGCTGTATGCCGCGCTCGATCGCATCAACGATCGCACGCGCAACATCATGACGGTCGAGGACCCGATCGAGTACTACATCGACGGCATCGGCCAGACGCAGGTCAACACGCGCGTCGAGATGACGTTTGCACGCGGGCTGCGCGCCATCCTGCGCCAGGATCCCGACGTCGTGATGGTCGGCGAAATCCGCGACCTCGAAACCGCGCAGATCGCGGTGCAGTCGTCGCTGACCGGCCACCTTGTGCTGTCGACACTGCACACGAACACGGCAGTGGGTGCGGTGACGCGACTGCGCGACATGGGCATCGAACCCTTCCTGCTCGCCTCCTCGGTGGTGGGCGTGCTGGCCCAGCGCCTCGTGCGCGTGCTGAACCCCGCGACGCGCGAAGCGTATCCGGCTGGCGAATACGAACGTCGCCTGCTCAATCTCCCGGACGACACGGCCTCGCCCACACTGTATCGCCCGAATCCTCGCGACCCCAGCGGCGGCTATCGGGGCCGCACGGGCATCTACGAACTCGTGATCATCGACGAACACATGCGCACGATGATCCACGACGGCGTCTCCGAACTCGACCTCGAGCGTTACGCGCGCATGCGCACGCCAGGCATCCGTGACGACGGTCGCGCCAAGGTGCTTGCGGGCGTCACGACCATTGAGGAAGTCCTCAAGGTCACGCGCGAAGACTGAGGCGACCCATGGCGGCTTTCCTCTACGTTGCGGTCGACACGGATGGCCGGGAACGCAAGGGCGTTCTCGAAGGCGACACCGCGCGCCACGTGCGGCAATTGCTGCGTGACCAGGCGCTGCTGCCCGTCTCCGTCACCGAGGTGCTCGGCGACCAGCGGCAGGCGGCGGCCGACGGTGTGGCGGGACGCAAGTTCTCTTTCCAGGTCCAGCGCGGCATGAGCGCGTCGGACCTGTCGCTCGTCACGCGGCAGCTCGCGACGCTCGTCAAATCGTCGATGCCGCTCGAGGAGTCGCTGCTTGCGGTCTCGCAGCAGACCGACAAGCCGAAGATCCGTAACGTCATGCTGGGCGTGCGCTCCAAGGTCATGGAAGGCCACACGCAGGCCGACAGCCTCGCCGAGTTTCCCAACAGCTTTCCGGAGCTCTACCGGGCCACCGTCGCGGCCAGCGAGCAGTCGGGGCACCTGGATGCCGTGCTCGAGCGCCTGGCCGACTACACCGAAAACCGCGAGGAGCTGCGCAGCCGCACGCTCGGCGCGATGCTCTACCCCGTGATGTTGTTCGTGGTGTGCGTCGCGATCGTGGTGTTCCTGCTCGTATCAATCGTGCCGAAGGTTGTCGAGGTGTTCCGCAACAGCGAAGCCGAACTGCCACTGCTCACGCGCGCCCTCATCGCGGGCAGCGACTTCATGCGGGCCTACGGCGTGTACATCGCGATCGGCCTGGGCCTGGCTTTCTGGCTGTTCAATCGCTGGCTCCGCGTCGAATCGAACCGGCGACGCTGGCACGACTTCCTGCTGCGGTTGCCGCTGATCGGCAAGATCGTGCGCGGCTCGAACACGGCGCGCTTTGCACGCACGCTCAGCACGCTCACCGCCAGCACGGTGCCTGTGCTCGAAGCGCTGCGCATCTCCGGCGAAGTCGTGACCAACCTGCCGATGAAAATGGCGGTGTCCGACGCCGCGATCCGCGTGCGCGAGGGCGCGCCGATCGGCAAGTCACTGGGCCAGAGCAGGCTGTTTCCGCCGATGATGATCCACCTGATCTCGAGCGGCGAATCGAGCGGCGAGCTGGACACGATGCTCGAGCGTGCAGCGCATCACCAGGAACGCGAGCTGGACACGCTGCTACAGGCGCTGGTGGGCCTGCTCGGGCCGCTCATGATCCTGGTGATGGGCGGCTTGGTGCTGGTCATCGTGCTGGCGATGCTGCTGCCGATCTTCGAGCTGAACCAGCTCGTCAAGTGACACCTCTCCCGCGCCAGTGGGAGAGGTCGCACGGCGCAAGCAACGTCACCGTGACCGGGCTGCAGTGACGCGGTCACGTGCTGAGCGTTGAGCCCCACCGATCCCGAGGTGAGAAGGACGACCGCTACCGACTCAACGCGAGCAGCTGTGCACCACCACGGGCATGAGACCCGCCGGGACTACGCTGCCGCCTCCGCCTTCAACCGTGCCGCCTCGTCAGCACCGAGGTAGTTTTCGATCCACCGCCGCGACACGTACAGCAGCGGGCTCAAGGCCACGGCTGCGATCATCTTGTACAGGTAGTTCACGGTGCCCACCGCCAGGAACAGCGAGATCGGCCACTGCTGCGGCCCGAGCACGAAAGCGATGTAGAGCACGATGAAGCTGTCGAGCAGCTGCGAGACCGCCGTCGAGGCCGTCGCACGCAGCCAGATCCAGCGCTCGCCCGTCAGCCGGCGGATGCGATGAAAGATGCTCACGTCGATGAGCTGGCCGACGAAAAAACGCCGCGATCGAGCCACCGATGGTCCACAGGCCCTGGCCGAACACGCTCGCATAGGCTGCCTGCATGTCGGGCACGCCCTGCTCGGCGTTGACCGTCACCCAGAAGGCGGCCGGCGCGAGGCCGATGGACGCATACGCGAACAGGAATGCGTACGAGATCATGCCGACCGCTGCATACGAGATCAGTCGCACGCCACGCCGGCCGAAGTATTCGTTGATGACGTCCGTCAGGATGAAGACGATCGGCCAGATCAGCACACCGGCAGTGAAGCTCAGCGATCCCGTCTGGCCGAACAGGTTCCAGCCGAACGGTGGCAGACCGAGCGTCGTTTCGAGCGCGAAGATCTTGACGCCGACGAACTCGGCGACGACTGCGTTACCGACGAAAAAGGCCGTCAACAGGATAAAAAGCCGCGTCGAGCGCGACCCCAGCAAGGACACGGACATCCGCAGCTACCCCCGGACCGTCTCGCTTCGGACGGTGTTGCGGCAGCTTACTGCATCGGCGCGTTTTTGTTATTCGAGGGAGTTGAGCCGGTTCCGCAGTCTTTCCAGCACCCCTTCTTCCCAGCCGAAATCCTCGGCTTCGGCAGGCAGCGGCGGCAGGTCTTCGAATCGGACAGACACGCGACTCAGCGCGAGCGTCTCCCAGTCGTCGCCGACTCTCGCGGCGGCGTTCGGCCCCGGCATGCGATTGATCTGGGACATGGCACTGCTCCTCCTGAACAGCCGCCACGTTACCGGTCCGATGTTGCAGCAGATGTGAGCGCTGTCACGAACCTCGTACGGAAAGGTTCGCTAATCGAGGTCGTCGTCGTCCGACACGCCTCCCCGACCCTTCACGACGCGCATCAGGTCGCGTCTTTCCCGCTTGTCGGGGCGACCCGTGGACACAGGTCCAGACAGGCGGTTGAATTCGCGCACCGCGGCCCGGGCAGCCTCGCTTTCCGGGGTCTCGAGGTAACACGTCCGGGCTTCGGCTGCGGGCCCACGCCGAGCTGGGATCGCAACGACATCGACCACGAACCGTTCCCGATCGCGGGTAATCTGCAGGCAATCGCCCGGCTTGACCTGCCGTGATGCCTTCATGCGATCGCCGTTGAGCTGCACATGGCCGCCGTCGACGGCTTCCTGCGCGATGGCGCGAGTCTTGAAGAAACGCGCACACCACAGCCATTTGTCGACGCGCAACGAGCCGCCCCCACCGCCGGGGCCGGCGTCGTCGTCATCGTCCGCACCATGGCGGCGCGACGGCTCGTGTTTGCGAGGGGCCACGCCCCGATTATAAGGCCCCTATAATCCCGATTCCGCAGTCGCAGGCACTCGTTCCATGGATCGTGGTTTTCTCGACCGGCTGGCCGCACAGACCGAAGACCTGAGGGGCGCCGGGCTCTTCAAGCCCGAACGCGTGCTGAGCTCGCCACAGCAGCCCATGGTCAAGCTGGCCGATGGCCGCGAACTGATCAACCTGTGCGCGAACAACTACCTCGCGCTGGCCAACCACCCTGCTGTCCTCGCGGCTGCGCACGCGGCGATCGACGCCCACGGTTACGGGATGGCCTCGGTGCGCTTCATCTGCGGCACGCAGGACGTGCACAAGGAACTTGAAGCGCGACTCAGCGCGTTTCTCGGTATGGACGACACCATTCTCTATTCGTCGTGCTGGGACGCCAACGGCGGCCTGTTCGAGACGCTGCTCGACGAGCAGGACGCGGTCATCAGCGATGCGCTCAACCACGCGAGCATCATCGACGGCATCCGTCTTTGCAAGGCGCAGCGACTGCGCTACGCCAATGACGACATGGACGAACTCGAGACGCGGCTCAAGGAAGCGTCGGGCTCGCGCGTCAAGCTGATCGTAACCGACGGCGTGTTCTCGATGGATGGCGTCATCGCGCGACTCAAGCACATCTGCGACCTGGCCGACCGCTACGGGGCGCTCGTCATGGTGGACGACTCGCACGCGACCGGCTTCATTGGCAAAGGGGGCAAAGGCACGCCCGAATTCCGCAACGTGATGGGCCGCATCGACATCCTCACTGGCACGCTCGGCAAGGCGCTCGGCGGTGCAGCGGGCGGCTACACGGCTGCACGCAAGGAAATCGTGGCGTGGCTGCGGCAGCGCTCGCGCCCCTACCTCTTTTCGAACAGCATTCCACCGGTGATCGCGGCGTCGACTCTGCGCGTGCTGGACCTGGTCGAGGCCGGCGACGAACTGCGCGCCAACCTGCGCCGCAACACCGCGCACTTCCGCACGCGCATGCACGCAGCGGGCTTCACGATCGTGCCGGGCGAGCACCCGATCGCGCCTGTCATGCTCGGCGATGCGGCCCTCGCCGCGCAGTTCGCCGAAAAGCTGCTGGCGCGCGGCGTCTACGTCATCGGCTTCTCGTACCCCGTGGTGCCGATGGGGAAAGCGCGCATCCGCACCCAGATGAGCGCCGGACACACCATCGAGCAACTGGAGCGGGCCATCCGCGAGTTCATCGCGGTGGGCCAGGAACTCGGCGTCATCCACTGACGCCCTGCGCACGATTCAATCGATCGAGGCGCGACTTGCGCCGCTGGAGCATCGCAGCATGAAGGCACTGGTCAAGGCGAAGGCAGAACCCGGCATCTGGATGGAAGACATTCCGGAGCCGACGGTGGGCCCCAACGACGTGCTGATCAAGGTCGCGAAGACCGCGATCTGCGGCACGGACATGCACATCTACCTCTGGGACCAGTGGGCGCAGAAGACGATTCCCGTGCCGATGGCAGTCGGCCACGAGTACGTCGGCGAAATCGTCGAGATGGGCAGCGAGGTCCACGGTTTCGCGATCGGCGACCGTGTTTCGGGTGAAGGTCACATCACTTGCGGTCACTGCCGCAACTGCCGTGCGGGCCGTCGACACCTGTGCCGCAACACGGTGGGCGTGGGCGTCAATCGCCAGGGCTGCTTTGCCGAATACCTGGTCATTCCGGCCTTTAACGCGTTCAAGCTCAGCACGGCGATCACCGACGACGTCGCGTCCATCCTCGACCCGTTCGGCAACGCGACGCACACGGCGCTTTCATTCAATCTCGTCGGCGAAGACGTGCTGATCACCGGGGCCGGGCCGATCGGCATCATGGCCGTGGCCATCGCGCGTCACGTTGGCGCGCGCCACATCGTCATCACCGACGTGAACGACTACCGGCTCGACCTGGCGCGCAAGATGGGCGCGACACGCGCGGGAAACGTAAGTCGCGACTCGCTCGACCCGACGATGAAGGACCTTGGCATGGTCGAAGGCTTCGATGTCGGGCTCGAAATGTCGGGCAATCCCACGGCATTCCGCGACCTGCTGCGCACGATGCATCACGGCGGCAGCGTGGCGTTGCTCGGCATCCCGCCCGAAGACACCTCGATCGACTGGAACCAGGTCATTTTCAAGGGGCTCGTGATCAAGGGCGTGTACGGCCGCGAGATGTTCGAAACCTGGTACAAGATGTCGGCGATGCTGCAGAGCGGCCTCGACATCTCGCCGGTCATCACGCATCGGCTGCCGATTGCGGAGTTCCGCGACGGCTTCGAAATCATGCGCAGCGGCCAGTCGGGCAAAGTGATCCTGGATTGGGCGGCTTAGCCCGAACGTCAACTGAGCCTTTGGTGATGAGTGATGAGTAGCTCACCTTGGCGCCGGTGCGCACGTCACGTCCACCCTGACCGCAAACCAGCGCCGCTGCGCGCGCAGCACGCTCGACGACCTCTGGCCCGGATCGATGTTTCGCGTGGCCCTGTGCGGACTCTGCGGTGAAGCGTCGAACTGCAGGTTGCAGCGCACCCGTGTCGGGGAGTTGTTGGTCAGGTTCACGACCAGCATGCGCGAATCAGCCACGTGCTCGATCTTGATGTCGAGGTCGTTCAGCGTCGGCCGGATGTCGACGGTGTACACCTGGGATTGCGCACGTACCCCCGGCGCCGCCGCCAACCACAGCGCCAGGGCGAGCCCACCCAGGGTCGAGCGTGACGACACGAATTGAGGCAACATCGTTGCAACCCTTGGTGAACGTGGCTCGGCGCCACTGGCCGCAGGATACATGACGACACTCTTCGAACCCCTGTCGTTCCAGCGCGGCCCCGGCATGAAGAACCGCTGCATGCTCTCCCCGCTGACCAACCTGCAGAGCCATGTCGACGGTACGCTCTCGGACGACGAGTACAAATGGCTGACGATGCGCGCCCAGGGCGGATTCGCCCTGGCAATGACGTGCGCATCGCATGTGCAGGCGATGGGACAGGGGTTTCCCGGCCAGCTCGGCTGCTGGTCCGACGCGCACCTGCCGGGCCTGACGCGGCTTGCCGCTGGCCTCAAGGCGGCGGGCAGCGTCGCTCACGTGCAGCTGCACCACGCAGGCATGCGCTCGCCGAAGGAGCTCATCGGTGCACAGCCTGTCTGTCCCTCCGACGACGCCGAGACCGGAGCGCGGGCGCTTTCGCTCCTCGAGGTCGAAGCGCTGCGGGATGATTTCGTCGCGGCTGCCGTGCGCGCCGAGCGTGCGGGTTTCGACGGGGTCGAATTGCATGGCGCCCACGGCTACATCCTTTGCCAGTTCATGAGCCCGCAGTACAACCGGCGTGACGACCGCTACGGCGGCTCGCTCGATAACCGCTGCCGGCTGGTGTTCGAGATCATCACGGGCATCCGCGCGCAATGCCGGCCCGATTTCACGCTGGGCATCCGAGTGTCACCCGAGCGGTTCGGCTTGTTGCTCGGCGAAATGCGCGATGTGGTGCAGCAGCTGCTGCATGACGGGCGCCTCGATTACGTCGACCTGTCTTTATGGGACGTCTTCAAGCAACCGAATGAAGCGGCGTTCCACTCGCAGCCGCTCATCGACTGGTTCACGAGCCTCGATCGGCGCAACGTGAAGGTCGGGGTGGCCGGGAAGATCATGGACGGGGCCACCGCCCGCCGCTGCCTGCAGCACGGCGCGGACTTCGTCACGATCGGCCGTGCGGCCATCCTGCATCATGATTTCCCGGAGCGCGTGCGCACGGACCCGGATTTCGCTGCAGTGGAGTTGCCCGTCAGCGTCGAGCACCTGCGGGCCGAAGGCCTCGGCCCGGCGTTCGTGGGTTACATGCAGACGTGGAAAGGGTTCGTGGGGGAGACGGCGCCCTCACCCTAGCCCTCTCCCGCTGCGCGGGAGAGGGAACCTGAGCAGAGCCCTCAGGCGTTCCAGTCGATCAGGCCGGTCCACGCCGTGACCAGCACCACGATGCCGAAGGCGATGCGGTACCACGCGAACGGCACGAACGTGTGCGTGGCCACGTAACGAATCAGCCACCGCACGCAGGCGAACGCGGAAATGAACGCTGACACCATGCCGACGACCCAGATGCCAAGGTCGTCGAGCGACAGCAGGTCGCGCTCCTTGTACAACGAGTACAGCGACGCAATGCCCAGCGTGGGAATGGCCAGATAGAAGGTGAATTCCGTCGCCACCTTGCGTGACAGCCCGAACAGCATGCCGCCGATGATCGTCGCGCCCGAGCGGCTCGTGCCCGGAATCAGCGCGAACGCCTGCGCAATCCCGACCTTCAGCGCATCGAGCGCCGTCATGTCGTCCACCGAATGCACCCGGACCTGGTGGCTGCGGCGTTCGGCCCACAGGATGACGAATCCGCCAAGGATGAAGGCGGACGCCACGGTCGGCGCGTTGAAGAGACCGGCTTTCAGGGCCTTGCCGAACAGCAGCCCCAGGATCGCGAGCGGCAGGAAGGCGATGCCGACATTGACGAGGAACCGCCGCGCCTTCGCATCGGTCGCGGCGTTGGCGAATGCCGAGCCGAGCTTCGCGCGAAATTCCCACATCACGGCAAGGATCGCGCCTGACTGGATGACGATCTCGAACAGCTTGCCGCGGTCGTCGTGGAAGTCGAGCAGCGTGGCCGCAAGGATCAAATGCCCGGTGCTCGAGATGGGCAGGAACTCGGTGAGACCTTCGACGACCCCGAGGATGGCCGCCTTCAGCAACAGCACCGGGTCCATCGATCAGTCGAGCGTGCAGGCGAGGCAGTACATGTAGGTGTGGCGCGGGTCGCTGAGCCGCGCAATGCGGTTCATTTCGGCGATCACCGGCTGCACGCTGCGTGGCAGCAGGTCGGGCAACATCGACTTTGGCAGGAGTGGCGCGACGATGCGCGCGGCTGCACCCTGCACGCGCAGCCCCAGCGCTTCGCTGAACCCGATCTCGGCGTCGAAGTGCTCGACGTCGAAATCCTTGCCGAGGTTGGCGAGCTTCGCCGCGAGGTCGATCGCGTCGCGCGAGTCGCCGAGCTGGTCGACGAGACCGAGCCGCTTCGCGTCTGCGCCCGACCAGACACGCCCCTGCGCGATGCCGTCGATCGTGGTGACGTCCTGCTTGCGCGCCTTGGCCACCATGCCGATGAAACGGCGGTACTCGTGTTCGATCGATAGCTGCAGGATGGCCTTGGTGGCGTCGCCCATCGGACGCACCGGGCTGAACTCACCCGACAACGCGGTGGTGCCGACGCCGTCGAAATGCACGCCCACGCGCTCGAGCGAACGCTGGAAGGTGGGGAACATGGCAAAGATGCCGATCGAGCCCGTCAGCGTGGCAGGGCTTGCAACGATGCGATCGGCGTCCATCGCAATGTAATAACCGCCGGAAGCGGCCAGCGTGCTCATCGACGCGACCACAGGCTTGCCCGCCGCCTTGAGTTCGTTGACCTCACGACGGATGACTTCGCTGGCGAACGTGCTGCCGCCCGGGCTGTCGATGCGCAGCACGACGGCCTTCACGTCGTCGTCGAAACGCGCGTCACGTAATTGGCCGGCGAGCGTGTCGGAGCCGATGGTGCCAGGCTGCTGCTCGCCGGGCACGATCTCGCCCGACGCCACGATCACCGCCACTTTGTCGACCGGCTTGCTCGACAGCGCCCTCGACGAATGCACGTTCGCGAGGTAAGCCGCGTAGTCGATGCCCTGATAGGAATGCGCGTCCTCGTCTTCGCCCGTGATCTCCGCCAGGCGCTCTTCGACGCGGAAACGACCCTCCAGGTGAGTGACGAGTCCCGCGTCGAGCGCGAGCTTGGCGAGATCGCCATCGACCTTGCGCAGCGACTCGGCCGCGTTGTCGGCGTATGCCTGCAGCGCATCCGGCTTGATGCCGCGCGCCTTCGCGACATCGCCCTTCCACGTGGTCCAGATTGAATTGAGCCACGCCAGGCTCTCCTCTCTTTCTGCCGGAGACATGTCGTTGCGCGTGAAGGTTTCGACGGCCGACTTGTACTGGCCGACGCGGAACACGTTCCAGTCGACCGCAAGCTTGTCGAGCGCGTCCTTCACGAACATGCCGTAGTTGGCGAAGCCATCGATGTACGTAATGCCCTGCGGATCGAGGTAGATCTCGTCGGCATGAGCCGCGAGGTAGTACTGCGGCTGGTCGAAATATTCGCCGAAAGCGATCACAGGCTTGCCGGACTTGCGGAACCGGTCGATGGCCGCGGCGACTTCCTGCAGCTTGGCCGTGCCGCCGCCGGCGAGGCCGCCCAGGTCAAGGTACAGTGAACTGATGCGAGAGTCCTTGCCCGCCGCGTCGATCGCCTCGACGACATCACGCAACCGCGCTTCTGTCGGACCCTGGCGCAGGATGTCCTCAATTGCGCGCTCGAACGGATCGCCCGAGAACTGCTCGACGAGCGGACCTTGCGGCGCGATGACGAGCGCCGCACGGTCCGGGACGAGCGGGATCGGCCGCGAGAACAGCGAGCCGATCGCGCCGAAGATCAGCAGCAGCAGCAGCAAGTGCAGGATCTTGCGCAGGCCGTCGAAGCCTACCCAGATCCAGTGCAGCAGCTTGCGGATGGCACGCATGTATCGCGCGCCCCTGCCGGCTTAGACCTTCTCTTCGATACGGGCAGACTTGCCCGTGCGCTCGCGGAGGTAGTACAGCTTGGCGCGACGGACGTTGCCACGGCGCTTGACCGTGATGGCGCCGAGGGCCGGGCTGTAGCTCTGGAACACGCGCTCGACGCCTTCACCGTGCGAGATCTTGCGCACGGTGAACGACGAGTTGATGCCGCGGTTGCTCTTCGCGATGACGACGCCTTCGTACGCCTGCACGCGCTCGCGGTCGCCTTCCTTGACCTTCACCTCGACGACGACGGTGTCGCCGGGACCGAAGTCCGGAATCTCGCGAGTCATGCGCTCGGCGTTGAGCGCGGCAATGATGTTGCTCATTTCTTCACCTTAAGTCTCGGTTCTATCCCTGCTCTCGTCGCGTCGCATCCTGCTCCGCCTGGTATTCCTCGAGGAGCTTGCGCTCCTCGACACTCAAAATTCTGCGCTCCAGCAAGTCCGGCCTGCGCCGCCAGGTGCGGCCCAGCGCCTGCTTGACCCGCCACCGCGCGATCGCGGCATGGTTGCCGCCGATCAGCACGGGCGGCACCGCGCTGCCTTCCCACACCTCGGGCCTCGTGTAGTGGGGCCAGTCGAGCAAGCCGTCCGTGAAGGACTCCTGCACCGCCGACTCCGCGTCGCCCAGCGTACCCGGCAACAACCGCGCCACTGCATCGATGACCGTGAGCGCGGGAAGTTCGCCGCCGCTCAGTACCACGTCGCCCACCGAGACCGATTCGTCGATGCACTGCTCGACGAAGCGCTCGTCCACGCCCTCGTAGCGCCCGGCCACGAGGACCAACTCTGCCATCCCCGCGAAGTCGGCCACCTTCCGCTGCGTGAGCGGAGCGCCGTCGGCCGCGAGATACACCCGGCGGGCCTGCGGCACAGTTAGAGCCGCCGCCGCCATGGCGAGCCGCAACGGCTCAGCCTTCAACACCATCCCGGGGCCGCCGCCGTATGGGCGATCGTCCACCGTCTTGTGCACGTCCGTGGCAAATTGCCGCGGATTGACCGTTGCGACCGAGAGCACGCCGCGTTCGAGAGCCCTGCCGAGCACGCCAAACCCTAGCGCGTGCTCGATGAACTCGGGAAACAGCGTCACGACGACGATGCGCATCGACCGTGTCTCCGTTCCCAGCCCGCCGCCCAACTACGCCGCTCAGTCGTCCTGGTGCCAGTCCAGTGTCACCTGCCGTGCACCCTGATCCACCGCGATGAGTCGCTCGCGGACCAGAGGCACCAACCGTTCCACCTTGCCATCGCGCAACACCAGCAGCGGGTGCGCAGGCATCTCGAGAAAATCTTCCACCCTGCCCAGCGGGATGCCTTCGCGATTGACCGCGTCGAGACCCAGCAGGTCGTGCAGGTAGTGTTCCTTCGGGCCCGGCACGGGCAACTCGGAACGATCCACCTGGACTTCAGCGCCCGTCAGCAGCCGGGCGGCGTCCATCGTGTCGACGCCTTCGATGTGCACTGCGAGACCCTGCCCCGCCCGTTTCGACCCCAGCACCTTTACCTGCCGCGACACGCCTCCCTGAACGAGCGTCCAGCGGGCGTAATCTGCGATGCCGGCCGGCGGCTCGGTGTAGGACGTGACCTTGAGCCAGCCCTGCACGCCATGGGGCGCGCCGACCCTGCCCAGCACCACGACGCGTGGGCTGTCAGGCCCGGAGCGCGTCGTCATGACGGCCAGCGCGTGACCACGGCTCAGGCCGCGGTCGCGACCTGGGACTTGCGATGGCCCTTGATCAGCTGCTTGACGCGATCGGAGGGCTGCGCGCCCACGCCGATCCAGTAGTCGACGCGCGACAGGTCGAGACGCAGCTCTTCACTGTTGCCGCGGGCGACCGGGTTGAAGAAACCCACCTGCTCGAGGGAGCCACCGCCGGCGCGGCGGCTGTCGGTCACGACCACGTGATAGAAGGGTTCCTTCTTACCGCCGCGGCGCTGCAATCGGATCGTCACCATAATCTGTCGGAGCCTCAGGTTTCGCGGCTGGCCACAGGGGCTGTGTCCGGCCAAAAAAGAGCCGCGAACTATACCGAAATCTCAAGGTAAAAGAAATGCTTGAGGAAGGGCAGGAAGGGCAGGAAGGGCAGGAAGGGCAGGAAGGGCAGGAAGGCCCGGAAGGTCCGGAAGGCCCGGAAGGCCTGGAAGCCAGAGCTCCGCCGCTCAGGTTGTTCTAGTTTGAGTTTTTTAAACTTACTCCGAAGTGAATCCATAAATACTCGAAGCGAGGGCGAATTTAGTTCGATGTTTAGGTCACCGGTTTTGGCTTTTGCGGCAACAGAGTTGGAGTAAGCGGTTATATCCTGCGCGAGCCCATTGAACTCGCGGTCTGCAAGTTCTAATACGCCAGCGACAACATATAAACGTCTTTCGAGTTCGCGGGGAAGGGAACTCGAAAACTTATAATTTCTGGTGTGCTCAATCTCAGCCCATGCATGTTGGAGAACGGTGCGGATTTGAATCTCGAAGACATTTTTTTCAAATCGCGAATACTCAGGAAGCGCGCTTCGCTGTGCGCCCAAAGTCGCCACAAAATGGAGTGAACGATAGCCAACGCGATCAACCTCAATTGGGGTTCGTTTGTCGACGCTCTTGGAAGAATCGACGGAGAAACTATTCTTGAGAATAGTGGCGGCTCGATTGACGTCGTCTTCCAGATAGGTGATTAGTCGAATTCCAAGTAGGTCGGTGCAATCTGATTTTGGATCTTTGTAGCGCTTCTCTCTTATCTTTGCTAAAAAGCTAGCCTCAGTCTTTACGCGGTAGGAAACGCTCAAATATGGAATCGACGCGTGCTGCAAGAGACTTTGGAGCGAGGACGTAACAATACGGCCCAAAG
>JANNGT010000161.1:0-11672 GCA_031404015.1 Gammaproteobacteria bacterium | reverse complement strand
GAGGTCGAAGGAAAGGTCGAATCGAAGCGCCTCCTCCACGGCGGTCTCCATCCGCCGGGACTGGGCGATGGCCGATAGCAGCGCAAAATCGCCTGCGGGGACCTCGCGCAGCTCGACGTGGTCGCTCCGTCGCAAAATGAGCACGTGGCTCGGGCCGGCGTCGAGCCGAATCGTCGCGTTCGTGTCGAGGGCTGCCTCCGGCCGGTTCGCCTGCCAGATCGCGAAGAGCGGATAGACAGAACTCACCAGCTGCGCGGCAGGGCTCAAGTCGAAGACGAGGCGGCCGTAGTCAGCGGGCGGCACGTCCGCAAGCGATGCACAGTCGAGCTCGCCAGGCTCCGCGGCCACCAGGACGAGCTGGTACGCCCACTCGAGTCGCGCGACGTCGGCAAAGTACACATGGGGTGTTTCCGCCAGCTCGGCCGCGAGGAAGGCGGCATAGCGGTCGCCGACGTAGTGCATGTTGCCGACCCGTGACGGGCAGGCGCGCTGATAACGGATGCCGCTCTGTCGCAGCCAGTCGTGCCCGGCGAGCCGTCCAAGCACCGGGAAGGTGGCTTCCAGCACCGCCAGGAAGTTCTCACGGACGTTGTTGGCGTAGATGCCAAGACGGCGCGCGGGCGAGATGCCCGCCGCCACGACGTAGCTCGCGAGCAGCCCCGCATCGCCGCCGCGTACGGCGGTCGCAAACGCTGTCTGCAGGTCAAGCAGCGAGGCCATGTCTTGCCTCTCGGCGCAAATCCGCCTTGCGCGCTTCGTCGACCAGCACCCCGAGGGCCGGAATGTCGGTGTCCCATTCGATCAGGGTCGGCACGCTGCCGAAGCGACGCAACGCCGCATCGTAGAGCGCCCAGACATCATCGCAGACGTGAGTGGAATGTGTGTCGATCAGGATTTCCTGGTCGCCGTGGCGGTTGGCGGTGTGTCCGGCGAGATGGATCTCGTGTACCGCCGTGCGGGGGATGGCTGCCAGGAACTCGATCGGGTCGAAGTCGTGATTGCGGGAACTGACGAAAATGTTGTTCAGGTCGAGGAGGAGAGCGCAGCCGGACTCGCGCACGAGTCCCACCAGGAAATCCCACTCCGTCAGTTCGGACACCGTGTACTGAAGATAACTCGAGACATTCTCGAGCAGGATCTGACGGCCGAGCGCGTCCTGCACGTCGGCAACACGCCGCGCAAGGTGGCGCAACGCCTCCCCGGTATATGGCAGCGGCAGGAGGTCGTTCAGGTGCACGCCGCCGACCGAACCCCAGCTCACGTGTTCGGAGACGAGCGCGGGCTCGAAGCGATTCACCAACCGGCGGATGCGACGCAGGTGTTCACTATCGAGCGCGTCGATCGAGCCAAGCGACAGGCCGACGCCATGCAGGCTGAGCGGGTAGTGCTCCGCAAGCTTCACGAGGTAGTCGATCTGGCCGCCGCCATCGGCAAAGTAATTCTCACTGTGCGCCTCGAGCCAGCCGACATCGGGCCGCTCGGCCAGGAGAGCATCATGGTGCACGGCCCGCAGGCCGATCCCGGCACGCGCCGGAATCGGCCCGCAGGTAATGCTCTGGCTCATGGCCGCCGAATCTTACTTGGGCGAGGTGCTGGCGCCGACGATGCGCTCGCAGGTGCCCTTCGGCACCTTGATCCATTCCTTGCCGTTCGCATCCTTGGTGGCCTGGCCGGTGCAGGAGTGACCGTTGGCGGCGCAGTCGTTCTTGCCGGCTTTGGCAATGCCGTAGCACTTCTCGGTCGCGGCCATCTTATCCATATCGGCGGCCTGCGCCGTGCTGGTGAGAGCGGCAAACGCGATCAGGCTCGCCATGGCCGTGGAGATCAGGGTCGTCGTCTTCATTGTCACATCCTCAATCTGGTGAATTACGGAGTCGGTCGCTGAGTACTAAAGCAAGGCCCGTGCCAAGACAGAAATCATCGATGCTTGGCGGGTTCTGGGTTATCGGCGGCTCGGCAGGCCACAGCCGGCTGCGGCCGTCCCGCAACGGGTCGCCGGGCCACCGAATGCGGCGGGACTCGGATGCGTGGGTGTCGACGCCCCCTAGAAGCCTGCCGCGTCCTCGGCGTTGCCCAACCGTCGCACGAGGCTGTCTTCGCACAGCCTCGCGACGAGGTAGGCCGCCACGCTGGCGTAACCGATCAGCAGAAGCTCGGCGAGCTGTTGCAGGCCGCCGTCCATCGCCGCTTGCCAACCGTGCTCCGTGATCAGTACGACATTGGCGTGCAGCAGCATGAACAGGTTCAACGTGCCGACGCCGAAGGCGAAGAAGGCGATTCCGAACACCAGGAACGCCGCCCACGGCCGCGATAGAACTGACTCACGGAACCAGCGCAGCCCCGGGATCCACCACGGCCGGTTGTTGCTTGGCATCGCCATCGGGACCTCCGCTCAGTGATGGCCAGGGACCGGCCGGGTGGCGGGATCATTGCACAGGGCGACGGTGGCGAATGTCGCAATTCGTGGTAATACTCCGCACCGTCTACTCGCCTGCAACCGTAGAACGACATCAGGTCGGTGCGGTGGCGATTAGAGAACCTCAATCACGCAATGGAGCGAAGATCGATGAACATCAAGACTCTGGCGATTGCCGCTGCGGTGAGCAGTCTGCTGACGATGGGTGCGATGCAAACCGCTTCGGCGGACAAGCACGGCGACAAGGAAAAGTGCTTTGGCATTGCCGCGGCAGGCAAGAACGACTGCGCCGCCAACGGTCATTCCTGCGCGGGTCAGTCCAAGATGGACATGGATCCGACCGAGTGGAAGTACGTGCCGAAGGGCGAATGCGAGAAGATGGGCGGCAAGACGGCGCCCGACAAGAAGATGTAACGACCACCTGCGGGACATGCGCGTTTCCAGCCATGGTCCCGGCGGACCGGTTCCGGCGCAGGCCGGGATCGGTCTGCGCTCGCGGCATCACGAGCTGCTAGTGCGCGAGCGCCCCATGGTGGGCTGGATCGAGGCCCACACCGAAAACTACTTCCACGACGGCGGGCCGCAGGTCCGCGCCCTGGAGCGGGCGCGGGCGCTCTACCCGCTCAGCCTGCACGGCGTCGGCCTCGGTCTTGGCTCCGCCGATCCGATCGACCGTGAGCACCTGCGCCGCGTGAAGCGCGCGGTCGAGCGCTTCGAACCGGCCCTGGTCAGCGAGCACGCCTGCTGGGGTCACTCGGGCGGCGAGCACTTCAACGACCTGCTGCCGCTGCCCCTGACCGAGGAAGCCGTGCACCACCTCGCCGGCCGTGTGCGCGAGGTGCAGGATTCGCTTGGGCGCCAGATACTCGTCGAGAACCTGAGCAGCTACCTCGGCTTCGCAGCCTCGCAGCTCGCGGAGTGGGAGTTCCTCGCGGCGCTGGTCCAGGAATCGGACTGCGCCTTGCTGCTCGACGTCAACAACGTCTATGTGAATTCAGTGAACCTCGGCCTCGACGCCGAGCGCTACATCGCCGGCGTGCCGAGCGACGCAGTGCGCGAGATTCACCTCGCCGGTCACCTGCGCAAGCAGGTTGGCGAGCGCGAGTTGCTGATCGACGACCACGGCTCCGCCGTGCACCAGGACGTCTGGCGCCTCTACGAACTCGCGTTGCAGCGCTTCGGCCCGGTACCGACCCTGATCGAGTGGGACACGGACGTGCCGGCGCTCGAAGTGCTCGTCGCGGAAGCGCGGCTGGCCGATCGCTGCCTGGAGCGGGTGCGTGAGCGCGCGGCCTGAAGCGGCTTCACTCGCCGGGCTGCAGGCGTGCTTCGCCGCCGCCCTGCATGATGCGCAGGGCAGCGCGGATTCCATCGACCCGGCGCTGCTCGGCGCCGTGCGCGACGACGGCATCGCCCCGGCGGCACGCCTCGCCGTCTATCGCAACAACAGCTGGGCGATGTTCGCGGGTGCCCTCGAGCGCACGTTCCCCGTGCTCGCGCGCCGGGTTGGCCCGGGCTACTTCGACGGCCTGGCCGCCGAGTTCCGCACTGCGCACCCCTCGCGCAGCGGCGACCTCCACTGGATCGGATCGGCCTTCCCGCGGTGGATCGAGGTCCGGCTTGCCGGGACCGAGTACGCCTGGCTCGCCGATCTCGCGCGGCTCGAGTGGTGCTGCGAGGAGGTGCTGGTGGCCGCAGATGCAACGGCGATCGGTATCGACGCGCTCGTGGCGGTCGAGCCCGTGGATCTCGCGGGCCTGCGCCTCCGGCTGCAGCCCGCGTTGCGCTGCGTGCACTCCGAGTACCCGGTGTGGTCCGTGTGGCGCGAGAACCAGCCCGACAGATCCGGCGCCCAGGTTGACACCGGCCGAGGTGCCGAGCACGTGGTCGTCACGCGCGCCGACGATCGTGCGGTGCTGCACCTGCGGCCGGAGCCGGAGGTTCGCTTCGTCGCCGCCCTTGCCGCGGGCCAGCGGCTGGAGGACGCGATCGATTCATCGGCCCTGCCCGTCGCGCAACTGCCTCACGCCATGGCGTGGCTGTTCCAGCATAGCCTCGTGGCCGCCCTGCACCGTGCGGCCCCAGGTGACGCCGAATGACCCTCGCCGCCCGGGTGCCGTCCGTAACGCACTTGCCGAACGTGTGGTGGGATGGCGCGCATCCGCATTCGACGTCGCAGTTCGCCCCTGTGCGATGAGGGCCTGTTTTCCTGCTGCTGCCGTGCTGGCGCTGGCCTGCGTACTCGCGGCCTGCAGCGTGCCGCAGCGACCGGACCTCGGCCGGCTGTACCGCGTCGCGGCGGCGTCGCCCGACGACACGCCGGTCATCCTCATCCCGGGCCTGTTCGGCTCGAAGCTTTGCGACCGCGCCACCGGAGTCGAGGTCTGGCCGGGTGCGTGGCACCGCGTGCTCTTCAGCGACTACGGCGACCTCGCACTCGGGTTCGACCCAGTCACGCTCGCGGTCCGTCACGACGATCTCGAGGCGTGCGACATCGCCGAGGTGGTGCTCGGCCAGGATTTCTACGGCCCGATCATCCGTACGCTGGTGGACTTCGGCGGCTACATGCGCGCCAAACCGGGAACACGCGCGCAGCCCGGGGAGCGGCGCCTGTACGTGTTTCCCTACGACTGGCGCCAGGACAACGTCGACCAGGCGCGCGCACTCGAGGCGCTCATCGATGCAATCCGCGCGGATTACGGCAACGAGAGGCTCCAGGTCGACATCGTCGCGCACAGCATGGGCGGCCTGATCGCCCGCTACTACCTGCGCTACGGTCCACGCGACGTGCTGGACGGCATGCCGTCGCTGGTTGCGCTGTATGGCGCGCAGCGGGTCCGCAAGTTGATCCTGCTCGGCACGCCAAACTTCGGCGCGGTCTCCGCGCTGCACGGCTATCTCGAGGGCGAACCGGTGGGCCTCGGGCGCATCCGGCCTGAAGTCCTGGCGACGTTGCCGAGTGGCTACCAGCTCTTTCCGCATCCGCTCGCGCCGTGGCTGATCGATCGTTCCGGTCACGCACTGCCGGACGAGCTGTTCGAGCCGGCGACCTGGCAACGCTACGGGTGGAACGTCTACGACCCAGCCGTGGCGGCGCGGGTACGCTCGGAGCACGGCGGCGATGAGCAGTACCTTGTCGAGCTGCGGCAGTTCTTCAATCATCGGCTGGAGCGCGCGCGTCGCTTCGCGTGGATGCTCTCAACTCCCGAGCCGGCGACGCCGATCCGCTACGTGCTGTTTGGTGGGGACTGCACGCTGACGCCCTCGCGCATCGCGATCGAGGACGAGGCGGGGTTGCCCCGCACCCGCCTCACCCCGCAGGCGGTGCAGTCCGCCACGGCGCGGGCTTCGCTCGAGGAGGCGATGCTCGAACCCGGCGACGGCCGCGTGACGAAGCCATCGCTGCTCGCGCGCGAAACCATCGACCCGAGCGTGCCGCAGCACGAGGAGAGCTTCCTGCCGGTCGCCTACTACTTCTTCCTGTGCGAGCAGCATGACCAGCTGACCGGCAACGCCAGCTTCCAGGACAACTTGCTGAACGTGCTCCTGACGCGGGACCTGCCGTGGGAGGACCAGCGTTAGTCGGGGTTGCCCTGCGTTCCGCAAGTATTCGATCCGAGACGAACTGACCCCGTTGTTGGGTCTTCGCCGCGTTGTGGCATGATCGTGGCGCGAATTGCGCTGGCTCCAATTTTCCCGTTGAGTACTTGTCCGTCTGGCCGGCCGATCCGAAAAGATATGAACAACTGTGGGAACCACCCTGAGCAATCTGTACGTGACGCTGCACCGCGCACGCCAGAGGCTGCGCGATTGCCAGAAAAGCTCTCGTTCGCGGGAGGCGCACGGTGATGCTGAGCTGCCGCGAAGCCACACGATTCGTTTCGGAGGCACACGAACGTCCGCTCGGCGAGCAGCAGCGCGAATTGCTGCGCATGCACCTGACGATGTGTTCGGCGTGCCGAAGATTCGATGATCAGATGACTACGATCCGGGCGGCGATGCGCGCCCTGGCGCAGAAAAACGCGCCTTCGGGTCGGCCCGAGGACGCGGATCCTGACCGAGGCCGGTGACTTGGCCAGGGGCTAGTGTTGGCGTTGCAAGACCCCTGAACGGCGTGTACCCGAATGGGACATGAAGCATTATCGTGATCGCACGAAACGACTCGGGAGCCTCATGAACGCGACACTACCCCTGCTCAGGTCGACCGACTTCCCGGCGCTGCGGCGCCAGGTCCTCGAGACCCTTCAGGTCAACCTGGGTTACCGCTGCAACCAGAGTTGCGTGCACTGCCACGTCAACGCCGGGCCCAACCGCACGGAGATGATGGACCGGGACACGCTGGAGCTTATTCCCGCGGTCGTGAAAGCCCGTGCCGTCCGCACGCTCGACCTCACGGGCGGCGCGCCCGAGTTGCACGACGGCTTTCGTTGGCTGGTGACTGAGGCGACTCGTCTCGGCGTCAAGGTGATCGACCGCTGCAATCTCACGATTCTCTTCGAACCGGGTCAGGAGGATCTCGCGGAGTTCCTCGCCTGCCATCGTGTCGAGATCGTCGCTTCGCTGCCGTGCTACTCGATCGACAACGTCGATCGCCAGCGCGGCAAGGGCGTGTTCGACAAGAGCATCGCGGCGCTGCGGCAGCTGAACGCGCTTGGCTATGGTCGCGCGGGTTCCGGGCTGGTGCTGAACCTCGTCTACAACCCGCAAGGCCCGGTGCTGCCACCCGACCAGGTCAAGCTCGAAGCAGACTACAAGCGCGAGCTGCTCGAGCACTTTGACATCGTGTTCAACGGGTTGTTCGTGCTCGCCAACATGCCGATCCAGCGCTTCGGCTCGATGCTTGTCTCGAAGGGCCGGTTCGAGGCGTACATGCGCCTGCTCAAGGAGAACTACGCGGCCGGCAACGTGGAGGGCGTGATGTGCCGCAGCCTCGTCAGCGTGGACTGGCGGGGCCACCTGTACGACTGCGACTTCAACCAGCAGCTCGGACTGCCCGTCGAGGGTGATCGTGGCCGGCACTTGGCCGACCTGCTGACGATGGACCCGGCCGGCGGCTCGATCGTGATCGCCGACCACTGCTACGGCTGCACCGCAGGCCAGGGCAGCAGCTGCGGCGGCGCGCTCAGGGGTGACGCTTGAGCCGCAAGCTGGTCATCGTCGGCGCAATCCTGTTGCTGGTCGTCGCGTTCTTCACCTTCGATCTCGACCGCTGGCTGACGCTCGATGCACTGAAGGCGAGCCAGGCCCGCTTCGAAGAGTGGCGTTCGGCCTCTCCGCTACTAGTTGCCGGAGCGTTCTTCGTCGTTTACGTGCTGGTGACGGCGCTATCGCTGCCTGGGGCCGTCGTGATGACCCTGGCCGCCGGCGCGTTGTTCGGGTTGGTCACCGGCACGGTACTCGTATCCTTTGCGTCCAGCATCGGCGCGACGCTGGCATTCCTCGCCTCGCGGTTCGTGCTGCGGGACTCGGTGCAGCGCCGTTTTGGCGAGCGGCTCAAGTCGGTCAACGAGGGTATGGCCCGGGACGGTGCGTTCTATCTGTTCACGCTGCGACTGGTGCCGATCTTCCCGTTCTTCATGATCAACCTGGTCATGGGTCTCGTGCCGATCCCGGTGCGGACGTTCTACTGGGTGAGCCAGCTCGGCATGCTGGCGGGCACGATCGTGTTCGTAAACGCGGGCACGCAGCTCGCGAAGATCGACTCGTTGTCCGGAATTCTCTCCCCGGGGCTGCTGCTCTCGTTCGTGCTGCTCGGCATTTTCCCGCTGCTGGCGAAGCGCCTGCTCGCCTGGCTGCAAGGTCGTCGCGTCTATGCAAAGTGGACGAGGCCCGCGCGATTCGACCGTAACATGATAGTAATCGGCGCGGGTGCCGCGGGGCTGGTGTCCTCGTACATCGCCGCTGCGGTCAAGGCCAAGGTGACCCTCGTCGAGGCCCACAAGATGGGCGGCGATTGCCTCAACTACGGCTGCGTGCCCAGCAAGGCGCTGATCAAGAGCGCCCGACTGGCCCACTCGATGCGCCACGCCGACCACTACGGGCTCGAGGCGACCACCCCGCAGTTCAGCTTCCGCAAGGTCATGCAACGTGTGCACGAGGTGATCCGCACCATCGAGCCGCACGACAGCGTCGAGCGCTACACCGGCCTCGGTGTCGAGGTGCTGCAGGGCTATGGCCGCGTCGTCGATCCCTGGACGGTCGAGGTTGCGCTTAATGACGGCGGGACCCGTCGCCTGACGACGCGCAGCATCGTCATCGCAGCCGGCGCGCGTCCGTTCGTGCCGCCGCTGCCGGGCCTCGAAGACGTCGGATACGTCACCAGCGACACACTCTGGGACGAGTTCGCGAAGCTCGACGAGGCCCCGGCGCGCCTCGTCGTGCTCGGCGGCGGGCCGATTGGCTGCGAGCTGGCCCAAGGCTTCGCGCGTCTCGGCTCCGCGGTCACGCAGGTCGAGATGGCGCCGCGGATCATGATCCGCGAGGACGAGGAGGTCTCCGCACTCGCGCAGGCCGCGTTCGAGCGAGACGGCATCGCGGTGCTGACCGGTCACAAGGCCCTGCGTTGCGAGCGCGACGGTGAGCGGAAATTCCTGGTCGTCGAGAACGGCGGTGGCGAGCAGCGCATCGAGTTCGATGCACTCATCTGCGCGGTGGGACGCGTGGCGCGCCTCACGGGCTATGGGCTCGAGGATCTCGGCATCCCCACCGCGCGGACGGTCGTGACCAACGAGTACCTGCAGACCCTGTACCCCAACATCCTGGCGGCCGGCGACGTCGCCGGTCCCTACCAGTTCACGCACACGGCGGCGCACCAGGCGTGGTACGCGTCGGTGAACGCGCTGTTCGGCGACCTCAAGCGTTTCAAGGCCGACTACTCCGTCGTGCCGTGGACTACCTTCATCGACCCGGAGGTGGCGCGCGTCGGACTGAACGAGCAGGAGGCGAAGGAGCGCGGCATTGCGTACGAGGTCACCCGCTACGGAATCGATGACCTCGATCGGGCGATTGCCGACGGCGCGGCGCACGGCTTCGTCAAGGTGCTCACCGTGCCGGGCAAGGACCGCATCCTCGGGGTGACCATCGTCGGCGAGCATGCCGGCGACCTGCTCGCTGAGATGGTGCTCGCGATGCGTCACGGGCTCGGGCTGAACAAGATCCTCGGCACGATCCACACCTACCCGACCCTTGCCGAGTCCAACAAGTACGCGGCCGGCGAGTGGAAGCGGGCACACGCACCACAGCGCGTGCTGGCGTGGCTTGAGCGATATCACGCGTGGAAACTGGGATGACGAGCGTGGTCCGCATGGCGCTTTCCTTGCTTCTGGTTCTCCTTGCCGCGCACCCGGTCCAGGCGTCGGCTTTCGACCACGGTTCGTGGGATGAACTGTTGCAGCACCATGTGGTCGAGCTGCGGGGCGGACAAGCCACGCAGGTCGACTACGCGGGCCTGATGCGCGATCGCGCGAAATTGGGCAAGTACCTGGCAGCGACGTCTGCGGTCGCGCGTGCCGATTTCGATCGCTGGACGGCGCCGGAGCAGCTCGCGTTCCTGATCAATGCCTACAACGCCTGGACGGTCGAGCTGATCCTGCGCGGGGACCCGACGATTGCTTCGATTCGTGACCTCGGATCCCTGCTGCAGTCGCCGTGGAAGAAGCGGTTCGTTCCGTTGCTGGGCGAGACGCGTTCGCTTGATGACATCGAGCACGGCTTGATTCGCGGCTCGGGTCGCTACCGGGAGCCGCGCATCCACTTCGCGGTAAATTGCGCGAGCATCGGCTGCCCGGCGCTGCGCCGCGAGGCCTATGTCGCAGCGCGACTGGACGCGCAACTCGAGGATGCGACCCGGCAGTTCGTCGGCGATCGCACCCGCAACCGCGTCGGTGGCCAGTCGCTGCAGGTCTCCAGCATCTTCAAGTGGTACCGCGATGACTTCGAGACTGGCTGGCGCGATGCGCGCAGTCTCGGCGCGTTCCTTGCGCTGTACGGGGCTGCGCTGGGACTCGACGAGGCGCAACGCACCCGCCTGGTGGCAGGCGACATGGGCGTTTCGTTCCTCGACTATGACTGGCGGCTCAATCGGGTGCCATGAAGCTCTCGATCATCGTGCCGATGCTGAACGAGGCGCCGGCATTACCGGACCTGCTCGAGCACCTGCTGCCCCTGCGGCGCGGCGGCGGCCCGCGGCGATTCGCACCTGGACGATGGATGCCACGGCGTTCCTCATGAACCTGCGTTCGCGCTTGAGCGGCCGGGCTCCCTGCATGAACGCGTCGCTCGGCACGCCCTGCTCGCCTGACAAAGGTTTGCGAGCCACGCATCCCGGGCTATTCTCCAAGGAAGTACGCTGCGGACGGTGAATGACGTGGAACAGCCGGCTCCGGACGAGTTCGATCGCCTGACGGAGCGGTTGCAGGAAGTGCAGCGGTTGCTCTCGAAGCGGCGGCTCGTCGCGAGCCTCGTCAACCGGCAGGAGATGCCTCGGCACGGGCTGGTCGAGACACTCGTCCAGAAGGAGAACCTTGGACGGCTTGCTCAGATCATGAACGGCCTCGACGTGGTCGACGCCGCGCGCATCCTGGAGGCGCTGCCGGCCGATGATCGGCTGCTCGCGTGGGACCAGGTCGGCAGGGAGCGCCTCGACGGCATTCTGATGCTGTTGAGCGACGAAGTCCGCGAAGATCTCGTCAACGCTTCGCATCACCGCACCGAGAAGGCGGCGGTCAATGCGTTCGAGCTCGAGGACGGCAAGCTCCGGCAGGTCACGATCCGCAACCGGGCCGACCTGGCCCGAACCTGTCCGATCTGGGTGGACCTCGTTGATCCGTCGGCGGAGGTCCGCATCTGGATCGGCGAGCACTTCGGGTTGCAGCTGCCGAATCCCGACCACCTGACCGACCTGGAACAAAGTGCGCGTTTCTACGTCAAGGACACGGGGCAGATCCATCTCCACGCGGACTTTCTGCTCCATTCAGGCGACAGGACGCAGAGCGTGGCCGTCGGCTTCATCCTGCACCGCGACATCCTGTTCTCGGTACGGCAGGAAGAGCTGCCCGTCTTCCGCTTGCAGCGCCTGCGCGCCAGCACCCAGCCTGGCTACGTGAGCGAAGGCAAGGACGTCCTGCTCGACCTGTTTGCCGCGGACGTCGAGTATGCTGCCGACGTCCTTGAAGACACTCTGGCCCCTGAACCGAGAGACGATGTCCTCATATTCCTCGATCGCCTCAACCTTGGGCTTGACGCCGGTCGGTACTGC
>JANNGT010000160.1:0-8423 GCA_031404015.1 Gammaproteobacteria bacterium | reverse complement strand
ATCGACTTCGCCCGCTTCGAGCAGCTGCGTGACCGTATGCCGCCACGCTGGGCTGCAGTCGCGGAGAGCGGCGTCAACACCGCGGACGATGCGGCCACCGTCGCAAGGCTGGGTTACCGCCTCGCACTCATCGGCACGGCGCTGATGCAACGCGACGACCCGGCACAAGCGGTGCGCGAGTTGCTGCAGGCGGGGCGGGGCGCTGTGCGATGACTGCGGCGACATCACCGTTGTGGATCAAGATCTGCGGCCTGCGCAGTGTGGCGGACGTGGCCGCTGCGGTGGCCGCCGGCGCAGACGCCGTGGGATTCGTTTTTCATGCGGACTCGCCGCGCAACCTGTCGCTGGCCGACGCACGTGCCATGGCGGCAAGCGTGCCAGCCGGCACCGAGAAGGTTGCCGTGTTCCTGCACCCGACGCAGGCCCAGGTCGACGCCGCGATCGATGCCGTGCATCCCGCTTGGGTGCAGACTGACGCCGACGATTTCGCCACGCTCGTGCTGCCGGTCGGGCTGCGCGTGTTGCCGGTTTATCGCACCGGCGCAGCGCTGCACGCAGATGCCTTGCCGCGGCGCTTCCTGCTCGAGAGCGGCCGCAGCGGCAGTGGCGAACGCGCCGACTGGGCTGCCGCTGCGCGGCATGCTCGCGGCGCCGAAGTCGTGCTCGCCGGTGGTCTCGCTGCCGACAATGTCGATGCCGCGCTCCGCACCGTGCGACCGTACGGCGTCGACGTCAGCTCAGGTGTCGAATCTTCCCGCGGCGTCAAAGACGCCGCACTGATCACCAAGTTTGTGAACGTTGCGCGCCGATCCCACGCGCAGCTCGCGTTGTAGTTGCTGGAGTAAACGATTCATGAAGACCCAGGCCCTCAAGCTCGATCGCGAAGCGCTGCTGCGGCAGACGCTCAATGGCGAATTTCCGGATGCACGCGGTCGCTTCGGTCCGTTCGGCGGCCGCTATGTACCCGAAACGCTGGTGCCAGCGCTCGACCGGCTCGAGCAAGGCATACGCGACATCCTGCCGGACCCGGCATTCAAGGCGGAACTCGACATGCAGCTGCGAACATGGGTGGGCCGGCCCACGCCGCTGACCTACGCGGCAGCGCTTTCGAAGCGGTGGGGCGCAGAAGTCTGGCTGAAACGGGAAGACCTGGCGCACACGGGCGCGCACAAGATCAACAACGCGATTGGCCAGGGGATGCTCGCGAAGCGCCTGGGCGCGAAGCGCATCGTCGCCGAGACCGGCGCGGGTCAGCACGGCGTGGCGACGGCTGCCGCGTGCGCGCGGCTCGGCATGCCATGCACGGTGTATATGGGCTCGATCGACATGGAGCGGCAGGCGCCGAACGTCGGCCGCATGAAATTGCTGGGCGCAACCGTGGTGCCGGTGACCGGCGGCGACAAGACGCTGCGCGCGGCCATCGACGAGGCGTTGCGCGACTGGGTTGCAGACCCCAACGGGACGTTCTACATCCTGGGCTCGGCCGTCGGGCCGCATCCGTACCCATACATGGTGCGTGAGTTCCAACGTGTCATCGGCGTTGAAGCGCGAGCACAGATGCTCGCGCAGGCAGGCGCAATGCCTGATGTCGTCGTCGCCTGCGTCGGCGGCGGATCGAATGCGATCGGGCTGTTCCACCCGTTTGTGCCCGACGTCGACGTCAAGTTGCTCGGCTTCGAGGCCGGCGGCATCGGTCCGGGCCTGGGCCAGAATGCGGCGTCGCTCGCGTACGGCACGCCGGGCGTGCTGCAAGGTTGCTATTCGCTGTTGCTGCAGGACGAGCATGGCCAGATCCAGGAGACGCAGTCGGTGTCGGCTGGTCTGGATTATCCGGGTGTCGGGCCCGAGCACGCGTTGCTCGCCAGCATCGGCCGTCTCGGTTTTGCCGCAGCCGAGGACGATGAATCACTAGAGGCCCTCGCTGAGTGCAGTCAGTACGAAGGCATCCTGCCGGCAATCGAAACTGCACATGCGTTTGCCGGCGCCCGCAAATACGCGCAGGCCAACCCGGGGTGCCGCATCCTGATCGGACTGTCCGGTCGCGGCGACAAGGACATGCCGACGTTGCAGCGCACGTTGTTGAAGGGACAGATCTGATGACGACCACCACTGCTGCGCGACCGCGCGACACCATCAGCGCCGCGATCACCGAGGCTGCAGCCGGGGGTCGCCCCGCTGTCGTCGCCTTCATGACCGCCGGCTTCCCGGACCTCGCTCACTTCGGGCAGAACCTGCGTGCCATTGCGACGGCAGCCGACGTCGTTGAGATCGGCGTGCCCTTCAGCGATCCCATGGCGGACGGCGCCACCATCCAGCGAGCGAGTTTCGCTTCGCTGCAAGGGGGATTCACGCTTACGTGGCTGCTGCAGGAACTGGGTTCGATGCAGCCGCGCCCACAGGCGCCCGTGCTGCTCATGAGCTATCTCAATCCGCTGCTCGCATTCGGCCTGGAGAGATTGCCCGAGGCCGCGCGTGACGCGGGAGTGGCCGGATTCATCATTCCCGACCTGCCGTTCGAGGAAAGCGCGGACATGCGCGCCGCGCTCGATCGAGTAGGCATCGCGCTGGTGCAGATGGTCACGCCGGTCACGCCGGATGCGCGCCTGAAGATGCTGTGCGCAGCCAGCCAGGGCTTCGTCTATGCGGTCACCATGACGGGCACGACGGGCAAGTCCGTCGCGGTACCCGACGCAGTGCTCGGCTACATGGATCGCGTGAAGTCGATGTCGCCAGTGCCCGTGTGCGCAGGGTTTGGCATCCGTTCGGCCGAGCACGTGCGGCGCATGCAGGGCCACGTCGACGGCGTCGTCGTCGGCTCGGCGCTGGTCGAGGTGCTGGAGCGGGGCGAAGATCCTGCGCGATTTCTGCAGGGCCTCAAGCCCTGACCCGCTCGCGCAACCAGCAGGGTACGGCGTGAGTCAGACGGCCTTGAGGCCGATCTGGATGTGCCGGAGCACGTGCGAGCGCATCGTTTCGAGCGGATTTTTTTCCCACGTGAACACGGGCGGCAGGCGCCGCAACATGCTCCAGTTGCCCGTGTCGAGCACCTGCGCCAGGTAGCTCAGGTTGCGGCGGATCGCTTCCATGTAAGGATTGCGGCCACCATACAGGCACTCGAGGAAGCGGTACGCCGACTCGAATTCGCCATCGAGCCGCGTGCGCATCGTCGTCTCGACGAACTTCGGCGTCTGCCGCAGCACGTCGAGGCCGGAGCCGTATTGCACCTTGAGGCCGCCATCCTCCATGCGCTGCATCGCGACGCCGCCGAGCACGAATTCGGGATACAGGCGGTCGCGGCATTTTTCGAGATAGCAGCGGTCCGACATCTGCGCGAGCATGTCCGCGGTGCCCAGCAGGTGCCCGACTCGCCGGTCGCGAATGTCGTCCAACCGGATGTCCTTGAACGGGACTTCGTAGCCCGTGAAATGAATCACCTGCGTGGCGACCGGCACCCAGTTGGCAAAACCCATGCCGGGCAGGTACCGCGCCAGGAACTGCGCGCCGCGTGCCACGTGCATGCGCGTGAACTCCGCGCCGTTGCGATGCACGGTGTCGCTGCTTTCGCGGATGTAGCCCGAATCGTGGAACAGCGCGACGATGAGTGCGACCAGCGCTCGTTCAGCACCGAGGCGCTGCTCGGGCGGCTGCGTGCGATCGTGACCGGCGAGCAGGCGCGCCATGGCGAGCGTGTCGTCCAGCGAGTGCTGCATGTCGTGGTAGACGGTGTCGCACCCGAGGTAACCCGGGTACGTGCCCTGGAACAGGTGCTCGAAGTCAGCAAAGGCTTGCGTGAGCTTTTCGCTGTTGGTGCCCGGCCAGGTCTGGTGATACAGGTCTTCGACGGCCTTGCGCACGGCAGCGACCGAACTCACCTGCACGGTGCTGGTCACGTCGAAGTCGCTGCGGCGGAACTGCATGGGCGTTTGAGCGCTCTGGATTTCGGGCGAGTCTAGTCCCTTCGCCCGAAAGCGCCAGAGTCAAAAAAACCGACAGTGGCAGGATTCAGCCTACGCTGGCCGGACGGTGCCTCATATGTCAAAGCTTGCGACCACCGGAGCGTGGTCAGAAGGGCGTTCCAGCTTGCGCGGCGCCTTGTCGATGTGACACGCGCCACACTTCTGCGCGAGCGCGGCGGAAGCCAGGATCAAATCGATGCGCAGTCCCGCGTTGCGTCGGAAAGCCATCATCCGATAGTCCCACCACGAGTAGGTCTTTTCCGACTGATCGAACAGGCGGAAGCAATCGGATAAGCCCATGCCCTGCAGCGCCTGCAGTGCCGCACGTTCGGCCGGACTCACGTGCACGGAGCCTTCCCAGGCCTTGGGGTCGTGCACGTCGCGGTCTTCCGGGGCCACGTTGTAATCCCCCAGCACGACGACGTGAGGGTGCCGGGCGAGTTCCGCTGCGACGTATTCGCGCAGCGCGGCGAACCAGCGGAGTTTGTACTCGAACTTGTCTGAGCCCACGGTCTGGCCGTTGGGCACGTAGACGTCGATGACCCGAACGCCACCGATCGAGGCTGCCAGCACGCGCCGCTGCTCGTCATCGAATCCAGGCATGCCGGCGACGACATCGGCTGCGGGCATGCGGCTCAGGATTGCCACGCCGTTGTACGTGCGCTGGCCGCTGAACGCGGTGTGCCAACCCAGGGCTTGCAGGTCAGCCGCCGGAAAGTCGGCATCGGGCAGCTTCGTCTCCTGCAGCGCGATGACGTCGATGGGATTCGCACCGAGCCAGTCGGTGAGGTGCGGCAGGCGCACGCGCAGGGAATTGACGTTCCAGGTGGCAACTGTCCAGGTCATCGGCGGTTACGCTGCAAGGCCCAGCTGGCGCAGCAGTGGCTCGAGCTCCGGCTTGCGCCCGCGGAATTCGACGAACGCCTCCATCGCGTCGCGACTGCCGCCGCGTTCGAGAATGGCGCGGAGAAAGCGCAAGGCAGTCGCCGCATCGAAGATGCCTGACTCCTCGAACGCGCCGAAGGCGTCCGCCGACAACACCTCGGCCCACTTGTAGCTGTAATAACCCGCAGCGTACCCGCCGGAGAAGATGTGCTGGAAGCTGTGCGGAAAGCGGTTGCAGGCCGGCGGGCGGATGACGGCCACTTCCTCGCGCACTTCGGCCAGGGTCTGCAGCAACTGCGAGCCGCGACCCGGCATGAACTCCGCATGCAGCCGGAAATCGAACAGGGCGAACTCCAGTTGGCGCACCGAATGCATGCCGGACTGGAACGAGCGCGTGGCCTGCAGCTTGCGCAGCTCATCGAGCGGCAACGCAGCGCCAGTGTCGACGTGGCCCGAAATGAGCGGCAGCACTTCCTCGCGCCAGGCGAAATTCTCCATGAACTGGCTCGGCAACTCGACCGCGTCCCACGGCACACCGTTGATGCCGGCGACGCTCGGGAAGTCGACGCGCGTCAGCATGTGATGCAGGCCGTGCCCGAACTCATGGAACATCGTCAGCACCTCGTTGTGCGTCAGCAGCGAAGGCCGCTCGCCGCCGGGCGGCGTGAAGTTGCAGACGAGGTACGCCACCGGCAATGCCTGCGTGCCGGCGATGTCGATGCGACCAAGGCATTCATCCATCCACGCACCGCCGCGTTTCCTGGGGCGCGCGTAGAGATCGAGAAAGAATCCCCCGCGACGCTGCTCGTCGCTGCCGATGATGTCGAAGAAACGCACGTCGGGGTGGTACACCTCGACGTCCTTGCGCCCCGCGATGCGCACGCCGTACAGGCGTTGGGCGACCTCGAACAGGCCCTGCAGCACCCGCGGCAGCGGAAAGTAAGGTCGCAGCCCTTCTTCCGAGATGGCCAGCCGCTCGCGCTTGAGACGCTCCGAGAAGAACGCGACATCCCAGGCTTCGAGCGTGGTGCCGGCAGATGCCTCGAGCTCGGCGAATTCCTGCTGGGCCGCGGGCCGGCACAGCCGGGCCAGCCGATGCAGGAAATCCATGACCTCCGCGGGATCCCGCGCCATCTTCGTGGCGAGCGAGTATTCGGCGAAACTGGCAAACCCGGCGAGCTGCGCGGCTTCGTGACGCAGAGCCAGGATCTCCTCGATCAGCGCGGTATTGTCCCATTGCGGCACGCCTTGCTCGGAGGCGCGCGTGACCCACGCGGTGTAGAAATCCTGGCGCAGCTGGCGGTTCTCCGCATGCGTGAGCACGGCCTGGTAGTTCGGGGCATCGAGCGTGAAGAGCCAGCCTGCGCGCTCGTTGCGCGCGGCCTCAGCACGCGCTCGTGCGATGACCGCCTCGGGCAACCCAGTGAGTTCCGCTGCGTCCTGGACGGCGCGCGTCCACGCATTCGTCGCATCGAGCACGTTCTCGTCGAACTTCGCCTGCGCCGTTGCAAGGCGCTCCATCAGTTCGCGAAAGCGCTGCTTACGCTCGGGATCGAGCGCCACGCCGGACAACCGGAAATCGCGCAGTGCGTTGTCGATCAACTTGCGCTGGACTGGCGTCAGGGTGTCGTACTGCGTGTCCTTGATGCGCTGGTACGCCGCGCACAGGTCCGCATTCTGCGCGAGTTCGGTGTGATAGGCCGTGAGCAGCGGCAGGCACGCGTTGTAAGCGGCGCGCAGGTCATCGCTGTTCGCGACGCCGTTGAGGTGGCCAACCGGCGACCAGGCCCGCGCCAACCGATGCTGCATGCGCTCCATCGGTGCGACGAGGCCATCCCAGCCCGCTGCGCCGGCCGCCAGCAGTTCCTGCAGTCCGCGACGGTTCGCGTCGAGAACGTGCCGCACGGCAGGCTCGATGTGCTCGGGGCGGATCGAGTGGAAGGAGGGGAGAGACGGCGCGTCCAGCAGGGGATTGTCCATGCCGCATTCTACGGTGCGCCGGGGCGCGAATCAGCCCACGGTGCCCTGCAGCAACCAGCCGAGTGCGCAGACCGCCCCGACGAAGCCCACGAACGCCAGGGCCGCCCGGCGCCGATACCGCCGTGCCAGGTCCGCCGCCGGCACGGCCGCCACGAGGAAGAGCCGTCCTGCGTCCGGCCGGCGCAATACATGGAAATTCTGGCCGGCGGGGCGCTCGCGCTCGAGTACGGTCTGGCGCGCGGCACTCCGCGCCGCCTCCCATTCCTGGAGATTGATGCGACCATCCCGGTCGCCATCGAACCGTTGCAGCAATGCAGGCTGGTCCTGCTTCCACTCGACGAGCAGGGCTGCGAGCTCGGCCTGGTGATCGGGCTCGGACGAAGCTGCGCTGGAACGGAAATCGCCCAGTGCATACAGACGCTCGTGTTCGTAAATGCGCTCTTCCACGTAGCGGTAGTTGCGACCGCCGGTGAGCGTCAGAAAGCCGCGCTTTGGATGTGCGGCGGGCCATGGCGTATCGCCGTACCACGTCGTCGATTCTGTCGGGATCACCTCCGCGCCGTCCGGCTGGACGATGCACTGGCCGGTGTCGTCATCGAGCAGGAAAGCGATCGAGGAGGTGCCCGCCGCGACGTTCGTCCACGCGTCGCGCCGTGACTTGCCGGACCCTCTTTCGGTGCGCTTCGCGATCTTGTAGCGCCACCACACGCACGGCCGCTGTGTCAGTGGTGAGAGGTTCTGCGTGCCGGGGAGCACCTGGCCGTTGCCGGACAGCTCGACGTAGCCCTGCGCCGCTGACCGGATGCGAGAAGTGGGCGTGTCCTCGATCAATCGCGCGATCTTGATCGAGCGCAGCGCCGCAGCGCCGCCGGCCAGCACCGCAACGATGAGCGTCAGCGCCCAGAACCAGAAATCGTCGTCAGGCAAACAGCTTGCCCACGTCCACGTCGCGCTTCTGCTCCTCGGTGAACTCGAGCAGCTGGGCCGGCTTGAAGTCGAAATTGCGCGCGACGATCAGGTCGGGGAAGGTCTGGATGCGAATGTTGTTGAGGTTGACCGACTCGTTGTACAGCTCGCGTCGATCGGCAATCGCTTCTTCCAGCGCGGAAATGCGCGTCTGCAGGTGCCGGAAGCTCTCGTCCGCCTTCAGGTCCGGATAGTTCTCCGCCAGCGCGAACAGCCGCCCGAGGCCTTGCCGAAGCTGGTCTTCTGCCACACCCAGGGCCGGCACATTGCCCTCGCCCTGCGCCTTGAAGACCGCTGCGCGCGCCTGCATGACGCGCTCCAGCGTCTGCTGCTCGTACTGCATGTAGCGCTTGCAGGTTTCGACGAGCTTGGGCAATTCGTCGTGGCGCTGCGTCAGCAGCACGTCGATGTTGGCCCAGGCCTTGCGCACGTTCTCGCGCAAGGAGGCATGTTTCAACTAATCCGTCAACGGCTCCGGTGCTCCCTCGAACTTACGGTGCTTCCCCTGCAATTTCCCAAAAAACAGTGCCACCGGGAAAATCAGCTTTTTCACGAAGCCGGGAATATCGAGCATGTCGAACTCCGAGCGGTAGCGGTCGAGCAGCCAGGCACCGTCGAAAGCGCCGGGTTGCTTGC
>JANNGT010000159.1:0-50534 GCA_031404015.1 Gammaproteobacteria bacterium | reverse complement strand
TGTCGGGCGAGATGATGTTGCGCTACATGGGCTGGTTCGAGGCGGCGGACGCAATCATCTCCGCGATGGACAAGAGCATCGCCCAGAAAACGGTCACTTACGATTTCGCGCGCCAGATGGAAGGCGCCACCGAAGTGAAGTGCAGCGAATTCGGCGACGTGCTGATCCGCAATCTCTGAGCTGGCCAACGGACGTGGATCAGCGAGGCGAGTCCCAAGCGGCCGTGCGCCCCCCGGAGTTCGCTCCGGGGAGACGCCGTAAAGCCGTCCCTGGCGGCTCGCACTCGCCATCCATGGCTCGTGACGCTCCCCGGAACGAACTCCGGGGGACGCACGCCCGCTCTGGCGACATCGCACGATGAACCTCACCGTCGCTCAGCCGTCGTCGCGCGACGCGCTGGTCGCCGAATGCGCCCAGCTGCTGGTGGACGCGTTCGCCGACTACAACGCGGAGTTCCGCACCGTCACGCGGCGTGCGCCGCAACGTTTCGAGCAGCGCGAATGGCGTGGCAGCCAGAGAGACGCCGTCGAGCGCATCGAGCTCTACGACAAGTTCGTTTCGGGCAGCGTCGCGCTGATGCGGACTCGCCTGGGCGAGGACGTGCACGAACGCGCGATCTGGTCGAGCATCAAGCGGCGATTCGATGAAATCATCGACCCGCTGCCCGACAACGAATTCTCGAAGACGTTCTTCAGTTCCGTCACGCGCAAGACCTTCGGCACGGTGGGCGTCGACCCTGCCGTCGAATTCATCGCACTCGACCTCGATCCGCTGCGCAACGTGCACTCGCACGTCGAAACCAAGCTCTACCCCAACCGCGGCGACATCGAGCTGCTGGCCGAAGAGCTGCTGGCCGACTTCAGCTTCCGCACGCCGTACCGCGACTTCGAACGCAGCGTGAAGATGATCGGCGACGAGGTGAAGGCACTGGTCAACTCCGGCCGCGAGCGCCGGGCGATCGAATCGATCGAGGTGATGAAGGAAGTCTTCTACCAGATGACGCGCGCCTACCTCGTCGGGCGCATCAACGGCCGCGGCTGGACCCAGCCGTTCGTCGTCTCGCTGCGCAATGGCGACAGCGGGGTGGTCGTCGACGCGATCATGCTCGAGGAAAGCACGGTCAGCGTGCTGTTCAGCTTCACCCGCTCCTACTTCCACGTGGACCTCGCCCACGTCGGCGAAGGCGTCAAGTTCCTGAAGACGATCCTGCCGCGCAAGCGCGTGAGCGAGCTGTTCACGGTGCTCGGACGCGCGAAGCAGGGCAAGACGGAGCGCTACCGCGAACTGTTCAGCCACCTGCAGCAGTCCGAGGATAATTTCGTCCTTGCGGCTGGCGAGCGTGGGCTGGTCATGATCTGCTTCACGCTGCAGTCGTTCGACGTGGTGTTCAAGCTGATCCGGGACAAATTCCCGTACCAGAAGAACATCCTGCGGGAGGACGTGCTGAGCAAGTACGAGCTGGTGTTCAAGCACGACCGTGCGGGCCGCCTGGTCGACGCGCAGGAGTTCAAGCGCATCAAGTTCCCGCGCTCGCGGTTTTCGCCCGAACTGCTGGAAGAACTGCAGCAGGAAGCCGCCCGCACGGTGCACTTCGAGGGTGACGACGTCATCATCGACCACGTGTACATCGAGCGGCGCATGGCGCCGCTCAACCTGTACCTGCGCTCGGCGAGCCGCGAGGAAGCGGAGAAAGCCGTGATCGAGTACGGGCAGGCGATTCGCGACCTGGCCGTCACCAACATCTTCCCGGGCGACCTGCTGCTCAAGAATTTCGGCGTCACGCGCCACGGTCGCGTGATCTTTTATGACTACGACGAGCTGTGCCTGGTCACCGATTGTCGTTTCCGCGAGATTCCGCAATCGCAGCACGACGAAGACGACATGCGCGCGGACGCCTGGTTCTACGTTGGTGAAAACGACGTGTTTCCCGAGACCTTCATCAATTTCCTGGGTTTCGATCCGGAACTGAAGCAGGTGTTCCTCGACGCGCATGCGGAGGTGCTCACCGCCGACTGGTGGCGCGGCATCCAGGAGCGGCTGCGGGAAGGCGAACTGCTCGAAGTGCTGCCGTATCACCGGCATCGCGTTCGCGTTTTCAGCAGCCTGTGACCCAACCGGTGGCGCCGCAGCCGATGCGGATTCCGCTCTGGCTGCCCGCGTTGCTGTGCCTGATGGCGTTTGCCTTCCAGGGCACGCGTGGCATCTGGGAACCCGACGAAGGCCGCTACAGTGCCGGCGGCATCAACATGCTCGAAAGCGGTGACTGGCTGATCCCCTCGGTTGACGGCCAGCATCCGCACCTGACGAAACCGCCCCTGACGTACTGGGCCCTGGCAACCAGCTTCGGCGCGCTCGGTCGCAACGAGTGGGCCGCGCGCCTGCCCAGCGCACTCGCTTACATCGGCACCGGACTTTTTCTATTCGGCCTGGGTCGGCGCCTCTGCCCGCGTCGACCGTGGCTGCCTGCCGTCGTGTGGGGCGCCTCGCTCGTGCCGGCGCTCGCATTCAACGTCGTCTCGACCGACCCCCTGCTCGTCCTGTTCGAGACGGCTGCGATGTACTCGTTCGTCGAGGCGTGGTCACGTGAAGGCACCGGGGCGCGGCGGTGGTTCGTCGCGATGTGGGTGGGCTGGGGACTTGCGTTCATGACCAAGGGTCCGCCCGGACTGCTGCCCCTTTTTGCGATGCTGCTGTACCTGGCAGTCCACGAGCGTGCGCGGTTGCGACCGATGCTGACGCCGCTCGGCTTGCTGGCGTTCGCCGTCGTTGCGTTCACCTGGTTCGGCTTCATCGTTGCGCAGGATCCAGACCGGTTGGGGTATTTCCTGGGTTACGAAGTCTACGATCGAGTTTTCACGGCGACGCATCACCGCAATGCGCAGTGGTATGGCGCATTCGAGGTGTACCTGCCGATGCTGCTCGTCGGCACGCTGCCATGGCCGCCGTTGGCCGTCATCGCAGCGGGCGGACCCCTCGCGGCGTGGCGATCGTTGCGCCAGCGGTTGCAGGCGCGCGATCGCGACTGGCTCATGCTGCTGTACTGGCTGCTGTTGCCGCTCGCGGTGTTCTTCCTGGCCCGATCGCGCCTGCAGTTGTACGTGCTGCCGCTATTCGTGCCGCTGGCGCTGATCACCGCTCGTGCTTTGTCGGCATCGGAGCGCTTTTCCGACCGGCGGATCAAGTGGATTGCGTTGGCCACGCTCGGCGTGCTGCTCGTGCTGAAGGGCGTGCTCGCCTATTGGCACTCGGACCGCGACGGCCGGGACATTGCCGGCCAGCTCGCAACGCTGCTGCAGGAGCGCAAGGTGGACCGGATCGTGTTCATTGGCATGCGGCCATACTACGGGCTGAAGGTATACCTGGACGTGCCTGTCGTAGGCATCCAGCTCGACGAGCGCCGCTTCGAGTACTCCAAATTCCTGACCGCCGCAACACTGTGCGACGAGATCGCGGACAGCGACCGTGTCGTCTATGCGATCAAGGCGCGACGCACGGAGAAGTTCGATGCGGCGCTGGCTGCCTGCGGCGCGCTGCCTGCGAGGTTGGGCACGGTGTTCGCGGACGGCAACGACATCCGCTTCTTCACGGTGGCGCCTTCGACGCGTTGATGGTTTCGGTCTAGGATGTCGCGTCCGGGGCCATGGCCTGCGACTGTCGCGAGCCCGCCCGGGCAGGGAGAACAACTGATGATCAGCACGAAGATGCCGGCACGCCTGTTTGCACTGTCCTTGTTGTTGGCTTTGACTGCGCCAGTCGCGGCCCAGGACGCCAACATCCTGCAGCCCATCGCGGACATCGAGCGCCTGCTGGCGGCCGAGTCGATGGTGATCACACAGGCCGAGATCAGCCGGCCCAAGGCCAAAGGCGACATCACGCTCAAGGCCGACGTTTCGTTCGGCGGCGCGCCGCCCATGCGGGTCAAGTTACGCAAGGCCGAACCCGGCGCGGACGTGTTCAACAACGTGCCGCGGTACGACCTCGCCGCTTACGAATTGCAGAAGCTGTTCATCGATCCGCCCGAGTACGTCGTGCCGCCCACCGTGGTGCGCATGATCCCGCATGCAGACTTCGTGAAATACCAGGCCGACGTCGAGCCGACCTTCCCTGCGGCCGCCCAGGTGATGGCGGTGCTGCAATACTGGCTCAGTGACATCAAGGTAATTGCCGACGTCTACAACCCGGAACGCTTCGAGGCTGATCCGGTGTATGCGCGGCACATCGGCCAGCTCAACGTTCTGACGTACCTGATCGAGCATCGCGACTCGAACGTCGGCAACTTCCTGATTGGCCGGGCCGAGACCGGCGCTCGAGTTTTCTCGATCGATCATGGCGTGGCGTTCGCTTCGAAAGACAGCGATCGCGGCAAGGCCTGGAAACTGATGCGCGTAAAACGGCTGCCCGCGGACACCGTGGAACGCCTGCGCGCGATTACCCTGCCCGTCCTGGAGCAGCGGCTCGGAGTGCTTGCACAATGGCGCCTGGAAGGTGACCGGTACGTGCCCGTTGCACTGGGACCCAACCAGGCGGCCAGTCGTGGCGTGCGCCGACAGGGCAACGACCTGCAAATGGGCCTCGACAGCGACGAAATAGCGGAGATTTACCGCCTGCTGACCAAACTGCTGCAGCGCATCGATGCAGGGGATTTCACCGTTGTGCCAGCCGCGACCTGAGGATCGTGCAATGCTGAGAGCGCGGTTGTGTATTGCGAGGTTGTGTTGCGCACTCGGCCTGGGAGCGGTCCTGAGCCTTGGTTTCGTCAATTCCGTCGCTGCGCAATCGCCCCCGGCACCTGTTCCTGATGCGCCGTTGTCACCGGCAGGTGTGACCTTCAGCGGCGTGGAGCGCGTGCTGGCCTTCGCAGACGTGCACGGTGCGCGCACTGAACTGCTGACGTTGCTGCGGGAGACAGGCATCGTCGATGCACAGGACCGCTGGGCGGCGGGGCGCACGCACGTCGTCAGCCTGGGCGACCTGCTGGACCGCGGTGACGACTCGCGCAGGGTCATGGACCTGCTCATGCGGCTGCAGGGCGAGGCCGTCGTGGCCGGCGGAAGGCTGCACGTCGTGCTCGGCAACCACGAGGCCATGAACGTGCTTGGCGACCTGCGCTACGTCACGCCGGGTGAATTCGCGGCGTATGCGGACATGGAATCCAAAGCGGAACGAGCACAGCAACGCAAGGCATGGGAGTCGGCGCAAGGCCCGGGCTCCGGTGCCACGTTCGACCAGACATTTCCGCCTGGATATTTCGGCCATCGGGCGGCGCTGGGTCCCAACGGCAAGTACGGCCAATGGCTGCTGTCGCTGCCCGTCGCGATCGCAGTCAACGACACGTTGTTCATGCATGCGGGCCCGTCGAACGTGATCCGCGGCATGAGCCTTGCGGAACTGGACCTGCGCTACCGTACGGCCCTGACCGATTACCTTGGTCTGGCCAGTCGTCTCGAGCAGGCCGGGCTGCTGCAAGCGGGCGACGCCTTCAATGCACGGCCGAAGCTCGCGCGCGAGCGGCAGGCGACCAAGGACGCGACGAGCGGTGGTACGCCCGACGCCGCGCTCGCCGACGTCATCAATCGGTTCGAAAAAGCAGCAGACGATCCGCTGCTGGCTCCGGACGGCCCGAACTGGTATCGCGGCGCAGCCCTCTGCAATGAGGTGGCCGAGGCCGACGTTCTCATGCCCCTGCTGCAGCAGCTCTCCGTTGCCCGCCTCGTGGTTGGCCACACACCGACCCGCAACCTGCGCGCCGCCTCGCGCTTCGACGGCAGGGTCATCAAGCTCGACGCGGGCATGAACCGTGCCGCGTACAAAGGTCGCGCCGCTGCGCTGCTGATCGAGCCGAAGGGCCTGTCCGTGCGGTACGCGGGCGAACCCGAAATTGCAGCCGTGCAAGCCGAGGGACTGTTCGTCGCGCCCAATGAATTGGGCGACGACGCAGTGCTGGCGGCGTTACGCGATGGCACAGTCACCGTGACCGGCCCTCGCGCGCCCGACGAACTGCTGGTGTCGGTGAGCCATGGCGGCAAGGCGATTCCCGCAGTCTTCCAGGTGCGCGGCGGCGACGCGGCGCGCAAGGAAGTGGCGGCGTTTCGCCTCGATCGGCTGCTGGGACTAGGCGTCGTGCCGGCGACGGCGGAGCGCGAGGTCCAGGGCCAGCGGGGAGTGCTGCAAGGTCGGCCGCTCAAGTGGGCGACGCAGACCGAGGTCAAGCAGAAGTCGATGCGGGGCGGAGGCTGGTGCGACATGAACCCCCAGTTCCAACTCGTCTACGCGCTCGACGTGCTGATCGGTAACGAGGGGCGCACGCCCGACTCCCTGCTGTTCGACACCGACGACTGGTACGTCTATGGCACGGCGCATGCCCGCACGTTCGGGAATTCGAAGACGCTTCCGGCGTACCTGAAGGCGGTGCCACCGTCGCCGGGTCCTGAGCTGCGACGCCGTGCCGCATCACTCACTGCTGCAAACCTCGAGTCCACACTTGGCGAGCTGGTCGACGCGCGCGCGCGCAAGGCCATCCTGGAGCGACGCGATGCACTGGTGGCGCTGCCCGCCGCTGCTGCGGTTGCCAGGCCCTGAATGGCTCCGCGGATGAGGCATTCATTCGTGGCGCAGGGGTCTCAGGCGAGCTGGATACGTCTCACGACGAACGTGGCACTCGCCTCGAGCCCATCGACGTCGCTCGCAATCACGGTAATGCGCAACCCGGTGATCTTGAGATCCGCGGGTACGGTGCCGACGAAAGCACGCTGACGGTCGTCGAAGCGCACCCACCGAGGCAGCGACGTGCCGTCGTCGCAGCACGCGCGCAGCTTCAGCACGTCTCCCGGGTCCGCGTCGCGGAAGGCTGTCGGCGAAACACGGTGCAGGAAAGCCTGGCCCGGCGAGCATTCGAGGTCCGGAATCGGCTCCACTGCCTCCGGTGCCACGTTCATCACGTTCTCGAGCGCCTTGCGGCTGAAGCCGCGTCCAATCGCGACAGCCAGTGCGATCCACGCGAGGGCAAGCAGGAGGTTCAGCACGGCAAACTGGGACGCCGACCAATGCAGCACATTGAGGCCGACGTACACCGCGCCCGCCTGGATGAGATCGCCGAAGCGCCAGAAGAACGTGTCGATTGCGGTCTTGCCATCGTACTTCGAGTCGCGGTCCACGGGCAGGAACAGAGCCTGTCGCGTGGTGTTCATCAGGGAGTAGTCGAGGCCATTTTCCGTGATCTTGATCCAGCGAATCAGCGTGAAGATGGGCACGAACCCGCCGAGCAACGGCGCAAGGGCGAGCACGCCGTACGCACCCGCGACCACCAGGGGATGGATCAACAGCGCCCCGCGCACGCCGACCGCGCGGTAAATGCGCGAGACGAGAAACAACTGGATGCCTAAGCTGACGAGCGTCACCCAGAAATGGAAGTCGCCATAGAACGACGTGATGAGCGTGCCGAGGTCGAGCGTTCCCCCGCTCGCTGCCACGCGCGCCTCAGCATCTGTCTTCACAAAATCGGCGAGAATGAACTCACCGGTGGAGTTGATCCAGTTAAGCAGGACGACCAGCAGCGCGATCAGCAGCAGGTAGCGGTCACGCAGCACGAGTCCGATGCCACCGAGCAAGCGGGGAACCGGGCGGCTGGGCTCCGCTGAAATCGCACGCGACCCCTCCGGCACCGCTGCGCGCTCGGGGCCGGCGAGGAACAGCGTGGCGCCGAGGATCCCGGCCGCCAGCACCATCAGGCCGACAGGAGATAACGCAGCCGCGGCGACCTGCGCTACTTTTGAACCAGCGAGCGCACCGAGGTTGGCGCCCAACATGATGACGACGAACAGGCGCTGACCGCTCTTGACGTTGAACGAGTCGGCCGCGTACGCCCACAACTGCGAGACCACCATCACGCCGTAGATGCTGACCCAGATGAAGAACGCGAAGGCGATCGAAATGCCGGCATAGGCGAGCGCGGCAAACATCGGCATCGTGAGCACAAAGAAAAGCGTGACCGCACGCAACAGGCGGGCACCATCCAGGTATCGCCGCACCCATCCGTACAGCGGCACCACGACCATCAGCACCAGCGCCAGCAACGCGACGGCATACGCGCGCGTCTCGGCGGAAAACTTCGTCAGCATGAAGGCTTCGCGCAGCGCCTTCACGACCTGGTACGACGACAGGAGCAGGAACCCGTGCAGGAAAAACAGGAACGCAGTCCGGCCCTCACCCGGCCGGATGCGCGTGACGAACGAGAGCAGGCGCTCGAAGCGGGTGAGGCCTGTGTGATCTGTGATCAAGCGGTCGCTGCCTCAGTTGCGGACGATAAGGACGGGGTCCTCCTCAGGAAGACCCGTTATGTGCTTGATGGAGTACTTAACCAACCGGATATCTGGAACACTGACGCCCTGATCGAGTTCAACCGCGTAAGACCAGTTCCCTGGTACCCCAATGGCGGATTTCCAACCCTCAGGGAACGGAGCGGGCGGAGGCATAGCCGGGTCGCGAATGTCCTCGAACCGAATCTGGAACTGGTCGCCTCGTGACACCCATACCAGCCGGTTATCCACCCCCGGCCGCGGCACAGGGACCAGCTGGACCAACGCATAGCCCGAAGTGGGCGTAATGACCACTTTGCTCGCGGTGAAATTAATCCGGAAATCCGCTTTGGAGGAGTAGTGGTGAGACGTCGGTTCCTGGAGCTTTGGCTGGCTGCTGCACCCCACCGCCATCACCAATCCAGCGGCCACCGCGCTGATAGAAATCCGTTTTGCTCGCTGTACTGTAAACATCCGTCGTCTCCCTATGTGAAAACGTAATGAATCACCTGGCGCTCCGCGACCCCAGGTCACCCCGCGCCGATGATCTTCTTGTAGTCAGCGTCCTGCAGCAGACTGCGGAACTCTGGCGCGGAACGCAACAGTGTGGCCGGAAAGCCCATCCGGACGAGCACTGCGACCGCGCGCAACGCGCCCGCCCTGTCACCGCTGTCCGCTGCAACGACCCCCACGAAATACTGCACATAAAGTATCTCGGGGCCCGCGGCGAGCGCATCCGCGAGATAGCGACGGCCGCGTTCGGGCTCGCCGATCCGGCCATAGAAGTATCCCAGTTGCGCCTTGAGCGCCGGATCAGAGGGCTTGGATTCCAACTCGGCTTCGGCCAGCAGGATCGCGCGACGGTAGCGCGCAATGGCGTCGTTGCGTCGCCCGTCCGCCTGCCAGAGCGCGTCCGCCAGGTTGCCCTGGATGACGTAGTCGTGTTCCCCGAGCGCCGCAGCACGTTCATAGTTGGCCACGGCCTCGGGAAATCGGTTCGAGTAGAAATACGTCGTCGCCAGGTTCGAGTACGCATCCTTCCCCGGCTCGAGCTGCAGCGAGCGGCCATACGCCTGCAGGGCACCCTCGAAGTCGCCTTTCATCTGCAGGATGGCGCCGAGATTGCTCCAGGCGCCGGCGCTCGGCGGAACCAGCTCGGTCACCTTGCGCTGCGCAGCGGCCGCCTCGTCGACTTTGCCGCGCTCGAACAGGTGCTTTGCCAGCGCCGCATGTGCACCCCAGTACGCAGGCTCGGCGTTCACCGCGCGACGATAGTTGGCCTCCGCCTCCGCGCTCTTGCCAAGACCCGCCATGGCCTCGCCCAACCCGATATAGGCGTCCGCGTCACTCGGATTTCGTTGCAGCAGGCCCGCGTAGGCTGCAGCCGCCTCGCCAAACCGCCCGTCCGATACCGCGATGCTGGCCAGCGCCTTCTCCGTCTCGAGCAGCTGCGGATCGAGCGACAACGCCTTGCGGCAGGTGCGCTCGGCTGACTGCAGCGCGGCGGGATCGCGCGAGCGACTGAACTGGCGGGTTTGAGTCCTGCACAAGCCTGCGTATGCGCCGGCGAAGTCCGGGTCGATGGCGATCGCCTTGTTGAATGACGTCTCCGCCCCGTCCAGCCGACTCTGGTCGGCGGGCTGGCGCAGCGCCGCAAGCCCGGCCAGGTACGGATCGATCGCGCGCGTGTCGATGCGCTGGTCCCGGGCAGCCGCCTGCCCCGTCCCTGCACCCAGCACGATCTGCAGCGCGTCGGCGACCGACACGGCAATGTCGTCCTGCAACGAAAGCACATCGCGCCAGGGACGGTCGAAGTTACCGGCCCAAGTGTGATAACCGGTGGCGGTGTCGATGAGCTGCACGGTAACCCGCACACGATCGCCCTCGCGACGCACACTGCCTTCGAGCACGTGCCGCACGCCGAGCGACTGGCCAATCTTGCGCACATCGAGGTTGCGGCCCTTGAACTCGAACGCCGAGGTGCGGGCCGCGACCCGCAGGCCCGGCATCTGCGCGAGCTTGGTGGAGAATTCCTCGCTCAAGCCATCGCCGAGGTACGTATTGCCGCCCGCCGGGCTCATGTCGACCAGCGGCAGTACCGCAATCGAACGCACGCCAGGCTCCAGTGCAAGGGCTTCCTGGCTTCGCGCGGCCGACACATCGAGCGACCGCCACCACGCGAATCCTGTAACGAGCGCCATCAGCGCGACGCCCGCAACCAGGAATGGCGCAATCGATTTGCGCGGCCGGGGCAACCGACGCTTGCTGCCCGGCGCGCCTGCGTCGAGCACGACGCCCTCTGGTGTAATTTCGTAAGTCCACGCCAGCACGACGACGATCGGCAGGCCCGTGATCGCAAGGATCGTGAGCGCCGTCATCCACCAGTCCGGAAAGCGCAGCGGCGCAAACGTCACCTGGGCGACTTGCAGCATGATCCACATGCCGAGCAGGTACGACGCCGTCACCTTGAGCACGCTGCGGCGGCGCAACTCGAGCAGCAGCGATTCCGCGCGTCCCGCAACGCGCGCGGTGGCAGGCGGCTCCGGTGGGTCGATGGCAGCGGCAGGAACCACCGGCTCGAAGTGTGCGATCAGCGCGTAAGCATCGGTGCCGACGCTCGCAAGGTAGCGTGGCTGGCGGGACTTCTCGCCGAACATCGTGCGCAGGCCGGCCACGGCGGTGCGCAGCCTCTCGTCCGTGACGGGTTGAACCGCTTCGAGTTCAGCGCGCAGGGTGCGCCGGTCCACGGCCTCGCCATGCCGGCGTGCGAGCGTCAGCAGAACCGTCAGCTGGTCACGGGTCAGTGTCTCGACGCGGTCCGCCATGGACGCGCGGAAATCCCGCGGCTCGATGAGCCAGTCCCCTAGGCGGAATCCGTTCTGAAGGCTCGCGGCGTCCATCGCCAGATGCCCTACCCCTGTTGTCGGGGGAGCATAGCAGAGCAGTCAGCGGGCCAGCCCGCCGTCAGGCGTTCAAGGCGCGGTCGAGGTCCTCGATCAGGTCGTCGATGTCCTCGAGCCCGATGGACAGACGTACCGTGCCCGGCCCGATGTCCGTCCAGCGCTGCTGTTCTGTCGTCATGCCCCGCGGCTGCTGCAGCCCTGGCGGCACCACCAGTGACTCCGTCGAGCCCAGGCTGGCCGCGATCGCAAACAGATCGAGCGCCTCGCAGACCCGATTGCCTGCATCGATGCCACCCGCGATATCGACGGTGACGATCGTGCCATGGTCGTGCATCTGCTTCGCCGCAAGCGCTGCACCGGGATGCTGTGGCAGGCCCGGGTAGCGCACCCGCGATACCCGCGGATGGGCTGCGAGGTGTGCTGCCACGCGTGCAGCATTGCGGCATTGCGCATCCCAACGCACGTAATACGTCTTCATGCCCCGCTGCAGCAGGTATGCCGCGTGCGGGTCGAGAGTCGGACCCAGCGTGCCGAAATCATCCCGCAGCGAATCGATCAGGTCCGACCGACCGATGACGGCGCCGCCCATCACGTCACCATGCCCCGAGGCGTACTTGGTCAGGCTGTGTGCATACAGGTCGATGTCGTACTGGCCGTGGTTGTGGAACCCGGCGAGCGTGTTGTCGAGCAATGTCAGGGCCCCGTGTCGACGCGCACTCGCCGTGATGCGCTCGATGTCGGCGATCTTCAACGCGGGGTTCGTTGGCGATTCGAAAACGACGAGCCGAGTGGACGTGCCGGCCAGGGTGCGCTCCAGGCCATCGAGATCGTCAATGGACAGCATCGTGCTGCTCACGCCGTAGCGCTGCAGCAACCGCCCGATGAGCGCGCGTGTCGGTTGGTAGAGCTCGGCGAAGTACACGACGTGATCGCCCGCCTTGAGCAGGGCCAGCAGCGGCATTGAAATCGCGGCGATGCCCGAGCCCGTCAGCAGGCAGGCGTCGCGCCCCTGCAACTCAGCCAGCAGCAACTCCAGCTGTCGCAGCGTCGGGTTCGAAATTCGCGAGTAGTAAAAGCCAGGGCGCTTGCGCTTGAACAGGTCGAGCGTCGCGTCCACGTCATCGAACGTGAACTTGACTGTCTGATAGATAGGCGCCACGAGTGGACGATTGCCATCCGGCACCTGCACCTCGGGCGGGTGCGTCACGCGGGTGCGCTTCTTCATGCCGCGCCTGTGCGGAGTTCGAAATCGTCCGCGTCGAGATGGACAGGAAAATCCCTGCGGAAGGTCGCCAGTGACTCGCGATCAAGCACGACCGTCTCGACAAAGTGGCCGCCACGGTCGCCGCCGAGCGTCTGGCCCAGGAAGTCTAGCGCGACGCTGTCGCCCGCGTAACTCGCGCCATTGCCGTCCTTGCCAACGCGATTGACGCCTGCGACGTAGCAGACGTTCTCGATTGCGCGTGCCCGCAGCAGCGCGCTCCACGCTGTGCGGCGGCGCGAGGGCCAGTTGGCGACGTAGAGCAGCACGTCGTAGTCGTTGCGATTGCGGCTCCACACCGGAAAGCGCAGGTCGTAGCAGACCAGCGGACAGATGCGCCATCCCTTCAGCTCGACGATCAGTCGCTGGCGGCCCGCGGCGTAGTGCTCATGCTCACGCGCCATGCGGAACAGGTGACGCTTGTCGTAGTGCACGATGTCGCCGTCCGCAGTGGCCCAAACGAGACGGTTGTAGTGCTGCCCACCCTCCTCGACGATCAGGCTGCCCGTGATGGCGCAGCCAATTGCGGCGGCTTCCTCGCGCAGCCAGCCGACCGTCGCGCCGTCCATCGCCTCGGCGAGCGAGCCCGCGTCCATCGAAAAGCCAGTGGTGAACATCTCAGGCAGGACGATCAGGTCGGTGTGGCCCGCAAGGCCGCGCAAGTGCGCCGCAAGTTCGCGGCGATTCGCGGCGGGGTCCTGCCAGGCGAGATCGGCCTGGACCATCGTGACGCGCAGGTTTGCAGTCATAGCAACCTCAGTCTTGCGGCCGCGGCATCCAGCGTCGCCTCGTGCTTGGCGAAACAGAAACGCACGATGCGCTCGCTGGCGGGCGGCTCGGCGGAAAAAACGGAAATTGGAATCGCCGCCACGCCGTGCTGCGTCGTGAGCAGCCGCGCAAACTCCGTGTCGGGCAGGTCGCTCACGGCCGAGTAGTCGACGAGTTGGAAGTAGGTGCTGTGGGCAGGCTCGAAGCGGAGTTTCGTCTGGGCCAGCAACCCAGCGAAGTAATCACGCTTGTGCTGGTAGAACTGTGGCAGCTCGCGCGCATGCTGCGGGCATTCGCGCATGAAATCCGCAATGGCCGCCTGCAAAGGGGTCGCGACGACGAACTGCACGAACTGGTGCACCTTGCGAAACTCCGCCGTCAAGCCGACGGGTGCGATGCAATAGCCTACCTTCCAGCCCGTTGCGTGATAGGTCTTGCCGAACGACGAAACGACAAAACTGCGCGCAGCGAGTTCCGGGTGAGTCAGCAGGCTGCGGTGGACGCACCCGTCGAACACCATGTGTTCGTAGACTTCATCTGCCAACACGAAAGTGTTCGTGCCGCGCAGCAGGGACGCCAGTTGCGCCAGGTCAGCGGGCCCCAGCGTGGCACCGCTCGGATTGTGGGGGAAATTCAGGATCAGCAAGCGGGTTCGCGCTGAGAGCGCATCACGCAGCCGTTGCCAGTCGATGCCGAACCCCGGGCGGCGCAGCGGCACATGAACAGCGCGGCCACCGGCAAGCTCCACTGCAGGCTCGTAGGAATCATAGGCCGGATCGAGCAGCACCACTTCGTCGTCGCGCCGCACGAGGGCCTGGATGGCGCAAAAAAGGGCTTCAGTGCCACCGGCCGTGATCGTGATGTCGGTGTCCGGGCTGACCGAGTGCGCACCGTAGTAATCCGCCACCTTCTCGGCGACCGCAATTCGCAGTTCCGCCAGCCCGGCCATGGGCGCGTACTGGTTGCCGACGCCCCGACCCGACTTGTGCATGTGCTCGGTGGCGAGGTCGAGCAGCCGCTCGGGTGGCTCGAAGTCAGGGAATCCCTGCGAGAGATTGATCGCGCCGTGCTCGGCAGCAAGCTTCGACATCACGGTGAAGATCGTGGTCCCGACCTTGGGCAGCTTGCTGTCGATCGGCGGGTGCATGCCTGCATTGTAGACGGCACCCACCTTACTGTGCGTCACGCGGCGGCAATATCTGCGAGACCGACCCAGGGCGGTCATCCGCTGGAATACAAACGCACGCCGCCGGGTCATGGTGCCGGCCGTGCCGAGCGCCGTCGCGGGGGCGGCCGAATGCCGCCCGACGGCTACATCAGTAGACGGAATATCCACCGTCGACCGGGAGAGTGGCACCCGTGATGAAGTCGGCTCCGCGCGACGCGAGAAAAACGGTTGCCCCAATGATGTCGTCGGATTTTCCCATGAGCATTTGGCTGTCTCCAAGTGGCGGACGGCCGTGATCGTCGACTGTCTGCTCTTCTACCGGAACGCGCACCGGGAGCCAACGACTGCCTGACATGAGATGCCTCGTCAGCGACCCGCCATGATTTCATGCGGCGCAATCAGGGGTCGCGCGCACGAACATCCATTGGCTGCGAAGTCGGCTCGTCGCGATTCTCGCGCGCCCTTGGGCATCGATGCGCTTGCGGTATGAATTGGCACGCCGTGGCCTTCGTGCTTCGGGAGGGTTCCGGCAGACCGTCGCGAGCCATGGATGGCGAGCGCGAGCCCCCAAGGATGGGTTCACGGCGTGTCTGCAGGAACCCTCCCGAAACACGAAGGCCACGGGATGCAGCACTTCATGAATCTCGACGCAACACCCGGGCGCGCATGAATCAGCGAACGAGCGACTCGGCCGCCATTGCCGCGCCGACGATGCCGGCATCGTTGCCGAACGCCGCCGGCAGGATCTCTGCCCGGCTGTTGAGGAGCGGCCCGAAGTGCTGCCAGTTCTCGGTCACGCCGCCGCCGATCACGAACACGTCCGGCCAGAGCAGCGAGTGATACGCCTCCAGCACTTCGTTGACGGCCGCGGCCCAGTCCACCCAGTCGAGGTCCAGGTCAGCGCGCACCTTGGCCGAGGCGCGATGCTCTGCTTCCTTGCCGCGCACCTCGAGGTGGCCCAGTTCGGTGTTGGGCAACAGCCGGCCATCCACGAACAGCGCCGTGCCGATGCCGGTGCCCAGCGTGATCACCATGATCGTCCCGTTGCGGTTGCGACCCGCACCAAGCGTGATCTCGGCCAGTCCTGCCGCATCGGCATCGTTCAGGAACGCGATCGGACGCTGCAAGCGCGCCTGCAGGTGCGTCTGGACGTTCATGCCGATCCAGCGCTTGTCGATGTTGGCGGCGGTCCACGCGACGCCCTGCTTCGCAACGGCAGGGAACGCGAGACCCACGGGGCCGCTGGACGGCAATTCGCGAGCCATCGAGACCAGCAGTTCCAGGACGTCCTCTGGCGCTGCCCCGGCCGGCGTAGCGCGCCGCAGGGTATCACCCATGACGAGGCCCGACCCGATGTGCACGAGTCCCGCCTTGACGAATGAACCGCCGACATCAAACGCGAGTCGCAGCGTCGCTGCTTCATTCTGCTCGTCCACTACGCTCATCATCCTTTCTTCAGGCTCTCGATCATCTGTTGATTCGCTGCGAGCGCCATCTGCGCGTCGCGATCGCGGATCTTCTGCTGCCGGGACATCGCGAAACCCGCGATGACGACACCAACCGCGACGATCGCCACCAGTATCGTCGCCAGCGCGTTGATGTCGGGGCTGACGCCCAGACGGACTTTCGAGAAAATCACCATCGGCAGCGTACTCGATCCGGGACCGGCGACGAAGCTGGTGATGACGAGATCGTCGAGCGACAGCGTGAACGCGAGCAGCCAGCCGGACATCAGCGCCGGGAAGATGATTGGCAGCGTGATCAGGAAAAACACCTTGTGCGGGCGTGCCCCGAGGTCCATCGCCGCTTCTTCGAGCGAGTCGTCCATCTGCGCGAGCCGGGACTGCACCACGACTGTCACGAACGCCATCGTGAACGTGATGTGCGAAATGATGATGGTCGTCATGCCGCGACCCTTGGGCCAGCCGATGATCTGCTCCATCGTCACGAACAGCAGCAGCAGCGACAGGCCCGTGATCACTTCGGGCATGACCAGCGGCGCGGTCGTCAGGCCCGAGAACAGCGTGCGGCCCTTGAAGGGGCCAAAACGCGCCAGCACCATGCCGGCCAGCGTGCCGAGCACGACCGCCAGCGTCGCCGAGATGGCAGCGATCTTCAGGCTGAGCCAGGCAGCATTCAGGATCTGCTCGTTGCGCAGCAGTTCGCCGTACCACTTGGTCGAGAAGCCGCCCCACACCGTGACGAGCCGCGACTTGTTGAACGAATAGAACACCAGCGACGCGATCGGGATGTAGAGGAAGGCGAATCCCAGCGTCAGGACCCCCATGCGGAACCAGCTGCGGCCGTGGTTCATCGGTGCAAACCCCCGCCCGCCTCGACATCCTGCGCGCGCTGGAAATACATGATCGGGATGACCAGGAACAGGAGCAGCGCGATGGCCACTGCACTTGCGACCGGCCAGTCGCGATTATTGAAGAACTCGGTCCATAGCACCTTGCCGATCATGAGCATGCCCGGATCACCCAGCAGCGACGGAATGACGAACTCGCCCACGGCCGGGATGAACACGAGCAGGCAGCCAGCGATGACGCCGGGCACCGACAATGGCAGCGTGATCTTGAGGAACCCCTGCCAGGGCTTGCAGCCGAGGTCCGCCGCGGCTTCGAGCAGGGTCAGGTCCATCTTCTCGAGGTTCGCGTACAGCGGCAGGATCATGAATGGCAGGTACGAGTACACGATGCCGACGTACACGGCGAAGTCCGTCTGCAGCATCTGGATGGGCTGGTCGATCACGCCGATCGAGATCAGGAAGTTGTTGAGCAGCCCGTTGTTCTTGAGGATGCCGATCCACGCGTACACGCGGAGCAGGAAGGACGTCCAGAACGGCAGGACGATCAGCAGCATCAGGATGTTGCGCATCGAAGGGCTGCTGCGCGCAATCGAGTAGGCGATCGGATAACCGATCAGCAGGCAGAACAACGTCGAGATGGCGGCAACCTTGATCGAGTTCAGGTACGCGATCCAGTACAGGTTGTCTTCGACGAGGAACGCGAAGTTGCCAAGGTTGAGCTTGATCTGCATGACCTTCTCGGCGGTCCAGTGCAGCAGCGGCTCGTACGGCGGCATCGCGATCACCGTGCTCGAGAAACTGATCTTGAGCACGATCACAAAAGGAACGAGAAAGAACAGCAGCAGCCAGAGATAGGGAATCGACGTCACCAGCGACCGGCCACCCGGCAGCAGGCGCCACAGGCGCGCGATCATTTCGTCACCACCACCGGGCTGGTCGCATGCCAGTGCAGGTACACGCGCTCATCCCAGGTGATGCGGTCGTCGGCGTGGCGATAGGCGTTGGGCTGGGTCACCCGGACGACCTTGCCGGAATCGAGCCGCAGCAGGTAGATGGACATGTCGCCCATGTACGCGATGTCCTGCACCACCGCGCTTGCCCAGTTGTCCGCCTCTGTCGGCTTCTCGCGCGTGATCGTGATTTTTTCCGGCCGTATCGCCGCCCACACGGTGGCATCCGGCGCAGAGCTCACGCCGTGATCGACATAGATCGGGGCCTCGAGGTCGTCGCAAGCGATGCGGACGAACGAAGGCTCATCGTCGGTCAGCCGGCCTTCAAACATGTTGACCGAGCCGATGAACTCGGACACGAAGCGCGAGTTGGGGTACTCGTACATCTGGTCGGGGGTGCCGACCTGCACGATCTCGCCGTGATTCATCAGGCCGATGCGCGTCGAGAGCGTCATCGCCTCTTCCTGGTCGTGCGTGACGACCACGAAGGTGACGCCCAACGTCTCCTGGATGTTGATCAGCTCGAACTGAGTGTGCTCGCGCAGCTTCTTGTCGAGCGCGGCCAGCGGCTCGTCGAGCAGCAGCAGTTTGGGCTTCTTGACCAGCGCGCGCGCGAGGGCGACGCGCTGCCGTTGCCCGCCGGACAGCTGGTGTGGCTTGCGCTTGCCGAACGGCCCGAGCTTGACCATGTTCAGCATGTCGTTGACGCGTTGCGATATCTCGTCCTTGCGCAGGCCTTCCTGCTTGAGCCCGAATGCCACGTTCTGTTCGACGGACATGTGCGGGAAGATCGCGTACGACTGGAACATCATGTTGACCGGCCGTTCGTACGGCGGGATCAGGGTCATGTCGACGCCGTCGATGTAGATCTTGCCCGACGTCGGCCGCTCGAATCCGGCGAGCATGCGCAGCAGCGTGGTCTTGCCGCAGCCGGACGCGCCGAGAAGGCAGAAGATCTCTTTCTTGTAGATGTCGAGCGTGACGTCGTCGACGGCCACGAAGTCACCAAACTTCTTGGTGATTTTCTCGATCCGCACGTACGGCTTCGCGTCCGGGTCTGTCCAGGGTTCGAATTTCTGCTGGGCTGCGCGGGGTGAAGTGGCCATGGCTACTCGTCGTTGGGATGAAATCGCTGCATTCGATCAATTCAGCGACTGGTCATGAAGCGGGTCCACGTGCGGTTGAGCGCGCGCGTAAATTCGGCGGACTTGGCGAGGCTCGGCTGCAACCGCCCCTTGACCTCGGCGGTCGGGTAGATGCCCGGATCGTTGCGCAATCCCTCGTTCACCAGCGCCGTGGCGGCGGCATTGGCATTCGCGTAATTCACGAAATCCGAATTCTTTGCAGCGACTTCAGGCTTGAGCAGGTAATCGATGAAACGCAGCGCCGCCTGCTTGTGCGTCGCGTCGGCAGGGATCGCGAGCGTGTCGAACCACATCAGCGCGCCCTCCTTCGGGATGGAATAGCCGATGTCGAGCGGCTTGCCGGCTTCGGCGGCGCGGTCGCGGGCTTGCAGCACGTCGCCGCTGTAGCCCACGACGATGCACAACTCGCCGTTCGCGAGCTGATCGATGTACTGCGAGCTGTGGATCGTTCGGATGTAGGGACGGATCCTGACGAGCGCGTCCTCGGCGGCCTGCAGGTCGGCGGCCGATTCGCTGTTCGGATCCTTGCCCAGGTACAGCAAGGCGGTGCCAACCATGTCGGTGGGATCGTCCAGCATCGCAATGCCACAATCCTTGAAGCGCGCGATGACCGCCGGGTCGAAGATCAGCTGCCAGCTGTCAAGCGGGGCGTCCGGCATGATCGCCTGCACCTTGGTACGGTCGTAGCCGATGCCCGTGGTGCCCCACATGTAGACGACGGAATGTTCGTTGCCCGGATCGTGGCGCGCCGCGCGCTGTGCCAGGTCGGGATCAATGTTGGCCAGTCCAGCCAGCTGCGCCTTGTCCAGCTTTGCGAAGACGCCGGCCTTGATTTGACGCTCGAGGAAGTACGCGCTGGGCACGACCACGTCGTAGCCTGAGTTGCCCGTGAGCAGCTTGGTTTCGAGCACTTCGTTCGAGTCGAAGACGTCGTACCGGACCTTGATGCCCGTGTCCTGCTCGAAGGCCTTGATCACGTCGGGGTCGATGTAGTCCGACCAGTTGTAAACGTTGACCACCTGCCCGGCACTGGTCGCTGGCGACGCATCCGGGGACGTCGCATCGTCTGCGGGAGGCCTGGACTTGCCGCACGCCACGAGCAGCAGCGCGAGGGCTGCGAACGCGGCTCCATTCCGTAGATGAATTCTCATGTCGCTCCGTAACGGCGGGTCGTTGTCGCTGTTGTCATCGCGCCCACGGCAGGCATTGGTTATAGCTCACGCCCCTGTCAAAGTCAGCTGCGGCACAAAAACAAGCGGGGCGGCCGGACCTTGATCCAACCGCCCCGCTGCTTCGTTTTAGTGCGCGCCTACTTGCCGGTGGTAAACCGGGTCCAGGACCGGTTCAGCAGGCGCGTGAATTCAGGAGTCTCGGCCAGGTCCGGGAACAGCTTCGCCTTCACCTCCGCCGACGGGTAGACGCCGGGGTCGGTCCTCACTGCCTCGTCGATCAGCGCAAACGAGGCGGCATTGCCATTGGCGTAATTGATGAAGTTGGAATTCTTGGCCGCGATTTCCGGGCGCATCATGAAATTGATGAATGCGTGCGCGTTGTCCGGATGCTTGGCATCGGCCGGAACCGCGTACATGTCGAACCAGATGATGGTGCCTTCCTTCGGCACGCTGTACTTGATCACGTTGCCCTGCCCCGCTTCGGCCGCACGGTCCCGGGCCTGCAGGACGTCGCCGCTCCAGCCGACCGCGATGCACAGCTCGCCGTTGGCGAGCGCGTCGATGTAGTTGGAGCTGTGAATCATGCGGATGTACGGGCGGATCTTCAGCAGCAGCTCTTCGGCCGCCTTGAGGTCGCCTTCGTTCTGGCTGTTGGGGTCTTTGCCGAGGTAGGCCAGCGCGACGCCGACAATTTCGCTGGGCGCGTCGAGCACCGAGATGCCGCACTCCTTGAACTTGGCGGCCCATTTCGGATCGAGCACGATCGCCCAGCTGTCGACCGGCGCATTGGGATCGATCTTCTTGATCTTGCCTTCGTTGTAGCCGATGCCGTCCGTGCCCCACATGTGGTTCACGGCATGCTCGTTGCCTGGGTCGTGCAGGGCCACGCGCTGCAGCACTTCCGGGTCGAGGTTGCTCCAGTTGGAGAGCTTGCCGCGGTCGAGCTTCATGAAGACGCCGGCCTTGATCTGGCGCTCCATGAACGACGCCGACGGGACAACCACGTCGTAGCCGGTGTTGCCGGCGAGCAGCTTGGTCTCGAGGACTTCGTTCGAATCGAAGACGTCGTAATTGACCTTGATGCCGGTCTCGTCGGTGAACTGCTTCAGCGTGTCGGGATCGATGTAGTCCGACCAGTTGAAGACGTTGACGACCTTTTCTTCGGTCGAAGCGGGCGCAGCGGATGCGCTGGCAGCGGCCGGGGCAGTGGCAGAGTCGGCGGCGGCTGGCGCGGCTTCCTTCTTGCCGCAACCCACGAGCGCGGTGGCGACCACCAGGCCCATCAACCCGGCACGTATGCTGATGCTCATCTTGGACATTCCCCTGTGCTGATGTGGACTGCACCGACGCCGGCGCTGAGCTAGCTGTATAGCGAAGAATTTTTTCCGTGGCTAGAGGGCTGTGCCTAGAGCCGGCCGTCGGCCTGGCAGCGCGCGTAGGTCAGGTCCAGGCAAGCCCAGGCTTTCTCCGCGAGCTCGTCGATCTGCTCGCGGCTGATCACGAGGGGCGGCGAAATGATCATCGTGTCGCGTACCGCGCGCATGATCAGGCCGTTCTCGAAGCAGAAATCACGGCAGATCGTGCCCACCTCGCCCCGGTTGTCGAAGAAGGTCCTCGACCCCTTGTCCTTGACCAGTTCCAGCGCGCCAATGAGGCCGACCGAGCGTGCCTCGCCCACCAGCGGATGCTCCGACAGGTCGCGCCACTTTTTCGCCAGGTAGGGCCCGGTCTCGTCGTGGGTGCGCGCCACGAGGCCTTCCTGCTGGATCAGTGTCAGGTTGACGCTGGCCACGGCGCAGGCGGCCGGGTGGCCTGAATACGTGAAGCCGTGCGCGAACTCGCCACCCTTGTCGATGATGACCTCGGCAATGCGGTCGCCCACCATGACGCCGCCGATCGGCAGGTAACCCGACGAGAGACCCTTCGCGATGGTCATGAGGTCCGGACGGATGCCGAAATGGTTGGAACCGAACCAGTGGCCGGTGCGGCCGAAGCCGCAGATGACTTCGTCCGCGACCAGCAGGATGCCGTAACGGTCGCAGATTTGCTGGATTTCCGGCCAATACGTGTCCGGCGGAATGATCACGCCGCCTGCACCCTGGATCGGTTCGCCGATGAAGGCGGCGATCTTGTGCGGCCCGATTTCCAGGATCTTCTGCTCGAGCGTGCGCGCGATCTTGAGCCCGAACTCCGCCGGGCTCAGCGAGCCACCGTCGGCGTACCAGTATGGCTGCGGAATGTGGACAATGTCTGGGATGGGCAGGCCGCCCTGCTCATGCATGAAAGCCATGCCGCCCAGGCTCGCGCCGGCCATCGTGCTGCCGTGATACGCGTTGACGCGGCTGATGATGACCTTGCGCTCCGGCTGGCCCAGCAGGTCCCAGTACCGGCGCACGAGGCGCACGACCGTGTCGTTGCCCTCCGAGCCCGAGCCCGTGAAGAACACCCGGTTGAACTGCGGCGGCGTCAGGTCGACGAGCTGCCTGGCCAGTTCGATCGCGGGCGGGTTTGCGGTCTGGAAAAAGCTGTTGTAGTACGGGAGCTCGAGCAGCTGCCGGTATGCCGCCTCCGCCAGTTCCTTGCGCCCGTAACCCAGGTTGACGCACCAGAGGCCCGCCATGCCATCGAGCATCCGGTTGCCGTCCGAGTCGTATAGGTACACGCCCTCGGCCTTGACGATGACGCGCGATCCCTTGCGGTGCAGGTTCTTGTAGTCCGTGAACGGATGCAGGTAGTGCTGCCGGTCCAGCTCCTGCCAGTCGGTGGTGGTGCGGTCGGCGGGGCGCGTGCTAGGGAGCATTGTTACCACTCGAAAGAAGGGGTTAGGGGTTAGGGGTTAGGGGTTAGTCAGATAGGAGGTGCAGTGGGTCGTGGCGTTCCGACTAACCCCTATCCCCTAACCCCTAACCCCTTTCCCTTACACGTTCAGCAGCAGATGCTCTCTCTCCCAGGAGCTGATGACCTGCAGGAACGTGTCCTGCTCGCTCTCTTTGACCGCCGTGTAGGCCAGCACGAAGCGGTCGCCGAGGGTGTCGATCAGCGTGCGGCAATCGCGCAGCAGTCGAACGGATTCCTCGAGGCTGCGCGGCAGGTTGAACGGCAGGTCGTAGGCGCTGCCCGACACGGGCTCCGACGGCTTCAGCCCTTCCATCATGCCCAGGTAGCCGCACGCCAGCGAGGCGGCGAGCGCGAGGTACGGATTGGCGTCCGCGCCAGCGAGGCGGTTCTCGACGCGACGGTTGTCCGGATTCGATTGCGGCACGCGCAGGCCGGCCGTGCGGTTGTCGTAACCCCATTGCGTGTTGATGGGCGCCAGGTGCCGCAGGATGATGCGTCGGAACGAGTTCACGTTGGGCGCGAACAGCGCCATCGCCATCGGCATGTATTTCTGCAGGCCGGCGATGTGCGAAAAGAACAGCTGACTCGGGTTGCCGTCCTGGTCACTGAACACGTTCTTGCCGGTCTTGGCGTCGACGATGCTCTGGTGGATGTGCATCGCGCTGCCCGGCTCGCGCGCCATCGGCTTCGCCATGAACGTCGCATACATCTTGTGGCGGAACGCCGCCTCGCGCGCCGTGCGCTTGAACATGAACACCTGGTCCGCCAGCGACATCGCGTCGCCGTGGATCAGGTTGATCTCCATCTGCGCCGCCCCGTCTTCGTGGATCAGCGTGTCGATCTCGATCTCCTGCGCTTCGCAGAACGCATAGATGTCGTCGAACAGCGGATCGAATTCGTTGACGGCCGCGATGCTGTACGACTGGCGACCGATCTCGGGCCGACCCGAGCGGCCCACCGGCGGCTTCAGCGGATAGTCGGCATCGATGTTCGGCTCGACGAGATAGAACTCGAGTTCCGGCGCGACGATGGGCTTCCAGCCTTTCTGGGCGTAGAGGTCGAGGATGTGCCGCAGCACGTAGCGCGGCGCCATCGTGACCGGCCGGCCATCCGAGTAATAGCTGTCATGGATGACCTGCGCGGTCGGCTCGGCGGCCCACGGCACGACTCGTGTCGTCTTGGGGTCGGCCTTCAGCACGATGTCGATTTCTGACGGGCTGATCGCGCGATCGTCGTCGGGATAATCACCCGTTACGGTCTGCAGGAAAATGCTCTCGGGCATGCGCATGCCCTCGTCTTCCGCGAACTTCATGGCGGGCATTACCTTGCCGCGCGCGATGCCGGCCATGTCGGGGACCACGGCCTCGACTTCCGAGATGCCGTGTTCCTTGAAAAACTGCTGGATAGGGGTGCTCATGAGAATGCTACTTCCGTGCGTTGATACGTGCGCGCGCCGCGTCGCCGAAAGCAGCGAAGATGGCGTGCGAAAAAAGATTCTTCAGGACCTGCCATTCCGGGTGCCACTGCACCGCGAGCGTGAAGCCCGGCGCATGGCGCACACGGAACGCTTCGATCAGGCCGTCATGCGCTCGGGCCTCGACCTCGAGCTCGTGGCCGAGTGACTGCACGCCCTGCGAATGCAGCGAATTGACCATGACGCGATCGGCACCTGCCAGGCCGTGCAGTAAACCGCCGCGCACCAGTTCGATCTCGTGCGCCGGCGCGTACTGGACATCGAGCGACTGTTCCTTGTCCTCCCGATGGTCGAGCATGCCCGGCTCGTCCTGGACCTTCTGCCAGAGCGTGCCGCCGAACGCGACGTTCATTTCCTGGAAGCCGCGGCACACCGCGAGCAGCGGCACGCCGGCTGCGATCGCCCGCGGGATCAGCGTCAGCGTCGTCTCGTCGCGGTGCGGGTCGTGCAGCGTGTCCGGCTCGCTCGCAGGCCCCTGGTAGCGACGCGGCTCGACGTTCGACGGGCTGCCCGTCAGCAGCACGCCGTCGAGTGTAGCCAACAAGTCGTCGAGGTCGCGCTCGCCGAGCGAGGGCACCAGGACTGGCGTGGCGTTGGCCGCGTCGGCGACAGCAGCAATGTACTTTTCCCCAACGCAGTGGAAGGGGTGCGGTCCGAGTACGCGGCGATCCGCGGGAATGCCGATCAATGGTCTGTGGCGAGCCACGTTTAAAATCCTAGACGGCTCTTGGGGGGCCATCGTTCAGGGTCGACCCGGATTAAACCACAGCCACCCCCCGGCCGTCGTCGCGCATCGCAAAAAAACGGGCAAAAATCAGCCCAAACATGGACTTGTAGCGGCTCTTGACGCGCTTGGCGCGGCTTGCTCGCCACGCTGGCGAACGGCTATCCTCACCGCTCCCCGACGATCCAATCGTCGCTAAATCTTAAACAACGGGTGTCTCATGCCGCAGTTTGCGGATTACGGGCCGGCGGCCGCCTGGCTCCAGCGCCATCCCCAGGTGCGCTATGTCGACCTGCTGCTGGCCGATCAGATGGGCATCCCGCGCGGCAAGCGCGTCACGGTCGAGGAACTCGCAGGCATCCACCAGAACGGTTTGCTGTTGCCGGGCTCGATGTTCGCGCTCGACGTGCTGGGCGGCACCGTGCAATGCACAGGCCTTGGGTTCGACGAAGGTGATGCAGATCGCGTGTGCCTGCCGATCCCCGGCACGCTGGTGCCGGTGCCGTGGCTCGGCGAGCACGTCGCGCAGATGCAGGTCACGATGTACGACCACGACCGTACACCGTTTCACGGCGATCCACGGCACGTACTCGCAAGCGTCGTCGAGCGGTTCGAGGCGCTGGGCCTGAAGCCCGTGATGGCCGTGGAGCTCGAGTTCTATCTCGTCGATCGCGAGCGCACGCCGGCAGGCCATGCGCAGCCGCCGCGCCAGCCGCTCACGGGGCGGCGCGAGGTCAAGACACAGATCAACTCCATGCAGGAGCTCAGCGAGTACTCCGCGGTCCTCGATGCGATCCACGCAGCGGGACGCGAGCAGGAATTGCCCGTCGGCACCGTGCTCGCCGAGTACGGACCAGGGCAGTTCGAGGTGAACCTGCACCACGTGGACGATCCGCTCCTTGCCTGCGATCACGCCATTCGTCTCAAGCGACTCGTCAAGGGCGTGGCGCTGCAGCACGGCATGGAGGCCACCTTCATGCCGAAGCCGTATCGCGACCATGCGGGCAGCGGCGCGCACCTGCATGTCAGCGTGCTCGACGCAAACGGGCAGAATATTTTTGCGGCCGAAAATGCCGAGGGCAGCGAGCAGTTGCGGCATGCGATCGGGGGTCTTGCCGCGACGATGAACGATGTCATCGCGATCTGCGCGCCGACGGCCAATTCGTATCGACGCTTTCAGCCCGAAGCGTACGTCCCGCTCAACCCCAGCTGGTCCGTCAACAACCGCGGCGTGGCATTCCGCGTGCCGCACGGTCCGCCTGCCAGCCGCCGTGTCGAGCACCGCATCGCGGGCGCGGATGCCAATCCGTATCTGCTGGCCGCAATCGTGCTCGCGGGGATGCACTTGGGGATAACACGCAAGCTCGACCCAGGACCCGTGCTTGCAGGCAATGCGTATCGCGACACGACGCCGACCATTCCACAATCGTGGCCCGAGGCGATTGGCGTGTTTGAGCGCAGCGCGTTCGCCAGGGAATACCTCGGCGAGCGTTTCGCCAGCCTTTTTGCCGCGACGCGACGCGGCGAGATGCAGGATTTCAGTTCCTATGTACCGGCGATCGATTACGACTGGTACCTGACGACGAGTTGACGACTGCCATGACCGTTCAGCACATCGACTCGTATTACGCGGCGTCAGCCCATGCAGCGCCGGCGTACCCACCGCTCGCGGAGGACATCGAGGCGGACGTCTGCGTGGTGGGCGGCGGCATCGCCGGCTGCGCGACCGCGCTGTTCCTGGCCGAGCGCGGCTACAAGGTGGTGCTGCTCGAGGGCAACCGCATCGCCTACGGCGCGTCTGGCCGCAGCGGCGGGCAAGCCATCGTCGGCTACGCCTGCAGTCAGGACAAGCTCGTTGCGCAGGTCGGCAGGGCCGACGCCAGGAAGATGTTCGACATCTCGGTCGAGGCGCTGGACCTGATCAAGGACCTGGTTGCGAAGCATCGCATCGACTGTGACCTGCACTGGGGCCACCTGCACGCGGCGATCAAGCCGCGGCAGGAAACCGAACTGCGCGCGTGGCAGGACGAGTTGGTCGACGAGTACGGCTACACGGCCACAAGCTGGCTGGACCGCGCCGAGCTCGCACGGGTCCTGAATACCGAGCGCTACATCGGCGCGTTGCGCGACGAGCGCAGCGGCCATCTGCACCCGCTCAACTACACGCTGGGCCTCGCCGCGGCGGCAGCAGCCGCCGGCGTGACGATCCACGAGGAGTCGATGGTCGTCGGCATCGACCATGGCGTCACGGCTCGCGTGCGCACCGCAGGCGGCGCCTCGGTCCGTGCCAAGTACGTCGCGCTCTGCTGCAACGCCTTCATCGACGAAAAGATCTCGCGGCACCTGCGCGACCGCATCATGCCCGTAGGCACGTACATCATCGCGACGGAACGGCTCGGCCGCGCCCGGCTCGAGGCGCTGGTGCGCGAGAACGTCGCCGTCTCCGACGTCAATTTCGTGCTCGACTACTTCCGCTGCTCGGACGACGACCGACTGCTGTTCGGCGGCCGCGTCAGCTATTCGGGTCGCGACGCGCTCAATACGGCTGCTGCGACGCGCAAGCGGATGCTGAACGTGTTCCCGTCACTGGCCGACGCCCGCGTGGCGTACGCCTGGGGTGGCCACGTCGACATCACGATGAACCGTGCACCGGATTTCGGCCGCCTGGCGCCCAACGTGTATTACCTGCAGGGGTTCTCTGGCCACGGCATCGCGCTCACCGGCATCGCCGGTCAGATGGTCGCCGAGACCATCGCGGGACAGGCCGAGCGTTTCGACCTGTTCACGCAGCTCAAGCATCACGATTTCCCGGGTGGTCCCGCCTTGCGCATGCCGGGCCTCGTGCTGGCGATGCTGTGGTTCCGTCTGAAAGACTTGCTCTGAGCAAATGCCCGCAAAGCCAAGACCGGCGACGACCCCGACAGCCTGACGTTCAGGGTTTGACCTCGAAGGACGACTGGGTGGAAACATTCACGACTTCGCCCGCCGCCAACACCACTTCGCCACCCGTGTTCTTCGCCGCGGCGGTGCCGGCCGCGCCGCCGAGGAGGCCGCCCACGACGGAGCCGTTCTTGTCCGAGACCTGGTGACCGATGATTGCGCCTACGGCTGCCCCGCCGACGATCTTGGCGGTGTCCTTGCCGGTCTCGCTCTTGCCGACCTGCGTGTAGGGCGCGTTGATCGACACGCTGGCGCCATTGACTGCCACCAGCGAGTCGAACGCGATGCCGAGTGTCGGCGTACCACCAACTTTCTTGCTGCCCGAGATGACTTGCACGATGGAGCCGTGCACGGCAGCGCCCGCCTTGGCGGCGCGGCGATCGCCGATCATGAGGTCCGAGGCGAGCCGACCATCGACGCTATTGCCGACCTTGTTGGTCTTGGTCGATAACGGCGTCACCAGCTCCACCGCCAATCGCGTACCGGCGGGAACGACGATGGGGGCCGCAGGCGCCGCAGCCTTCGGGGCAGCTGCCGTAGTCGCAGGCGGCTTCACCGATGCTTTCTTCGCTGCGGCCTGTCTGGCAGCCGCAGCAGCCGTCGCGGCTTCAGCGGCGGCTCGCTCCGCATTGCCCTGCGCGAGTTGCGCTTCAAGCTCCTGCTGCTTCAGCGCTGCTTCGCGTTCGAGCAGGTCTTTCTCCCGTGCCGCGAGCTCAGTGGCCTTCGCTTCGTCGGCGGCCCGAGCCGCTTCGAGCGCAGCGGCCTGCGCCGCAGCGTCATCCTGCGTTGAACCAGGGATGTCGGCGGCTGGCGTGGCGGTCGGAGGGGTCGACTTGGCGCAACCGCCCAGTAAGGTGACGCCGCAGACAGCGGAGACGAGCAGGGCTCGCAGCATTGAAACCTGGCGCATGGGGGTGTCGGAATCCTGTGGCAGACGTGGGAACACATTAACCCAATCAGGACGTGCAGTCATGGTCGCCCGGACGGCCTAGCCTTCGTCGGCGTTCACCGTAGCCCCACTCGTACAGGTCTCGTGCACGACGACTCGCGCGAGCAGCGGCAGCTCAGGCTTGAGTTCGCGCCAGATGTAGCGCGCGAGGTTCTCGCTCGTGGGGTTCTCGAGCCCTGGCACGTCGTTGAGATAGCGATGGTCGAGCCGCTGGAAAAGCGGCTCGAACACCTGTTTGATCTCGGCGAAATCAATCACCCAGCCCAGGTGCGGATCGACCGGACCGCTGACGTGCAGCTCGACGCGGAAGGAATGCCCGTGGACGCGTGCGCACTTGTGCCCGTCCGGTACGTTCGGCAACCGGTGCGCGCTCTCCAGCGTAAAGGACTTGAAGATGTCCACGGACGCGTCCCGAGTCAGTACCTGTTGGGCCTATCCAGGCAATCGTTGATGAACTTGCGACGCTTGTCGCCGCTCAGGCCCTTGTTGTCCGCCTTCTGGTAGCAGTTGCGGTCGGTGTTGTAGCGCCCGTAGTCGTAATTGTGACGACTGCCCCGCTCCTCGCACCATTCGGTCCACTCTTTGCGGTCCTTGCCCTTCAGGTTGCGTTCGTTCGCTCGGTGTTTGCACTCCGAGACGATCTGGCCGTGGTTGGCGTCCTTGCCGTCGTGCTTGCTGTCGTCGCCATACTGCGACTGGCCCTGCGACTGGCCCTTGCCCTTGTCTGCGGGCGGATCCGCGACGACGGGCGTCGACAAAGTCAGCGCCAGCGCGACGGCTGCGCAAATTTGAATGGTCCTGTTCATGCTGCTTCTCCTGTGGAGGCGCGCCGTGGCACGCGAATCAGCGCTGATTATCGCACGCTTCATCGGCGCGCGAGCGCGGGCGCCTTCGGACGTAGGACAAAGCAGACATGAATCTTCTGATTGCGCGCGAAGTCCTGCGGGATCGTCGCACGCGTGATGTCGTCGATCGCAAAGTGCTCGACCGTTGCACCATCGAGCTTGAACTTCTGGAAGTTGTTGGAGAACACGATCACGCCGCCCGGCGCCAGCAGCTTCGATGCGGTCGTGAGCAGCCAGCCGTGATCCAGTTGCACGTCGAATTCGCGCTGCATGCGCTTGGAACGCGAATGTGTCGGCGGGTCGATGAAGATCAGGTCGTACGCGGGCGGCCGCATCTGCTGCGATTGCCCCTCGAGCCACGCGAGCAATCGGCCTGGATGAACTCGTGCGCTGGGCGGCGCAACCCGTTCAGGTCGAGATTGCGCAGCGCCCAGTCGAGGTACGTTTTAGACATATCCACCGTGGTGGACGCCACGGCACCGCCCCCGACGGCATGCACCGTTGCCGCGCCCGTGTAGGCGAACAGGTTGAGGAAGCGCTTGCCCTGCGCCATCTCTCCAAGCTTTGCGCGGGTCAGGCGATGATCGAGGAACAGGCCCGTGTCGAGGTAGTCGGTGAAGTTCACGAGGAAGCGATAGCGTCCTTCGCGCACGGCGTGGTAGTGCGCCTCCTCGTCGAGCTTCTCGTATTGCTCGCCCGCCTTCTGTCGCTTGCGCACGCGCAGCACCATGCGCTCGGCGGGGATTTCGAGCACGGCGGGAATCGCTGCCAGTGCTTCGTCACGACGCGCGCGCACCGCCTCTTGCGCGATGCTTGCCGGCGCCGCGTACTCCTGCACGCAGGCCCAGCGCTCGTCGTTGCCGTAAACGTCGATCGCGAACGCATACTCCGGCATGTCGGCGTCGTAGACACGGAAGCACGCCACGTCGTTGCGCCGGGCCCAGCCGGCGATCTTCGAGTAATTCTTGCGCAGGCGATTCGCGAACATCGACGAACCCGGTCGCTCGCTCGCTGCCTGCAACCGCGCCGCGCGCACCACCGCAGGGTCGGGTTCTTTCGCGGATTCGTCGAGTTGAAATCGCAGCAGCCGGCATTCGATTGCGCCGTTGAAGAACGTGTGCGTGCGATAGGCGCGCAGCCCGAGCGAGCGCCCCAACGGCGGATCGCCCGTGAACACGCCCGCCTCCCAGCCCGGAAAACAACGCAGCAGCTTGTCGCCCAAATTGGCATAGAGCGCTTCGAGTTGCTCCGGATCGCCGAGGCGCACGCCATACGGAGGGTTGACCACCACGAGGCCGGTCGCGTGCGTCGTGGATGGCAGGTTGGACAAGTCCCGGCGGTCAAACCGCAGGTGGTTGCCGAGGCCCGCGCGATTGGCGTTGGCGATGGCCGCGCGTATCGCCGTCTGGTCGCGGTCGCTGCCAGCACAACGTCCCCCGTCCAGTACCTCGAGCTGACGCTCGGCCGCGGCCGCTGCGCGCAATCGATCCCAGAGCTCTGGCTCGTGTTGCAGCCACCGCTCGAATCCGAACTGCTTGCGCAGCAGGCCCGGCGCGATACGCGCCGCGATCATCGCGGCCTCGATCACGAGGGTGCCGGAACCGCACATCGGGTCGTAAAACGCGGCGCCTTCTGCGGCCATCGTTGCCCAGCCCGAACGCAGCAGCAATGCGGCGGCAAGGTTCTCCTTGAGCGGTGCTTCGACGCCGAGCTGGCGATAGCCGCGTCGATGCAACGGCTCGCCGCTCAAGTCGATGCCGACCGTGACGCGATCCTTCGCGAAGCGCAGGCTCACGCGCAGGTCCGGCGAGGCCAGGTCCACGTTCGGTCGTGAGCCCGTGTGCTCGCGCATGCGGTCGACGATGGCATCCTTGGCGCGCAGCGCCGCGAACTGCGTATGTCGGAGCCACGCTGGCGACTCGCCGACGACGCTCACGGCAAACGTGCCATCCGAGCCCACGTGACTTTCCCACGGCATCTCGAGCAGGCCGCGATACATCACGTCCGGATCGCTCGCGTTGAGGTCGGCGAGCGTCAGCAGCACGCGGCTGGCGGTGCGCGAATGCAGGCAGGCGAGGTACGCGCTGGCGAGGGGTCCCTCGAAGCTGACCCCCGCCGGGTGCTCGCGCACCACGTCGATGCCCACCGCGCGCAACTCTGCCGAGAGCAGGTCCGCGACGTTGAGCGGGCATGCCGCGAAAAACCGCTGCCGCGGCTCAGGCGCGATGGTCGTGTCGTTCATGCGGGCACTTGCCGCGCATGCAGCTGCAGCAGGTCGCGCGGACGCACCTCCTGCAGGGCGCGCCCGATGATGCGGTAACTGTCCGCGTCGAACGGCATGTCCGTGGCCTTGCGCAGCAGGGACTGTACTTCGTCGTCGTCGCGCGCCGTGCCCAGGTGGCGCCAGTGGTCGATCACGTGAACCTGGTAGCCGTCGCCCGCGGGGGCGGGTTCCTTGATGCCGATGGCGCCGGCGAAAGGCCAGGCCTTGAACCGCAGCGGGGCGAGCGCCAGCTGCAGTCGCGCATCGTGCAGACCGCGCGGCTCCTTGCCGACGCACACACCGCGGCACTTGCGCACCTGGAACGCGAAGCAGCTGCCCTCGCCGCTTTCCAGCCCCAGCGTCTTCAGGCACAAGCCTGCCTCGCGCGCCTTGCCCTCGACAGCGCGCCACGCGTCCTTCTCGCAACGAAAAGGCCCGAACACGGGCTCGTCGTCGGGTCCGAGTGCTGCGTCCTCCAGCGGCACGACCGTCGGCTGCAGACCCATCCCGTCGCGCGCGAGTTGCACGACACAATCGCCCGCGCTGGGGCGTAAGCGGCGATTGCCGCTCGGCAGGAGGTCCTTGATCAGTCGCGATTCGAGCAGCAGCGCGCCCAGTTCGCCCCCCGTCTCGACCCATTCGACCTGGCGCACCTGGCGCGTCAGCTTGGATTCCTTGCCGGAGCGATGCTCCGCGGCGAAATGTTCGAACACCCGGCTGCGGATGTTGCGGCTCTTGCCGACGTACAGCAATGCGCCCTCTTCGCCGCGGAACAGGTATACGCCGGCGCTTTCGGGCAGGTCGTCCGCGAGTTCCGCGGGAAGGTGCGCAGGCAGCCGCGTCGCGTGCAGCGCTGTCGTGATCGCGTCGTGCATCACGTCGGCGCCGCGCTCGCGTTCCATTGCGGCCACCAGCGCGGGCAGCACCTGCGCATCGCCCAGCGCCCGGTGGCGCGCAGCGCACGGCAACGAAAACCGTTCCATCAAGGTGTCGAGGTTGTGGCGGCGATGCTCCGCATAGAGCGACCGCGACAGCTTGACCGTGCACAGCACCGGCGCGGAGAACCGCACGCCGAGGCGACGGAATTCGGTGCGCAGGAAGCCGTAGTCGAAGCGCGCATTGTGCGCAATGAACAGCCGGCCTTCGAGACGGCGCCGCACTTCGTTCGCCACCTCGGCAAATGGTGGTGCGTCGGCCACCATCGCGTCGTCGATGCCTGTGAACGATGCGATCATGGAGGGGATGCGCAGGCCCGGATGCACGAGGGTGCTCCACTCCTCGACAATCTCGCCGCCGTCGAGCAACACGATGCCCACCTCGATGACACGATGGTGCGCAGCCATGCCGCCCGTTGTTTCAAGATCGACGCACGCCACCGGGCCGCGCAGCGACTGTGCCTGCAGCGCGATGGCTGCACTTGCGTCAGGCACCTGCATCAACCGGGATCACGGCCGTCGAGCGTGAGGATGGGGCCGTACAAATTCGGCCGGCGGTCGCGGAACACGCCCCACGCAGTCCTTTGCACGCGCAGCAGGTCCAGGTCAAACGTCGCGGTGAGCACGGCCTCGGAGGTGCGATCGGCTTCCGCGACTTTCGCGCCCGTGCCGTCGGCGATAAACGACGATCCATAGAACGTCATCTCGTACTTCTCGCCTTTTTCCACGCCGATGCGGTTCGATGCGACGAGCGGCATGACGTTGGCAGCCGCATGGCCCTGCATGCAGCGCTGCCAGTGATCGCGCGAATCGATCGACGCATCCTGCGGCTCGGAGCCGATCGCCGTCGGATACATCAGGATGTCGGCGCCGAGCAGCGCCATGCAGCGTGCGGACTCCGGGAACCACTGGTCCCAGCAAATGCCGACGCCGATGGTGCCGTAACGCGTCTGCCAGACGCGAAAGCCCGTGTCGCCCGGCGAGAAGTAGAATTTCTCGTGATAGCCCGGGCCTTCGGGGATGTGCGACTTGCGGTAGACGCCAAGCGCCTCGCCGTCCGCGTCCACCATGACCAGCGAGTTGTAATACGCGTAATTCGCGCGCTCGAAAACGCTCACCGGGAGCACCACGGCGAGTTCCTTTGCCAGCGCCTGGAAGTGCCGCACGAGCGGGTTGTCCGGCACCGGATGGGCCAGCGCGAAATGGCTGGCCAGGTGATCCTTGCAGAAGTAGGGCGTTTCAAAAAGCTCCTGGATAAGAATGACTTGCGCGCCCATGGCAGCCGCCTGCCGCACCATCCGGTCGGCCGTCGCAATGTTCTCGGCGGGATTCGGCGTGCAGGCGAACTGCAGCGCGGCAACGGTCACTTTCATTGCGAACTCCGGGCGGGAAGGTCAGGAAGGACAGGAAGGGCAGGAAGGGCAGGAAGGGCAGGAAGGGCAGGAAGTTTAGCGAAGGCAATCCGTCGCGACCAACGCGAATGGCTCTCAGGCAGCCAGCACGCCCTGGACATGTCGCGCGATCATGCTTTCTTCGTCGGTCGGGATGACGTAAGCCGCCACCTCGCTGTCTGCCGTCGAGATGCACTGCGCGTTGCGCTGATTCGACGTCGCGTCGAGGGCGAGCCCCACCCAGTGCGCATCGGCGCAGATGCGCGCACGAATCTCGGCCTGGTTCTCGCCGATGCCCGCGGTGAACACGATCGCGTCGAGCCCCCCCAGCGCGGCCACCAGTGAACCCAACTCCCGCCTCGCGCGGTACACGAATACGTCGAGGGCCAGCGCGGCAGCCGGCGCATCGCTTGCGAGCAGCGCGCGAACGTCGTTCGACACGCCGGACATCCCGAGCAGCCCGGACTCGTTGTACAGCACGGCCTCGATCTCGCGCGGACCCAGTTTCAGCTCATCCATCATGAACAGCACCACGCCAGGGTCGAGTGCGCCGCACCGCGTGCCCATCGGTAAGCCATCGAGTGCTGTGAATCCCATCGTCGTGGCCACGCTGTGCCCCGCTTGGAGCGCGCACAGGCTGGCCCCATTGCCCAGGTGGAACACGATGGTGCGACCCGCGGCCGCCCGCTCATCGACCTGCGGCAGGCGCGATGCGATGTATTCGTACGACAGCCCATGGAAGCCGTACCTGCGCACGCCCGCATCATTGAATCGCGGCGGCAGCGCAAAGCGCTGTGCGACCTCAGGCACAGTGCGATGGAATGCGGTGTCGAAGCACGCCACTTCGGGCACACCGGGTAACCGTTCCAGCATGGCCCGGATCGCCGACAGGTTGTGCGGCTGATGCAACGGGGCGAGCGGCACGTAGCGGTCGAGCCGCGTGAGGATTGCGGCGTCCACCGCGAGCGGCGCCATGAATTCGAGCCCGCCATGCACCACGCGATGCCCCACACCGACGATCCGCGCGCCCTTCGAGTCGCGCTGGACCACATCGAGCACATGATCCAGCGCGGCGGCATGCGTCATCGCACCGTCGCCGAGCGGCTGCTCGATCGCGGAGCCGTCCGCGCCGCGCGCAGTAAAGCGCGGGGCGTCACCAAGGCCCGCCACCTGTCCATGCAGATCCCGCACGGCGAGCCCATCCCGCAACCGGAACAGGCAGAACTTGATGCTCGACGAACCGGCGTTGAGCGTGAGTATGGCGCCATCCGCGCCAGCGTCTGCAGCGCTCACTGCGGCGCAGCCGCCGCCGCTCGTCGCGCGTGCACGACCAGCTTCGCAACGGCCGCCGAGCCGATGCGCATGCGCACGTTGTCGGCACGACTGGTCAGGATCACGGGTACGCGCGCGCCGAGCACGATGCCGGCGCTGTCGGCACCCGCAAAGTATTGCAACTGCTTCGCCAGCATGTTGCCGGCCTCGATGTTCGGCACCAGCAGGATGTCGGCCCGTCCGGCGACAGGAGAATTGATGCGCTTGGTGCGCGCAGCGATTTCGCTGATCGCGTTGTCGAACGCGAGCGGACCGTCGAGGATGGCGCCGCGGATCTGCCCGCGGTCGGCCATCTTGCACAGGGCCGCGGCGTCGATCGTCGAAGTGATGTCAGGATTGACCATCTCGACCGCCGAAAGAATCGCCATCTTCGGCAGTGGCAGCCCGAGGTCGTGCGCAAGGTCGATCACGTTCTGGGCGATGTCGGCTTTCTCCTTGAGCGACGGCTCGATGTTGATCGCTGCATCCGTGACGAACAGGATGCGGTCGTACGCCGGCACGTCCATGACGAACACGTGGCTGACACGTCGATCGGTGCGCAAACCGCCGACCGAGGACACCACGGCGGTCATGAGCTCATCGGTGTGCAGGCTGCCTTTCATCAGCGTCTCGACCTCGCCGTTGCGGGCGAGGGTCACGGCCGCTGCGGCCGACGCATGGCTGTGTTCGGTATCGACCAGTCGATAACTGGCAATGTCCTGCTCCAATGCGTCGGCGAGCGCGCGTATGCGTGCCGCGGGACCCACTAGCACCGGCACGATCAGGTTCAGCCGTGCCGCCTCGAGCGCGCCCATCAGCGAGTCCGGATCGCACGGATGGGCCACGGCGCAACTGACCGGCGCGAGGGGCTCGCATCGTTTGAGCAAGCGGAGAAACACGTCGTTACGGCGCAGCACGAACTCGGGCCGCGACATTTCGGGGAAGGATGCCTTGCGTATGGGCGCCTCGACCAGCGCCGAGCCGCGCAACAACGTGGCGCCAGCGGCTTCGACGACACAGTCGAGCCGCACGCTGCGGCCGTCCGCGAGCTTCTCGGTCACGGTTACCGTGGCCCGCACGTTGTCGCCCACACGGATCACGCCGTCGAACTCGAACTGGTGCGAAACGATGCGCGTGCCCGGACCCGGCAGACGCCGCTCGAGCAAGCCCGAGATGATCGCTTCGGCTGCGACGGCCTCCACGCAAAGGTCACTCGGCTCGACCGCCGAGCCTTCCTCGACGTGGAACGGCACGATGTCGCCCGAGACGAGCAACAGCGCCTCGACCTCCGACTGGCCGATCACGCGCTCGGCCGTGGCCGAGGCACCTACTTCGAGTTCGTCGAACGTAACGTTGCTGTAACCGCTCATTGCGAGAGGTCGATCCAGGTCGTCTTGAGCTCGGTGTACTTGTCGAAAGCGTGCAGCGACTTGTCGCGACCAGTGCCCGATTGCTTGAAGCCGCCGAATGGCACGGTGATGTCATCGGCGTCGTAGCAGTTGACGTACACCATGCCCGCGCGCAGGGACTTCGCGATGCGGTGCGCCTTGCCGAGGTCGCGCGTCCACACGGCCGCGGCCAGGCCGTATTCGACGCCGTTGCCGACACGCACGGCCTCTTCGGCATCCTGCACGGTGATTGCTGCCAGCACGGGGCCGAAGATTTCTTCACGCGCGATGCGCATGCTCGGCTGCACGTCGGCGAACACGGTCGGTTCGATGTAGCAGCCGCCGGAGCTTTCGCGCGCGCGTTGGCCGCCTGCCAGTACCGCGGCGCCTTCCGCCCGGCCGGACTCGATGTACCCCAGCACGGTCTTCGTCTGGACCTCGTCGACGATCGCTCCCATGCGCGTTGCGGGGTCCAGCGGATCGCCCGGCGCCATGGCACGACTCGCCTCCACCACTTTCTCCAGCACACGGTCGCGCACGCTGGCTTCGACGATCAAGCGTGAGGCCGCGGTGCACATCTCGCCCTGGTTGAAAAAGATGGCGCCGGCTGCCGTCGTCGCCGCGCGATCAAGATCGGGGCAATCGGCCAGGATGATGTTGGGCGACTTGCCGCCGCACTCCAGCCACACGCGCTTCATGTTCGACTGGCCCGAGTACTGCAGCATGAGCTTGCCGGTGCGCGTCGAGCCCGTGAAACCGATGCAGTCGACGTCCATGTGCAGCGCCAGCGCCTGGCCGGCCGTGTGGCCGAACCCGGGCAGCACGTTGAACACGCCGTCGGGAATGCCAGCTTCGGCTGCCAGTGCGGCGAGCCGGATGGCGGAGAGCGGGGATTTTTCGGACGGCTTGAGGATGAACGAGTTGCCCGCAGCGAGCGCAGGCCCGATCTTCCAGGCCGCCATGATCAACGGGAAATTCCACGGCACGATCGCGGCAACCACACCGATCGGCTCGCGCGTGATCAGCGCGAGTTGATCGTGCGCAGTGGGCGCCACCTCGTCGTAGACCTTGTCGACGGCCTCGGCGTACCACGCGATGCAGCGAGCCGTTGCCGGGATGTCGACAGCGAGGCTGTCGGAAATGGGCTTGCCCATGTCGAGCGTTTCGAGCAGCGCAAGTTCATCTCGATGCGCGAGGATCAATTCTGCAAAGCGCTGCAGGACCCGCTTGCGTTCGCGCGGCGGCTGGTGCGCCCACACGCCACTGTCGAATGCGCGTCGTGCCGCGGCGACTGCCCGGTCCACGTCGGCCTGATCGGTCGAAGCTACCTGCGCAATCACACGGCCATCGATCGGCGTGATGTCGTCGAACGTCGCGCCGCTTGCTGCGGACACGTACCGGCCATCGATGAAGGCCTGGCCGTTGATCGAGAGCGCGACGGCTCGGGCGCGCCATTCCTGCGCGGTCGGGGTGGCTGTCTGGTTCATGGTGTCAGAGCGTCGGGGGCGTGTTGGCGGAGATGATCTCGCAAGCGTCGGTGCCGGTGTTACGGAAACGATGCGGGATCGCGCTGGTGAAGTAGTACGCGTCACCCGGCCCGAGCTGGCGCGTTTCGGCGCCAACCGTCAGTTCGATGCGCCCGCTCACGATAACCCCACCCTCCTCGCCGTCGTGCCGGAGCATGTCGGCTCCGGTGTCGGCGCCGGGCGCATAGTGCTCGTGCAGCACCGTCATGGCGCGATTGGGCCGGCGCGCCGCGACCAGCTTGAACGTGACCGAGCGGTCGCCCATGACCGGCAATTCGTCGTCCCGGTAGAACACCTGCGGGCTCGCCGAGAAATCGAGCGTGAAAAAGTCCGCCAGCGACATCGGGATGCCATCCAGGACCTTCTTCAGCGAGCTCACCGAGGGGCTGACGCGGTTCTGCTCGATCAGCGAAATGAGGCCGTTGGTGACCCCGGCCCGCTTCGCCAGCTCGCGCTGGGACAGGGAATACATGGTGCGCACGGCCCGCAGGTGGACGCCGACGTCGATGCCGATCTGCTCACGGGGTGTTCAATATCCTGCACACGAGGACCCGAAACAGGGGTGAATTTCACGTCCAATTGAGCCTAGTGTCAATTTTTCTTATCATCACGCAGTTATCACCTCACCTCGGAAACCCCCATGAACGCCCCCGCCACCCTGCCGCGCGAACAGATGGAAGCCTTCTGGATGCCGTTTACGGCGAACCGCCAGTTCAAGGCGAACCCGCGCCTGCTGGCGAAGGCCCAGGGCATGCACTACTGGACGCCGGACGGGCGGCAGATCCTGGACGCGGTTGCGGGACTCTGGTGCGTCAATGCCGGCCACGGTCGCAAGGAAATCAGCGCAGCGGTCGCGGAACAGATCGCGACGATGGAGTACGCGCCGCCGTTTCAGATGGGCCACCCCGGGGCGTTCCAGCTGGCGAACGACGTGGCTGCGTGGTTGCCCAAGGACATGGGCCACGTGTTTTTCACCAACTCTGGCTCCGAGTCCGTCGACACGGCACTGAAGATCGCCCTCGCCTACCACCGCGCTCGCGGTGAAGCGTCACGCACGCGCTTCATCGGCCGCGAACGCGGCTATCACGGCGTCGGCTTCGGCGGCATCTCGGTCGGCGGCATGGTCAACAACCGCAAATGGTTCGGGTCGATGCTGCCGGGCGTGGATCACCTGCCACACACGCACGACCTGGCGAAAAATGCCTACACGCGCGGCCTCCCTGAACACGGCGCAAACCTCGCCGACGAGCTCGAGCGCATCGTCGCGCTGCACGACGCGAGCAATATCGCAGCAGTGATCGTCGAGCCGGTTGCGGGTTCAACGGGCGTGCTGATTCCGCCGAAGGGTTACCTGGAGCGCTTGCGCAACATCTGCACCAAGCACGGCATCCTGCTGATCTTCGACGAAGTGATCACGGGCTTCGGTCGCCTGGGCGCGCCGTTCGGCACCGGCTTCTTTGGCGTGCAGCCAGACATGATCGCGATGGCGAAAGGGCTGACCAACGGCGCGGTGCCGATGGGCGCCGTTGCGGCCAGCGACCAGGTGCATAACGCGTTCATGCAGGGCCCCGAGGGCGCGATCGATCTGTTCCACGGCTACACGTATTCAGCGCATCCGGTCGCCTGCGCCGCGGGGATCGCGACGCAGGAAATCTATCGCCGCGAAGGGTTGCTGACGCGGGCCAGTGAAATGGCCGGCTACTGGGCCGACGGCGTGCATTCGCTGAAAGGCTTCCCGCACGTCATCGACCTGCGCAACCTGGGCCTCATCGGGGCGGTCGAACTCGACCCGATCCCGGGCAAGCCCGGGCAGCGCGGTTTCCAGACGTTCGTGCGCGCGTTCGAGAAGGGCCTGCTGGTGCGCGTGACGGGTGACATCATCGCGATGTCCCCACCGCTCATCATCGAGAAAAGCCACATCGACCAGGTGTTCGGCCTGTTCGGTGACGTCCTGAAAGAACTGGCCTGACGCACGGCGCGGACTTTCACTCGACCGATCGGGCCCACGCGCGCAGCGTGTCCGGCAGGTACTGGTCTGCCTCCGGGTCGATCGCACGAAACGCGCGCAGCCTGGCAGCGGCGCCGGCAAGGTCGCCAGCCGCGTACTGCGCCTCGATGCTGGCGGCCCAGTCCGTCGCGTCGAGACGTTGCGAGGCCTTCGCTGCGCTGTCGCGAGCTGGGGCGGCAACCGCAGCCATCTCGGTCGCCGCTGCAGCGCCGTTACTGGACGTGGCTACCGCAGCACGATCGCTGGATGGGGCAGCCGCGGCACCATCGCTGGACGTAGCTGCCTCAGCGACTGGCGTTGACGCGTTCGCCTCGTGCGGGGGCGCAGGGACGGCACGCTGTGCCGGCGCAAGATCCCGGGCTTCGGCCCGCTGTGGCTGGTGGTCGAGTTCCCTGGCCACGTGCGCCGACACTGTATTCTTTTCGAGCGGCACCGAGGCTTGCGCCGCTGGGGAAGCGGCTGGAATCGACACTGACTCCTGCGACTGGCTCGGCGGCGAGAACTCGGGTTCGCGCGGCAACGTCTGCACCAGAACGAATGCGAGCCCGGCAACGGAGGCGGCAACGGCCAGTGGCTGCCAGCGCGTGAAGCGGCTCGGGGCACGCACGCGTGGGGCAGGCGCAATTATGGGCGCCGCAGCGGTCTCGCCGCGACGCTCCGCGATGGACGTTCGGGCCGCAGCGAGGATCGCAGCGTCGAGTTGTGTCGGCGGCTGCTCATCGGACGCATCGCGCCACGCGCGGTCCAATGCATCGTCGGGGCTTGGACGTTGCGGAATCGACCCTGGGCCGCCGCGCTCATGGTTGCTCATTGCAAGTCCTCCAGCGATGCGCGCAGCTTGCGATACGCATAGCGCAACCGGCTCTTCACGGTTTCACCGGATGTGGCAGTGAGGGTCGCGATCTCATCCAGCGAGAGGCCACCCTCGACATGCAGCAGGAATGCGTCCCGCTGCAGCGGCGAAACGGTCGTGAGCGCCGCAACGAGACGCCGCCGCGTCTCGGCATCGATTGACGCGTGCAGCGGTTCGTCGTCGACCTCGCGCGACGCAGCGGCGCTTTCTTCGGCCTGCGTGAAGATTGCCTCGTCCTCGATCGACGCCAACGACACGCCGTGGCACGCGCGCCAGTAATCGATCAGTCGGTGCCGTGCCAGCGTGTAGAGCCAGGTCGTGAACTTCGCCTGCGCCTCATAGCCAAGGCGCGCTCGGATCACCCGCAGCCAGAGATCCTGGTGCAACTCATCGGCCGTGGCCCGATCGCTGCCCGTGTGCCGCAGGAAGTAACGGTAGGTCGCGCCCTTGTGGCGGGCATAGAGCGTCTCGAATGCCCGTTCATCGCCCGCGCCGTATGCGCGCATCAGCGACTCGTCCGTGCGTAGCTCCGTTGCGGCGTCGATAACATGCATCCGTCGCGCAGTATCGGTTGGCGCGACGGATGCGGCAATCGCGGGGCTCATGGATCCGGGACGAAGCTGAGCGCGTTGGGAAACGGATCGGGATCCCGCCACCCCTTGCGCGTTGCAGGCAGCACACCCATGGCGACGAGGGCGTCGCGTCGCTCGTAGCGGATCGCGACGACTTCATCCGGTCGCGAGCTGGCGCGCACGAATTCGACCTGTTCGACAGGCGAGTACTCACCGCGGCCGTGTCCCGTGCCGAGCGAGGGCTCCTGCATGGCCGGCGAGGCAGCGCCTGCGCTTTTTGCGCGGCTTTCGGCCGCATTTCCCGTCGCATCGGCCGCCGCCCGTTCCTGGGGCGCGTTGGACCGGGATTCCTCACGGGCCACGTAGTCGGGGCGCTCGATGGGCCGCTCGCGAAACAGCGCCACGCCAATCACGCCCAGGTCGGCCGGGCGCCCGGTGCGGGTCGCATAGGAGTCGTCGGGGTCGGAGAAGTAAAAGGCCGCGGTCCGGTCCAGGTCCTTGCGCCAGCCCTGCACGGTGACGTAGCCGCCCGGCTCGATGACGTAGCCCGATTGCCCGAACGAGGCAGTCTCGCCGCTCACCGCATTCACGCCGTCGACGCTCAGCACGGCCAGCAACCGCTGGCCGCTGCAGTTACGGATGCGCACGGCGTACTCGTTGCCGGGCCGACCTTCGACGTACTGACGACCGCGATGTCGATAGAGCGGCAGCGCCTCGCCAGCGCTGCGGTCGTACACGTCCACGCGGGCCAATGCATCGGCCCGCACCACGGCGAGCGGGGCGATCGCGATGGCGAGTATGGCGGCGGTTGCGCCCGCGAGCAGCGTGCGGCGACTGACTTGGAGGATCATGGCTCGGCTCCGTTTTGCAGGTGTGCTTCCCTGTAAACGGCCGTGTCCGGCGGGCGGGGTTAATTCCCCGGCGCGCATCTCGCAGACGAAAAAAAACCCGGCCTCCTCGCGGAGCCCGGGCTTCTTTCATTTGCGTTTCAGCTGAAAAAGCGCGGTGCTTATTCCTTCGCCCACGGGAACGAAGTTGCGATGGAGAAAATAGCCACGCCTTCGCTGCTGTTGGTGTCGTCAGGCGTGCCGTCCAGCGCGCTCAGGTCGCTGCCGTCCGCGTACTTGAGGCCGAACGTGAAGTTGGACCACGCATACGTGACGCCCACGGACCAGTCCATGTAGCTGTCGTCGTAGAACAGGTCGATCGCATCGCCATCGGAATACCCGAGGTGCGCGTTCACGCCGAAGTTGGCGGGCAGCTCATGCGACGCATTGGCTTCGTAATAGAAGGCCGACTCGCCCGAGTTGCCGAAGTCGTTCGAGTACCAAACCTTGCCGCTCAGCCAGTTCCAACCGAGGCCCGCGTAAATTTCACCGTAGTCCAGGTCTTCGGCGCCCGGGTAGGCGTAGTACATCAAACCGACGTCGTACGTGAGCGTCTCGCCGCCGCGGAAGCCGCCGTACAGGTCCACTTCGACGTTCTCGTCGCAGCAGTCGCCGAAATCGACGTTGCTGCCCCAGGCGCCCAGGTAAAAGCCGCTCTCGTGCGACCAGTCGATGCCGCCCTGCAGGGCCGGATCCTGGGAGGTTTGCGTGATACCACGCCAGTTGTAATCGCTGACAACCGACACGTTGCCGGTGATCTCAGCTTGGGCCACCAATGAGGTCAGCGACAGTGCTACCGCAGCCAGGCCTTGGGTCAATTTCATTGCAGGAACCCCTTTGTTGTTAGTTAACAACACGCATTTAACGACGATTGCCGCGATTGTAGCAGAGACGATACGCCGTCAACACGTATGTCCGCAGTTACGGCTCCGGGCTACTGTACTGCAGGAAGCGTGCCAGCCGCGAAACGACGCGGCGAGGGGTTTCGCATCGATTGGTGCGTCGATGTATGCACCGCTGCGGCGCAAACACCCTGCCACAGCGCACCTTGTTGGCTCAGCCGGCGGACGGCTCGTAGATCGCGTAAAACTTCTCGGCCGGCTCGAGCACTTCCCAGAGGCCCGTAAAGCCTGCGGGCATCACGAAGCTGTCCCCCGGGCCGTACGTTTGCGTCCGGCCGTGGTCATCGGTGATGCGCACCTTGCCCTGCGTGAGCACGCAGAGTTCGTTCTCGGTGTACGACACGCGCCACGCCCCCACGCTGCTGCGCCAAGTGCCGGCAAAGAACCGCCCACTGGCGTCGGTGTAGGCATTGCGGACGAACTGCTCGGGCATCGGGCTGCCGGAAGCCAGTCGCGAGGGGTCCAGCTCGAGCTTTTCTTCAGCACCGGACGCGGCATCAATGGTAACGACCGCGGGGCCTGTGGTTGCGTTCATGCGAGTCGCTCCGTGTTCGCGTCGAGTCAGTTGCGAGTCGGCTTGCGTTCCATCTCGCGCAGGGCAACGACCGATTCACCCGTGCCGATGCGCCGTATTGCTTCCGCAAACAATGCCGATGCCGGCAACACTTCAAGTCGACCTTCTGGGCCTTGGGGCACAGCAAGCCTAAGGGGCATTATCGTATCGGTTACACAGAGATGATCGGGGCCTTCCGGCCCCAGCAGTCGCTCGGCGCCGGGCGCAAAGACACCGTGCGTTGCGAATGCCGTGACCGAGCGGGCTCCTGCTTTGCGACAGGACTGCACTGCGCGCAGCAGCGTCGTTCCTGCGCTGATCAGATCGTCGACGATCACCGCATGTCGCCCCGCGACTCGACCGATGATGAGGTCGCCGCTGACCTCGCCGCTTTCGCGGCGTTTCTCGAACACCGCGCATTCAACGTCGAAACCGGCGCGCACTGCGACCAGGTCCTGCACGCGCTGTGCGCGCTTGGCGCCGCCGAAATCCGGGGAAACGATGGTGACGCCCTCGCCTGACGTCTGTGCGACGATGCGGTTCGCCAGCAGCGGCGCGGCCTCGAGCATGTCGACGCTGCAGCGAAAAGCGTTCTCGAAGGCGGCGACGTTGTGCGCGTCCATGACCATCACGTGGTCCGTGCCGACGGCCTCGATCAGCTGCGCGATGTAGCGCGAATTGACCGGGTCGCGTTCCTTGGAGCGGCGATCCTTGCGGGCATACGCAATGTACGGCAGGCAGGCCGTCACGCGCGCTGCGCCGGCATCCTTAAGAGCGGCGATCAGGAATAGAGCGCGGCATAACCGGTCATTGGCGCTGCCGGCAGCATCCCCACTCAAGCACTGAATGACGTAGACCGTGCGACCGCGCACGCTCACGAGGGGGCGTGATTTATGCTCGCCGCCTTCGTAGTCGCGTTCTTCGAGCGGGGCGAGCGGCGTGCCTAAGGCTGCTGCAACTCGCTCGCCAAACTCACGCGAGGCGAGCGGCGCGAAGAGCAGCGGCGCAGCGTCCAGCGACGAAACGGAAGGCACTGCGCCGCCTGGAGCCGCGGCGTTCAGGACGCGGCGGGCTTTGCGCGCAGCGTGGTTTCGCCGCGCAACGATGACATGCGCTGCTGCACCTGGCGGCGCGCGGCGTCGAAGGCATCGCGCAGGACGACGTAAACGTCCTCGTGGCCTTCACGATCGGGGCGTTCCATGTCGACGACGACGTCCTCGCCCGGCATGGCCAGCTGGACCTTGATGTTGAATACCTTGCCCTGGTGATGGTGCCGGTGCGGCGAATCCACGACGACGCGGCAGGACTGGATGCGGTCGGAGAAGGTACCCAGGTGATCGGTGAGCTCGCGCACGCGAGTTTCGACGGCTGGGGAGCTTTCCATGTGACGGAAGGTAATCTGGACAGGGATGGTCACGATGCTGTGTCCCTCTTCTGGACGTTCTCTGTGAACGGTTTCATTGTCGAACCGTGGCTGCCCTTGACCATCAGTATTGATCGCAGGGATACCGGGCTCAGGCTGCAAGAGTACACTGCCCGGAGCGGTCGTCGAGTACCGAATCTCGCGTGAACGCAGCCCAATTCCCGCCCGCCATCGATTCGCCAGCCGCGCAGTCTGCGTTCGCTGCCGCCATGCTCGATCCCGCGGCGTACGCCTCGCTGCATCCAGTGACCGGCCCGGTCAGCTGCATCGAAACCCACGTGTCCTGGGTGTTTCTGGCCGGCGACTACGCCTACAAGGTCAAGAAGCCGATCCAACTGCGCTTTCTCGACTACTCCACGCAGGAACGACGCGCCTGGTTGTGCCATGAGGAGTTGCGACTCAATCGACGCCACGCGCCCGACCTGTACCTGGACGTCGTGCCGATCGGCGGCACGCCGACAGGTCCCCGCGTCGGCGATGTCACCACCCCGCCGTTTGAACACGCCCTGCGCATGGTGCAGTTCGACACCTCGCAGGAGCTCACCCACCTGCTGCAGGCCAATGCCGTGAGCTTGCAGGAGTGCGCGGCACTCGGCTCTCGCATGGCTGCGATGCACGCGGCGGCGCCGAGTGCGGATCCACACTCTTTGCACGGCGAACCCGACGCCTTGCACCGCACTACGCTGGACAACTTCGCCGAGATCAGTCGCGTTCTGTGCGATGCGGCGGTGGCTGCGCAGTTGCAGCGATTACAGGCGCACCTGCAGACGCTGTTCGACCGGTGCCGCACACGAATGAGCGAGCGACGGAGCCGCGGTTACGTGCGTGAAGTCCATGGTGACCTGCATTGCGGCAATGTCGTGCGCTGGCGCGACACGCTCGTCGCGTTCGATGGCCTCGAGTTCGATCCGGCGTTGCGCTACATCGACGTGATCAGCGACATCGCCTTCCTGACGATGGACCTGGGCGTGAATGGACGCGATGACTTGCGCCGCGAGACCCTGCAGGCCTGGCTCACTGCCAACGGCGATTTCGATGCGGTCGCGTTGCTGCCGTATTACGAGGGTTACCGCGCGCTGGTGCGAGCGAAGGTCGCGGCACTGCGCGGCATTCAGACACAGGCGGTTACAGTCGAATCGATGTCGCTGGCACGCCAGTACCTCGATTGGGCCAGGGCTCGTATCGCGCGGCCCAGGCCATTGCTTGTGGTGATGGCGGGACTCTCAGGTTCGGGCAAGACATGGCTGGCGCAGCGGATCGCGCACGACATCGGCGCCCTCGTCCTGCGATCTGACATCGAGCGCAAACGGCTCGCGGGGCTGCAGCCGCTGCAGTCCTCGGCATCGGCACCTGACGCGGACCTCTACTCGGTGGCATTCAACGTACGCACTTACGACCACTTGCGCGTGTGCGTAGAGCGCTGCCTGCAGGGCGGCGAGAGCGTCGTCATCGACGCGGCGAACCTGCGACATGACGAGCGTGATCGCTTCCTCGCAATCGCCCACGACCACTCGGCGCAGTCCGTCATCGTGCATTGCATGGCGCCACTCGAGGTGCGCCGTGCACGGGTAGCATCACGCGCCGCTTCCGGGGCGGACGCGTCGGAGGCGACGTTGGATCTGCTCGACCGTCAGCCGTCGTACTGGGAGCCATTCGGCGAGCAGGAGCTCGAGCACCTCGTCACGGTCGATACGAACGAGTCCGCTGCGATCGAGCGCTGCCTGCTAGCGTTGCAGGCCCGACGCGCCAATTAACGCGGATCACACCCGACCCGCGTGACCGCTCGCGCGCTGCCCGGCGTCGACGACGGCCGTCGTCACCAGGTCCGAGCCGACGTTGGTCATCGTGCGGGTCATGTCCAGCAGGCGGTCTACGCCCAATATGATGCCGATGCCTTCCGGCGGAATGCCGAATGCGACCAGCAAGCCTGCGATCAACGGCAATGACCCGCCGGGAATTGCCGCCACGGCCACCGCGCTGAGCACGGCCAGGAACACGAGCGTGACCTGCTCGGCAAACCCCAGGTGCACGCCAAATACCTGCGCGACGAACAGGACCACGCAGCCTTCGTAGAGCGCCGTGCCGCTCATGTTCATCGTCGTGCCGAGTGGCATGACGAACCCGGCGGTCGACGGCGAGATTCCGAGCCGCTCGCGGCACGCGGCGAGCGCCGCCGGCAACGTGGCGCTGCTGGAACTGGTGGAGAACGCAGTCACCAGCACGTCCTTGATCTGTCGGAAAAACTCCCGCGGACTGCGCTTGGCCAGGAACTTGAGCCAGATCGACATCGTGCCGAACAGGTGCAGCAGCAGCATCGCGCCGCATCCCAGCACGAACAGGCCCAGGGCAATCAGGATCTCGAAACCGACCTTCACCACGACGCTGAAGATCATGGCGGGCACGGCATAGGGCGCCAGCCGCAGCGCGAAGTGCACGATGCCGGTCATCAGGTCGCTGACGGTCTCGAGTCCGTCGAGGAACTTCCGGCGTCGCGCTTCAGGCAGGCCCAGCCCCGCAGCTCCCACCAGGATTGCGAAGACGATCAGGGGGAGGACGTCACCGAGCGCGTTGCGCTGGTTTCCCACGAACGCGCCGAAAAGGTTCTTGGGCATGAACATGTCGACCACACCGGCAGGCGTGATGCTCGGGTTGGTTTCGCTCTTCGCCACGTGCTGGCCTGCCTGCACACCGTATTCCTGCACGAGCCGCTGGCTGGTGGCGGGATCCATGCGCCCGCCGGGGTTCAGCAGGTTCATCATGACGAGGCCAAGGACCACCGCGATCGACATGTTCGCAAAGAACAGCGCAAAGGTGCGCCCGGCCAACGGGCCCAGGTCCGAGAGCTCACCGAGCTGCACCACCCCGCCCGCAAGCGACGCAAAGACCAGTGGAATCACGACGAAGAACAGCATCCGCAGGAACACCTGGCCCAGCGGGTCGAGTACGTTGGTCGCGAGCCACCTGGCGCCGTCCTGCAGGCCCGGGACGTAGGGCGCCAGCAGCAGCACCACCACGCCAGCGAGCGCGCCGAACACCAACCCTTTGAGGATCCGATTGGCAAGCTTGGCGTCTTGGGCTGCGGACATCGGGACCCTTTCCGGGCGGCGCAAAAAGAGGGTGCACTTTGTCCGAGCCGCCGGGCACTGGCAAGCGCCTGCAACCACGGCGCACCACGACCGTGCAGAACGGTGGCGCTGATGGCATCGCACGGTGCATGCACGGTGAAGCTAAAAGCCTGCTTCTGCGTGCTTTTGCCGCTTACTTACGTTCGCCCGATCAATCGCTGTGCGGCGCCACAGTCATGGCACGGCGATTGCTTGCATTCCGCCGATGCCCTGCTGCGCGGCGACAGAAACAAACACTCATGAAGACCCTGAGTCCTGAAAACCTCGGCTGGCGCACACTGCCCGGCCTGCTGGGCCGGCACGCGTCGAGTCCGCAGTCGGTGCACGCGTTGCTCGGCTACTTCCTGAAGGACCGTCAGTCGCCCACGCCCTTCCCGGGACGCGACATGCTGGCCAACGAAGGCATGTTCGACTGGGGGCTCGCCCGGCCGCTCGAGAAAGTCATTGAGAGCGAAGATCACCTGCGCGTGCTGCTCGACATGCCGGAGATCTACCGGCAAAGCATCGGTGTGGTCGAGCCGTGGATCAGCGTGGGCACCAATCCGCGCGGTGAGTCGGTTCGCGCATCCAAGAACCTGGCTTACGTGTTCCAACAGGTCGCCGACGCCGACACGGTGCTGTTTCCGGTCTGGCAAAGCGGTATCCACAACCCCGAGCGGCTCGCCAACGTGCTCACCGCGGGCCTCGCCACCATCGTGCAGGGCGGGTGCCCGTCGGTGCATGACGCAAGCAGCTTCGAAGGGTCGAGCGTCCGTCTCGAGGACATGCTCGGCCTGGTCGACCAGCTGTTGCTGCGGCGTTCCACGGCCAGCGGACCCAGCATCTTCATCTGCCTCGGGCACCAACTCGCTGCGGCGTCGCACATACGCCTGCTGCAGCGCGCGGTGCGTGAGATCGGCAAGCTGACCAGGCTGCCGCTCGACCCCACGGGCCGCGTGCTGAATTCGCTGCAGCGTGCTGCGGAACGCATCGCGCGAATGGGCGATCAGTTGCAGGTTGTGAAGCAAGGCCAGCCACGCGCGATCGGCTGGCACGACCCGGACTTTGCAGTGGCCAACAACGAAGGTGTCGAGGTCGGCACGCGCGCACTGCTGCCCTACGCACGTCGTGACGAGGAAAACCATATCCCGCGCGAACTGCACGAGACGCACGCGTTGGTGGCCGACGAACTCGAAGGCGTGATCGACCAGGTGCTGTCATTCGAGCGCGAGATCACCGTCGAGATGTTCCATGCGGATGAAGTCAACGAAGAGGCCGCGCTCTTCGCCAACTGGGCCTACAAGACCCTGCACGACACCATCGTGCCGCTGCGGCACGTGCTTGCGGTGAGTCCCGTCGCGTGGCTGCTGAGCCTGCCCTACGCGGTCGAGATCCTGGGACAGACACGCGTCGACGCCCACAGCCTCACCGAAGTCGGCGCCACGGCGATCTATTACAAGGACTGGGAGACGCATCGCGTGCGTCGGTCCTTCACGTGCCAGTTCCACCCGGAATTGATGGACGACATCCGCGACATCGGCGGCCGCGCAGGTCCGCGCTATCACGAGTTGAAGGACCACGATGGCGTGCGACTGCTGATACGCCTGCTGTATCACGGGATGCAGGAGTAATATCGGCGCGTTGACCAACCGCGCACTCACGCAGAAATCGCTGCT
>JANNGT010000158.1:0-14756 GCA_031404015.1 Gammaproteobacteria bacterium | reverse complement strand
CGATGGCGACGATTCCGATGACACCGGCATCGACGGCGCGCTGCACCGTTTCCGCGAGATCGGCAGCGAAGCGATCGTCGAAGAGGTGGGCGCTGCACGAGCTCGCCGCGGGCGAGCGCCTCGACGATCTCCGGAATGTCTTCGCGCTTTACGCGGCCGTACATCACGTTGTCTGGTGTTACAGCGATGGCCGGACCAGCCCAACACACATCGAGACAGCTGGATGTGCAGGTGCGCACCTCGGTCGTCGAGAGGCCGCGCGCCGCGCAGGCCGCCTTGAGCTCGGCGTGCAGGGCCTCAGCGTCGCGCGTTGCGCAGGAGCCCTTCGAGGTGCCGACCGGGCGGCGGTTGATGCACACGAATAAGTAGCGTTTCCGCTGAGCCACGGCGCCCTCTATACGTTGACTGGCCGCGGACCGAAACCCGGAGGAGAATGGGGTGCCTTGGGCTCCGTCATTTTCGCTGGCTACCTGCTCGCATGGGCCGTCATCTACGTGACGGCTGCGGGCTACGCCGTGTGGGCGACGAGGCGGCCGCAAACCGACCCTGGGACGAGCCTGCTCGGTTTGCTCTTCGCCGTGCTCGCGCTGTCCAGCTCGGCAATCGCTGCCGCGACGCTCGCGGACGGCAAGCTCGAAGAGGGGCTCGAGCGGTTCGGGCGCGCCGTGATGATCTTGGCGCCAGTGGTGTTGGTTCACTACGTCCAGGCAGAGAACCGCTCGCAGATCAACCGCGCCGCCTATCGCTGGGCTTACGGCGGCGCGATCGGGGTCGGGCTGCTCTCGCTTGCCGGTGCGTTCGACAAAGGCGGCAGCTACGTCGGCATGTTGCTCCCCAATGGCGCGGGCCGCGCTGTCTCCGTGATCACCGCAGCCAGCGCCATCACCGCCAGCTATTTCGTGATCCGCAGCACCGCTCGCGGTAAAAAGGGTGGCTCACTGCTGTTCGTGGGTGGCTGTTTGCTCGCAGTGCTGGCGACCAGCGATGCCGTGATCGAGATCGCGTCGGGCGAGCGCACCCTGTTCGTGGCGATCGGCGCTGGAATCGATGGGCTTCAAGACGTTTGGCTTCGCCGGGGGCCGCGCCGACATCTGGGAGCCTGAGGATGACGTGTACTGGGGCTCCGAAGCCGAATGGCTCGGCGACAAGCGCTACAGCGGCGACCGCGAGCTGCACAACCCGCTTGCGGCCGTGCAAATGGGCCTGATCTATGTCAACCCGGAAGGTCCCAACGGCAAACCCGATCCGCTCGCATCAGGCCGCGACGTGCGCGAAACGTTTGCGCGCATGGCGATGAACGACGAAGAAACTGTCGCACTGGTCGCAGGCGGGCACACCTTCGGCAAGGCGCACGGCGCGGGCGACCCCAAGCTGGTCGGACCCGAGCCCGAAGGCGCAGCGCTCGAAACCATGGGCCTCGGCTGGATCAATGCCCACGGCTCGGGCAATGGCGGCTGCACGACGACGAGCGGCATCGAAGGCGCATGGAAGCCGAACCCGACGCGATGGGACAACGGCTACTTCGACATGCTGTTTGGCTACGAGTGGGAGCTGGTGCGAAGCCCCGCTGGCGCGAAGCAATGGCGGGCCGTGAACGTGCGCGCAGAACACATGATCCCCGATGCGCACGATCCGTCGAAGAAGCACGCGCCGATGATGACGACGGCTGATCTATCGCTGCGCCTTGATCCCGTCTACGAGCCCATTTCGCGTCGCTTCCACCAGGATCCGCAATCCTTTGCCGACGCGTTCGCGCGTGCCTGGTTCAAGCTGACACATCGCGGCATGGGACCGCGACCGCGCTATCTCGGGCCCGAGGTGCCGCAGGAAGAACTGATCTGGCAGGATCCAGTGCCTGCCGTCGACCACGCGCTGGTGGACGGCGCCGACGTCGCAGCGCTGAAGGCCGCAATTCTCGCGTCTGGAATGACCGTGCCGGAACTGGTCCGTACGGCGTGGGCTTCTGCGGCAACGTTCCGCGGATCGGACAAGCGTGGTGGCGCCAATGGAGCGCGCATCCGGCTTGCCCCGCAGAAGGACTGGGCGGTGAACCAGCCGCAAGAACTCGGCAAGGTGCTGCAGGCGTTGGAAAGAATCCAGCGCGAGTTCAACGCAGCCCAGGTCGGCGGCAAAAAAGTCTCGCTTGCGGATCTCATCGTGCTCGCGGGAGGTGCAGCCATCGAGCAGGCGGCACGCAAGGCTGGCCACGCCGTCGAGGTTCCGTTCCTGTCCGGGCGCACCGACGCCACGCCCGAGCAGACGGACGTCGCCTCATTTGCAGTGCTCGAACCGGTCGCCGACGGTTTCCGCAACCACTGTCGCGCAGATCTGCAGACTCCAGCGGAGGAACTACTGCTCGATCGTGCACAACTGCTGACGTTGACTGCGCCCGAGATGACTGTGCTGGTCGGTGGCCTGCGCGCGCTCGACGCAACCGTGGGCCCAGCACGGCCCGGTGTGTTCACACGCTCACCAGGCATGCTGACGAACGATTTTTTCGTCAACCTGCTCGACATGAACACGGTGTGGAAGCCGTCGGCCGGCGCGACGGGCGTGTACGAAGGTCGCGATCGTGCCACTGGCGCCGTGCAATGGACCGGCACGCGCGTCGACCTGGTCTTTGGCTCGAACTCCGAGTTGCGCGCCGTGGCCGAGGTCTACGCGAGTGACGACGGCAAGGAAAAGTTCGTGCGTGACTTCATCGCTGCGTGGACCAAGGTAATGAACCTGGACCGCTACGATGTCGCCCAGGCGTGAACGTCAGCCCAGCGTCGCCATGTCGATGACGAAACGGTACTTGACGTCGCTCTTCAGCATCCGTTCATAGGCCGTGTTGATGTAATCCATGCGGATCGTCTCGATCTCCGAGACGATCCCATGGTCGGCGCAGAAGTCGAGCATCTCCTGCGTTTCCTTGATGCCGCCGATCAGCGAGCCCGCAATGCTGCGGCGCTTCAAGATCAGGCCAAATACCTCGGGCGACGGATGCGGAGTTTCGGGTGCACCGACCAGCGTCAGCGTACCGTCACGCTTCAGGAGGCTGACGAAAGGGTCGAGCGAATGCGACGCGGCGGCGGTGTCCAGGATCAGGTCCAGCTTGTTCGCAAGCCGGGCCATCTGCGCATTGTCCGTCGAGATGCAGACTTCATCCGCCCCGAGACGCAGCGCGTCGTCGGTCTTGCCCGGTGAGGTGGTGAACAGCACGACGCGCGCGCCCATCGCGCGAGCAATCTTGACACCCATGTGGCCCAGGCCGCCGAGTCCGACGATGCCAACGGTCTTGCCGGGACCCGCGTTCCAGTGCCGTAAAGGCGAGTACGTCGTGATGCCGGCGCAAAGCAGCGGCGCCACGGCCGCAAGGTCTTTTTCGTCGTGCCGGATGGACAGCACGAACGATTCCTTGACGACGATCGACTGCGAATACCCGCCGTAGGTGTTATCACCGCCGAACATGGGGCCGTTGTAGGTGCCGACGAGCCCATTTTCGCAGTACTGCTCAAGGCCGTCGCCGCAGGACGGGCAGCGGCCGCAGCTGTCGATGAGACAGCCGACACCCGCAAGGTCGCCGAGTTTGAACCGCTTGACGTTCGAGCCGACCGCGGTCACGCGCCCGACGATTTCGTGTCCCGGCACCGACGGGTACAGCGTGTTCTTCCATTCGTTGCGTGCAGTGTGCAGGTCGGAATGGCACACGCCGCAATGCAGGATCTGGATCTGCACGTCGTCGGGACCCGGGACGCGCCGTTCGATCTCGAAGGGAGCCAGCTGGGTGCTCGCAGACTGCGCCGCGTAGGCCCTGGTCTTGGTCATTTTCATCTGCTCTTTGAAGGTACTGCTCGATTGTGCCAGATTGGCGCATGGACCTGCGCGCGCTCGGGCTGGATCCCTGGTTCGACGACAAGTTATCGGCTTGCACGTCCGGCCTGACCGTTGCGCGCGTGACGGCGGTCGACCGTGGCCGGTTTGTCATCCGGGACGAACAAGGCGAGCGAACCGCAGAACTGACCGGTAGCCTCAAGTTCGCCGCGACATCGCCGCTCGACTTGCCTTGCGTCGGCGACTGGGTCTGTGCGAGCCACCGCGATACAGGTGCTGCAGCAACCATTCACGGCGTGCTGCCGCGCAAAACATCGCTCCGGCGCAAAGCGGCCGGCAATGACATCGATTACCAGGTGGTCGCGGCCAACGTCGATGTAGCGTTGCTCGTCCAGTCGTGTCACTTCGACTTCAACCTGCGGCGGCTCGAGCGTTACCTGGTGATGGTGCGTGACGGAGGCATCGAGCCCATCCTGCTGCTCACCAAGACGGACCTCGTGGAAGCCGCGGGCCTCGCGTCGATGATCGACAGCATCCGCCTCGCCGGGGCGGCTGTGCGAATCGTGCCGATCAGCAACGTGACCGGCGCAGGGTTCGATCAAGTGCGCGAGCTGCTCTGCCCAGGCAAGACGTACTGTCTCCTGGGATCGTCGGGCGTGGGCAAAACCACGCTGCTCAATCGCCTGGTCGGCGACGCGGCCCTGGCAACCCGCGCTGTCAGTCACACCGGCGAGGGGCGCCACACCACCACACGACGGCAATTGCTCGAACTCGAGGGAGGGGTGCTGCTGATCGACATGCCTGGCATGCGGGAGTTGGGGCTGCTCGGCGCCGGAGACGGCCTGGAAGAGACGTTCGCCGACGTGACCGCACTCTCGCGAGATTGCCGGTACACCAACTGTGCGCATCGGGACGAGCCGGGCTGCGCGGTGCTAGCCGCCATCGAGCGTCGCGAGCTGAGCGAGGCTCGCCTGCACAATTATCTCAAGCTCGCCCGAGAGTCTGCATTCCATGAGCTTTCGCTTTCGGAAAGACGCGCAAAAGATCGGGCCTTCGGTCGTCTCGTTCGCTCCCACACGAAAGACGGAGGCAAGCGGGGTCGCAGTTGAGCTGGCCGCAGCCCAGCGTCCCGGTGTATCGGTCCGCGTCAATGCCCACCTACAGCGAAGGGTGCCGATCGCGCCTGCTGCGTGCATCGCGCGCTCGCTACAGTGAGGCAGTCGATGCTGCTGAAGGTGACGCGTGGCGAAACTGTATGTGTGTCCCTGCTGCAACGGCCAGGGCGTACTGCACGATGCGCAGGGCGACGATGAGCAGCTGTACGAGTGCGTCGAATGCGACGGCACCGGCAAGGTCACCAAGACCCGCCACGCCGAGATGATCGCGTGGCAGGGCAAGTGCCGGATGCGACCGCTGGGCTCAGCCAAAGCGTCGTCTCCAGGATGAACGCGGGCTACAAGCCAGTCCTGCTGCGCAAGACGCTGCACGGCCTGGTCGCAGCGACTGCTCGCGCAGGGATGTGTCGATTCGCTGCGCAAGGTCCATGGTGACGAGCGCATCTACACGTTCTGGGATTACTTCAGGCAAAGCTGGCGGCGCAATGCAGGGTTGCGCATCGATCACCTCCTGCTGCATGCCGCGGCCGCGTCTCGCTTGCAGGATGCAGGCGTCGATCGGCCGTGGTCTACTGGACGCATGAGAATGCTTCCGCCGCGGCTGGCGGTTCTTTTTGCGGTGGTCATGTGCGGGTGCCTGCAAGTGGCTCACGCTGCCGACCCCGTGCCGCCGCCCGGTCCAGTCGATCCACACCTTGCTCTAGATCGCACGCTGACGCGCATCGCGTTCGGCTCGTGCGCTGAAGGCGGTAAGGCCCAGCCGATCTGGGACGCGGTGCTGGCGACCAAGCCAGACCTGTTCCTGTTTCTCGGCGACAACGTCTATGGCGACACTCGCAACATGGCCGACCTGCGCGCGAAGTACGCCGAACTTGCATCCCAGCCAGGATTCCAGAGACTCAAGGCGACGACGCCCCTGGCCGTGACCTGGGACGACCATGATTTTGGCGAAGACGACGCGGGCGGTGATTACCCGCAGAAGGAAGCGTCACGGCAGGTCTTCCTGGATTTCTGGGGCGAGCCTGCCGACTCGCCGCGCCGGTCGCGCGATGGCGTGTATGCCTCGTACGTATTCGGACCGCCAGGGCAACGCGTGCAGGTGATCCTGCTGGACTTGCGTTACAACCGGACACCGCTCATGCGCCCGGCGTCCGGGCCAAGCAACTATCGCTCGTGGGCAGCGGCGCGCTACAAGAAAGGGCTCGACGTGCCCGGCCCGTACGCACGCAATCCAGACCCCGAGGCGACGATGCTCGGTGAGCGCCAGTGGTCGTGGCTGGAGCAGCAGCTTCGCGTCCCTGCAGACGTGCGCTTGATTGGCTCGAGCCTGCAGGTGCTTGCGGATTTTCCGGGATGGGAAGGCTGGTACCTGTTTCCGCATGATCAGCAGCGTCTGATCGAGTTGGTGCGACGGACGCGTGCCAACGGCGTCGTATTCCTGAGCGGCGACACGCACTACGCCGAGGTGTCGAAACTGGACGTGAACGTCCCCTACACGTTATGGGACATGACCTCGAGCGGCCTCACCGAGGAATGGCCGGTGCCCACGCCCAATTCCAATCGAGTCAGCAGCGTGCTGCGCGCAGCCAATTTCGGACTCGTGGAAATCGACTGGCAGGGTGCGGAGACCACAGTGACTTTGTCCGTCGTAGACCAGCATGGCGCGCGCAGGATCGAACAGCGGTTGCAGGTCGCAGGACTGCAATCGCCAAGGTGACGTCGGTCAAGGCGATCTTGTCCATGCGCGTCTAGTGGATTTCCCCGAGGCACATGCGCTCGCCCTCAGGAACACTGCGCCCACTTCAAGACTGGGGCGAGACGATGGCGAGCGCACGGGGCAACCACGAGTCGGTGATCTCAATACACGCCGGCCGTGCGCGTTCGGCGCCGTTACGCATTGCGCTCGGAATCGCCATTGCATTCGGCCTGGCAGCGCCAGGAGCGCATGCGACGGACGGCGGTGGCAGTGTGTACCCGTACGGCCTGAACACCGTCGCCACCGGCATCCTGCCGAAGCCCGGCCACTACCTCTACATGTACAACTCGTTCTACGAAGCCGACGTCCTCAAAGACAACGAAGGCGACGCCTCGCCGTTGCCCTTGGACGTGAATGTGCGCGTGCACACGCTGCGATACCTGGGCGTTCATCCCACCGCCAGGCTGTTCGGGGGATCGGTCGGCTGGCTGGTGGCGCAACCGTTCCTGATCGGCGATGTCAGCGTCGGTCCGCGTGAGGCATACGACACCGGCTTTGGCGATGCCGCGCTCGGCCTGATGCTGGGTTGGCACGCGCCGACCCGCCACTCCATCGTGGGCATCGATCTGCACGTGCCCAACGGCTCCTACGACAAGCAGGTCGTGTTCAATCCCGGGCGCAATTACTGGGCGACCACTCTGTACTATTCGATCACGCAGGCCTTCGGCGGGCGCTACGACGCGAACGTGCGCACCAACCTGACGTTGAACGACGTCAACCCGGACACGAGTTATCAATCCGGACACGAGGTGGGCGCGGACTTTTCGCTAGATGCCAAGGTCATGCCGAAGGTCTTCGTTGGCCTGAACGGCTATTACCATCAGCAGATCACGGACGACGAGATTTGCGGCCAGACGGTGTCGGTGGATGGTCGGCGCCTGCGCGAACTGGCGTTAGGACCGCAGGTCGGTTACCGCGGCGATGGGTGGGGCGTCACCGCCAAGTGGCAGCACGAAACCATGGCTCGCAACAAGGCCGAGGGCGACAAATACTGGTTGCAGCTGTTCGTCGCGTTGTGAGGTAGAAATCAGGCAGCTACGCGTTGCAGCTGGGTTGCGTCGGTCGCGACCCAACGCCGCGCCACGTAGATCAGCGCAAATGCCCCGATGTTCATGACCAGCGCATAGACGACGCTGGGCACGGCCAGCGCGGGGATGCCGAGCACGCTCGTCGCGACGAAAATTCCGAGCGCTGCATTCTGCAAGCCGCACTCGGACGCAATGGCGATCGAATCCCTGCGACCCAGCCTGAACAGGAATCCCAGCACCACGCCCACCAGCATGACCGCGACGTTCAGGCTCGCGGCGGCGGGGCCAACGCTGGCGAAGTTCTCGATGATGGCAGCACGCTGGTTGATGAAGGTCGCCAGCACGATCAGCACGAACAAGGCCGTCGCGATGCGGCCCAATGGCACTTGCAAACGCTCGATCATCGCCGGACGCCACGCACGCAGGGCCATGCCGGCGGCGACGGGCAGCGTCGTGATCACAAACACGCCGCGCACGAGCCGCGTGATCGACACGTCGACGTTGCTGTTCGCACCCAGGAAATACTGCAGGGCCATTTGTGCCACCACGGGCATGCTCGCGAGCGCGACCAGGCTCGTGATCGCCGTGAGCGTCACCGAGAGCGCCGCTGTGCCGCGCGCTAGGTGCGTGATCAGTGCCGAACTCGCGCCCCCTGGGCACGCGCCCAGCAGCACCAGGCCCATCGCCATTTCGGGTGGGAGCTGCCATGCCAGGGCCAGCATCCAGGCAAACAATGGCAGCAGCATCAGCTGCCCGATCAACCCAGCGACTACCGCGCGCGGTTCGCGCAACAGCCGGGTGAAATCGGTGGGCACGAGCGTGACGCCGACCGCGAACATGATGAAGGCGAGCCCCAGCGGGAGCAGCGTACCGACGATTCCTGGCATCAGAGCAACAACCCCAGAACGAGCAGCGCGCCGAACACCAGCTGCGCCATTGCGGTTTGACCAAGGACGGGATTGAGCGCCGGGCCGGTCAGTTGGCGCATCCGTACCGCTACGTAAATGAATATCGGCAGGGCGAGACAAGCCAGCCAGAGCATCCGGTACTCGGGGCGAGTGAGTGCGAGCCATGCCGGCAGCACCAGCGGCAGCAGCACCAGCAACGCGAACAGCGTCCTCGACCGATCAGGACCGATGACCTGCGCCAGCGTGCGCCGGCCCGCGGCGCGGTCGGGCTCGAGGTCGCGGTAGTTGTTGAGCAGCAGGACTGCGGCGGCGATCGCGCCGATGGCAATACCAAACAGCAGGGCCAACGTGGACCAGTGATGTGCCTGCAGGTAGTGGCTGCCGCACACGGCGACGACGCCGAAGAAGAGCAACACCCACAGTTCGCCGAGCGCGCCATGCGAGATGGGCCTGGCTCCGCCCGAATACGCCCAGCCCGCGACGATCGAAAACACGCCGAGCGCGAGGATGGCGACGCCGCCTGACCAGATCAGATACAGGCCGATGCTGGCCGCGATGCCGAACGCGATGGCGGCGGCGCGCCTGACTTCACGCGGCGTTGCCAGGCCCGCCGCCGTGATGCGCAGGGGGCCCACGCGATCGGAGCGGTCGTTGCCACGTTCGAAATCCGAGACGTCGTTGAGCAGGTTCGTTGCAACCTGGATCAGCATCGCGCACGCGAGGGTCAAAGAGAAAACAGGCCAGTCCGCCGTGGCACCCTGGTGCCATGCCAACGCGGAGCCGACCGCAACTGGCGTCACGGCCATCGTCAACGTGCGTGGACGTGAAGCGATCCACCATCGCTGCGAGCCTGCTGTTCGTATCTCGCTGCTCACCGTACGTCTCGCGGCCAGAGCACCCATACGCGCAAGGACTGCTTGGTGCGTCCCGCTTTCTCCATGGCGCTCGCATCCCAGCCCCAGAAATAGTCGACGCGCACGGCCCCGGTGATTGCACTGCCGGTGTCCTGCGCAAGCACTACTCGCCGCAACGGCTGGAGCGACAGGGGCTCGGTGGTGTCGAGCCAAACCGGTGTGCCGTAGGGCACGCTCCGCGGATCAACCGCGATCGAGCGGCCCGGTGTCAGTGGCACGCCCTGCGCGCCCTTCGGTCCCAGCGCGGGGTCTGCGATGGGTTCCTCACGGAAAAAAACGTACCTTGGGTTGACCCACAGCAGCTCGTTCACGCGCGCCGGGTTGCGGTCGGCCCACGCCTCGATGTCGGGCCACGATGCCTGGCCCGCCTGCAATTCGCCACGTTCGATCAACCAGCGGCCGATGGATCGATAGGGCTGGTCGTTGTGGCCAGCATAGGCAAACCGAACAGTGCGAACCTGGCCGTTGGGTTCTGCGACACGCAAGCGACCGGAGCCCTGGATCTGCAGCACCAACGCATCGAGCGGATCGGCCACGTAGGCCAGCTCACGTCCACGCAGCGAGGATCTCGCCGCCGGCAGGGTGTCGATCTGCTGCCTTGTCCAGTATGGCTTGCGTTGTGCGAGGTCCGCTGGGACGCCGTACAACGCATGCCGAAACTTCCCCGATGGCTGGCGGCTTGCTTCGAGCAATGGTTCGTAATATCCCGTGAGCAAGCCGCGATCGCTGCCCTGCAAGGATTCGACCCGGTACGGTTGCAGGTTGTGCTCGAGCCAGGCCCGGGCGTCGTGATCGTTGCGGGGGCTGAGCTTCCTGGCATCGCTGCACAGGGCGACCCATGCCGGCGCGGGGCGATGGCAGCTTTGCTGCAGGGCGGGCCATGCCTGGTCGACACGGTCCTCGTTCCACCCGGGCAATGCCTGCCACGAGACAGGCACCCATCGCGATTGCTCACGCTCGATGGAGGGCTGCGACGGCTGCGACGGTTCAGGACGGAAGGGCGTGCACGCGGCGAGCGCTACGAACACCGCCGCGACGGCGTGGACTGCCGGGTTACGCATACCTCGCCAACCTCTCCATGAGGATGGAAGCAAAGCGTTCCGGTTGCTCGACGTCGGGGAAGTGCCCGCAATCTTCGATGAGGATGATTTCAGCGCCTGGGACAAGCTCACGCAGGGATCGTGGATCGGTGTACTTATGGGAGTGATCCTTGGTACCCCAGAGTAAGGTGCAAGGCGTCGTTACGCCCAACAAGGAATCTACCGTTTCCCGAACCAGCCCCTGACAAACACTTGCCAGGCAAAAGCACCCTCCGCCATCCAGCGCGTGCTGAGCCTTGTCTGCAAAGGGCTGCGCAGAAGTCGTCTTGGGGAGCGCTATTCCGTACCAGATGTGCGCGGACTTCTTTCGAATCAGCCAACCTACGATCTGACCCACTACCGGAATGCGCAGTGGCAATGGAATTGCGCGTTTGCCCCAGGCATGCATCGCCGACATGGATGGAGTCTGGGAAAGCACCAGGCTGGAAATACGATCCGGCGCGATTTGTGCCGCTCGTAGTGCATAAAAGCCATTGGCGCAACTGAACGCCAAGGTTGCATTCGGTATTGCCAAGGCATCGAGTACCCCCAGTACAGCTTGCGCCCCTTGATCCAGCGAATGCTCGTAGGAGGAACGCGGCAAGGAAAACCCGAAACCGGGCATGTCGAAGCACACCACCCGCAACTTCGATGACAGCAGCTCAATCAGGCGCTCGTAGTGCTCGATCACATTGGGCCCATCCGGCACAAAAACCACGCATGGTCCATCGGACTTTGAGTCATGCACGCGAACGGGGCCAACAGAAGTCTCGATAATGCGAGTAGGCAGGACTTCGCTGAACACGCCCTTACGTCGTTGAGCCGAACAGAGAGCCAGGAAGCTATCTACATTTGAGCTGATCATTTTTCTGAAAGGTCTAACTGCTTTACCCGGGCCCGGTGATTTTAGCAGCCACGCGCGCCCTGTTTGACCAATAGGCCCGCGCACGGGAGACTGCGCGCGGCCTGCACCGGTCCTGCTCGTCGCGCGTCCACTTGAATTTCCATGCATCGTTTCAAGAACTGGCAGTTATTCGCCATCTGCGTCGGGACCTGGGGGACGACGTGGTTTGCGATCACGTTCCAGATCGGGCGCATGCCGCCCGAGGTGGGCGTGGCCTTGCGGTTCGCGCTCGCGGGCATCGTCGTCCTTGCACTGTGCACGCTGTGGCGAAAAAGCCTGCGCTTCACGGCTGCGCAACACGCCATCTTCGCGCTGCAGGGTGGCTTCATGTACGGCATCTCGTACATCTGCGTCTACCACGCCGAACAACACGTCGTCTCTGGACTGGTGGCGGTGGGCTATTCAGCGTCACCGCTCGTCGCCGGTCTCGGTGCGCGCGCATTGTTCGGCGTCCGCATCACGCCGCGCTTCGTGCTCGGCGGCCTGCTGGGCGTCGCAGGCGTGGCGTTGATCTTCTGGCCGGAATTCCGCACCAAGACCGGCACCCGCGCCACGCTGTTGGGCGCGTTGTTCACCGTGGCGTCCGTGCTGCTGTCGACCGTGGGCAGCCTGACGGCGAGCCGCAACAGATCGCGTGGTCTGCCCTTCTGGCCATCACTCGGCTTCGGCATGCTGTACGGAGCTGCCGTCGCCGCCCTGCTGGCCATCGCGCAAGGCCAGAGCTTCGTGCCGCCCGCTGAACTCTCGTGGTGGCTCTCTTTGCTGTACCTGTCGCTGGCGGGTTCCGTGCTCACCTTCGCGTGCTTCCTGACGTTGCAGGAGCGCATCGGCCCGGGCCCCACTGGAACCGTGGGTGTGATGACGCCGTTGCTGGCACTGGTCGTCTCGGTGGCCTTCGAGGGATTCCATCCTGAGTGGCTCACCTTCGTGGGCGCGGGTTTTGCCGTCGCCGGAAACGTGCTGATGCTGCGGCGAGCCTGAGTCCGGATCAGATCACCGCTTCGATCAAACGCGGTCCACGCTGCGCCAGCGCAGACGCGTATTGGGCCGCGAACTCTTCACACGTCGTGGCGCGACTGGCCTCGACGCCGAGGCCTGCAGCAATCTTCGTCCAGTTCATGTCCGGGTTGCCGATGTCGAGCATCGACAGTGCGACGGGTCCGCTGCCGGTCGCGCCGACGCGCGCGAGCTCGATGTTCAGAATTGCATACGAGCGATTGGCGTACACGACGACGGTGACGTCGAGTTTTTCACGCGCCATAGTCCAGAGCGCCTGCATCGTGTACGCGGCCCCGCCGTCGCCGTGCGGGCAGATCACCTTGCGGCCGGGGGCCGCGATGGCCGCGCCGACTGCGAGTGGCAAGCCCTGGCCGATGGAACCGCCCGTGAGCGGCAGGTGCGTGTGCGGCCGTGCGCGCGCCAGTGTCGACAGCAACGGGAACGAGGCAGTGGCTGACTCGTCCGCGTAGATCACGTCTTCGGGCGTGAGCGCGGCGATGACCTGCGCGACGCCGAGCGCGGTGAGCGTCCCGCTCGGCATGTCGGGCAGCAGCAGCGGGATGCGTACCGGCGAACGCGCCGGGGCGCCCAACGCGTCCGCCACGGCAGACAGCGCCTGCACGCCGTCCTCGTGCGCATGGGCGAGGTAGCTGAGCCGCGCGCCTGCGGGCGAGCACCAGCTGGGCTTGCCTGGATACGCGAAAAACGACACGGGCGGCTTGGCCCCGACGAAAATGATCTGCTCGAAGTCCTTGAGGAAATCGACAATCTGTTCCGCGAAGTAGGGAATGCGTTCGACGGGTACGCGACCGGCACCGAGTTCGGCATGCGGCGCGAACGTGTCACAGAGCAGGCGCGCGCCGGTCTTCGCCTGTACGCGGCCGGCTGCCTCGAGTCCTGCACCCTGCAGTGCCGCGCCGCGCAGGACCAGCGCCGTCTTCTTGCCGTTACCGAGCTGTTGCGCGGCTGCATCGATGGCGTTCGTGCTGACGGGTGCCGGCCCGCGATCCGGCAACAGGCTTTCCGCGCGTTGCGCATCGTTCCAGGCCGTGTCGGCAGGCAGGATCAGGGTGGCGATGCAGCCCGGGGCCGAGCGCGCGGCCTGCACGGCTCGTGCGGCGTCGGAGGCGACTTCCAGGGCACTTTTCGACTCGTGTATCCAGCTTGAGACCGGCCGGGCAAAGCCCACGATGTCCGAGGTGAGCGGCGCATCGTATTGCAGGTGATAGGTGGCGTGGTCGCCCACGATATTGACGAGCGGTGTGCCTGCACGTCGCGCGTTGTGCAAGTTGGCCAGGCCGTTGGCGAGTCCGGGGCCGAGGTGCAGCAACGTCGCGGCGGGTTTGCCGGCGATGCGGCCGTAGCCATCCGCCGCGCCCGTGACGACGCCCTCGAACAGGCACAGCACGGACCGCATCTGCGGCACGGAATCAAGCGCGGCGACGAAATGCATTTCCGACGTGCCCGGGTTGCCGAAGCACACCCTCACGTCGCAATTGACCAGGGTCTGCAGCAGGGACTGGGCGCCGTTCATTGTTGTCGTGCTCCGTGACGGGGCAATTACTTTACTCCAATCACCATGCGGATCAGCCAGGCGACGACGCCCAGCGTGGCGACGCTTGCAGCCCAGAGGGCCACGAACCACAACACACGTTGCCAGCGCCCGTCGGCCATCGTCAGTGGTACCCGCCGCCGCCCGGCGCGATCTTGCCGCGGAACACCCAATAGGAATACGCCGTGTACAGCAGGATGATCGGAATCAGGAAGGCGGCGCCGGCCAGCAGGAATGACATGCTCTCGTCGGGTGCCGCGGCTTCCCACAACGTGACTGAGGTCGGCACCAGGTAAGGGAAAAAGCTGATGAGCAAGCCGATGAAGCTCAGCACGAACAGGACGAGCGACGCGACGAAGGGCGCCAGTTCGTGCCGCCGGCGCAGGCCATTGAAGAGCGCGTATGCGGCGCAAGCCACCAGCACTGGCACCGGTGCCACGAACAGGATTTGCGGCCACGCGAACCAACGTCGCATGAATTCGTCGCTGAGGAAGGGCGTCCACGCGCTGACGATGGCGATCGCCACGAGCGTTGCCGTACCTGCCACCGCCGCGCACTGGTAAGCCCGCTGCTGCGTGTCGCCGAGGGTCTTGAAGATCAGCCATGTCGATCCGAGCAGTGCGTAGCCAAACACGAGTGCGACGCCCGTGGCGAGGCTGAAAGGGGTGAGCCAATCCCACCAGCC
>JANNGT010000157.1:0-1638 GCA_031404015.1 Gammaproteobacteria bacterium | reverse complement strand
CGGTCCGTTGATGGGCTATGAAGTGCTCACGGCTTTTTTCCTGGAAGCCGGCTTCCTCGGCGTGATGCTGTTCGGCTGGTCACGCGTCGGGCCGCGGCTGCACTTCCTGGCAACGGTGATGGTCGCGCTGGGCACGTTCATGTCCGCCTTCTGGATCCTGGCCGTGAACAGCTGGATGCAGACGCCGACGGGCCACGCCGTGAATGCGGCCGGGCAGTTCGTGCCCGTCGACTGGTGGGCCATCGTCTTCAATCCGTCGTTTCCCTACCGGCTCGTGCACATGATGCTGGCCGCGTACCTGAGCACCGCTTTCATCGTGGGCGGAACGGCCGCATGGCACCTGCTGCGCGATGCGACACAACCGGCCTCGCGCATCATGTTCTCGATGGCAATGTGGATGGCCGCGATCGTCGCGCCGATACAGATCGTTGCGGGTGACCTGCATGGCCTCAACACCCTGCAACACCAGCCCGCCAAGGTGGCCGCCATGGAAGGTCACTTCGAAACCCAGTCGGGCGCGCCGCTCATCCTCTTCGGCTGGCCCGACATGGAGCAGGAGACCACGCGATTTGCCGTGGAGATCCCCAAGCTCGGCAGCCTGATCCTGACCCACGACTGGAACGGCACGGTGCAGGGCCTCAAGGAATGGCCGCGCGAGGATCGTCCCAATGCGACGATCGTGTTCTGGAGTTTCCGCATCATGGTGGGCATCGGGCTCGCGATGCTGGCCGTCGGCGTCTGGAGCCTGGTTCTACGCGCACGCAAACGCTTGTTCGACCAGCCCTGGTTATTGCGAGCCGCCGTCGCAATGAGCCCGAGCGGCATCGTGGCCGTGCTTGCGGGCTGGATCACCACCGAGGTCGGGCGCCAACCGTACACGGTCTACGGGCTGATGCGGACCGCCGACAGCGTCTCGTCCGTCGATGCAGCGGCGGTCGGCGCATCGTTGGTTGCATTCATCGTCGTGTACTTTGCCGTGTTCGGCGCGGGCACGTTCTACATGTTGCGACTCATGCACAAGGCGCCCGAGCCGGCGGAGCCGCACCGATGATGCACCTCGACCTTGCGCTGATCTGGGCCGGTATCCTCGCGTTTGCGGTGCTGGCGTATGTCGTGCTCGACGGCTTCGATCTCGGTATCGGCATCCTGTTTCCGTTCATGCCCGGCGAAACACGGCGCGATGAAATGATGAATTCCGTCGCGCCCGTGTGGGACGGCAACGAAACCTGGCTCGTGCTGGGCGGCGGCGGACTGTTCGCGGTGTTTCCGCTCGCCTACGCGATCATCATGCCCGCGCTGTATGCGCCGGTGATTGTCCTGCTCCTCGCGCTGGTGTTGCGCGGAGTGGCATTCGAGTTCCGCTTCAAGACGAAGCGCGGCAAGTTCCTGTGGGACTGGGCGTTCGCCGCGGGTTCCACGCTCGCCGCCTTTGCGCAAGGCGTCGCACTGGGCGCGCTGGTGCAAGGCATCCCCGTCGTTGGCCGGGCGTACGCAGGGGGCTGGTGGGATTGGCTCACCCCTTTCAGCCTCGCCACGGGCGTCGCACTCGTGTTTGGCTACGCACTGCTCGGATCGACATGGCTGATCTTCAAGACCCTCGGCGACACGCAGCAGCGGGCTTACCAGTGCGCGGCGGTG
>JANNGT010000156.1:0-7163 GCA_031404015.1 Gammaproteobacteria bacterium | reverse complement strand
GCTGGGCGGACTCGACCTTTCCGCTCTCTTCCTGATGATCGCGCTGCAGGCCCTGCTGATCCTGCTGCGATGACCTCCCGCAAAGTTCGGACGGAACCTGCAATGACGACTCCAGTCCTCGGTAATTCAAGCGTTTTTTCGCGCCGCTTGCGCCATGCGTGCACGGTTGCCGCCGCCGCGGCATGCCTGTTGTTGCTGGCCGCGTGCGGGTCGGATATCGCGCAACAGCCGCAGACCGCGCGTGCCACTGAAGCCACGCAGACCGATTTCGGCAATATCGAAGTGCATTACAACGCCGTGCGCACGGACCTGCTCACGCCCGAAGTCGCGCGCGCCTACGCCATCGAGCGCAGTCCCAACGTCGTGCTCCTGAACGTCGCGATGCTGGAAAAGCAGGCTGGCGGCGCGCCCGTTCCAGTCGACGGCGTCGTGACGGTGGCAGCGTACAACCTGAACGGCCAGCTGAAGAGCCTGGAGATGCGGCGCGTGCAGGAAGGACCTTCGGTTTACTTCATCGGCGAGGTCGGCATCAGCAGCGACGAGATCCTCGTCTTCAACATCACCGCCGAACCGCGATCCAGCGGCGGCCGGTACGACGTGCAGTTCAAGCGCGAATTCGTCGGCGATTGAATCGCTGCGACCTAAAAAAAAGGCAAAAATCGGATTCGACGTATTAACAACCCTAGTTTTCATGGTATTTTTCGCGTGCTGACAGACTAACCCGGGGCCAGCGGCCCTCAGCATAACCAGGAGATACATCAAGATGGCAGCCAAGAAGAGCTCTGCTCCGACCAAGTCCGACATCCTCGCGCACATCTCGAAGGACACCGGCTTGTCGAAGAAGCAGGTGAGCTCGGTTTTCGAATCGCTCAACACCGTGATCAGGAAGAGCCTGAAGGGCCATGGCCTGTTCACGCTTCCCGGCCTCGCCAAGATGAAGGTCGTCAAGAAGCCCGCCACCAAGGCGCGCGAGGGCGTGAATCCCTTCACCGGCGAAAAGATGGTTTTCAAGGCCAAGCCGGCCAGCAAGAAGGTCCGCGTGATGCCGCTCAAGAACCTGAAGGGGTTCGTGAACTGAGCTTGCGCTGAGTTTCAACAGCGTTGATCGCTGCTGACGCCGGGGGGCCCACGCTCTCCGGCGTTTTCATTTATGCCCTGCAATATCAGGGCTGCGCCGTACGTTCGGCACTGTCGTCGCGCAGGAAGGCGAGCAATGCCTCGCGCAGCAGCGTCAGCTTGCCGTGGAAGAAGTGCTCCGCTCCATCGATCACGTGCAGCTCCGGCATGGGGGTGTAGCCCGCCGCCCACTGCCGCACGGCTTCGAGATCAACCAGCTCGTCCTGGTCGCCCTGGACGATCAACCAGGGGCACTCTGGTCGCGGCACCGGCGTGGTGATGATGCGGCCTACCGGAGGTGCGATCGTCATCAGCCGCAGGGGACGCGCACCTTGCGTCGCAGCCTGCAGCGCCGTCGCCGCACCGAACGAAAAACCGGCGAGCCACAACGCATCGCAATCGAAGTGGCGGCGGGCCCAGTCGATCACGGCCAGTGCATCCGCAAGCTCACCCGGACCGCCGTCGTAGCGGCCCGTGCTGCGACCGACACCGCGAAAGTTGAAACGCACCGTGGCAGCGCCCGCTTCCTGCATGGCGCGCGCCGCCGTGTGCACCACCTTGTTCTGCATCGTGCCGCCATGCAGCGGATGCGGGTGACAAACCACACCGATCACGCGTCGGCGTCCGGCCGGCGGAATGGGATCCTCAATGCGCGCCTCGAGCGTACCCGCAGGCCCGGGAAGCTCCGCGGCCTGCGGCGCAGGCGGCTTGAACGCAGCGGTGGGCGCGGTGATGTCGTCGGTCAACGCGGCGTGGTCCTGCGCAAGGAATGACGCATTGCAGTGTGCCAGATCCCTGCCGGTTCGCCGCCGGCCCGTGGCATCATCGGCCGCACACAAGGACCGGAGTGAACCCCAGTGCACCTGATGTCGTCGAGCTTCGTTCACGGCCAGCGTATTCCCGCGGAATTCGCCTTCTGCGCGCCCGACGCGACCCAGCACGCCCGGATGAGCAGCAACCGCAATCCGCACCTGCGCTGGACAGGCGTGCCATCAACGGCGAAGTCGCTGGTGCTGCTGTGCGTCGACGTCGACGTGCCCACCCGCCCGGACGACGTCAACCAGGAAGGCCGCATCGTGCCAGCGGACCTGCCCCGCACGAATTTCTGGCATTGGGTGATGGTCGACCTGCCGCCCACGATCAGCGAGATCGCAGCGGGCTCCGCATCGGACACCGTGAGCGCGCGGGGCAAGCGCAACCCGCGCGGTCCGGCGGGTTCGCGGCAGGGCCGCAACGATTACACGCTCTGGTTCGCTGGCGACAAGGACATGCAAGGGGAGTACTTCGGTTATGACGGGCCGTGCCCGCCGTGGAACGACACGCTGCTGCATCACTATCACTTCACGCTGTACGCCACCGACCTCGTCCGCTGTCCGGTCGAGGGCGCGTTCACGGGGCAGCAGGTAAAAGATGCGATCGCAGAGCACAACCTCGCCGAAGCGCGACTTACCGGCACGTATGCGTTGAACCCGTCGGTGAAATAGACGCAGCGGTCCGGGTCAGGGCGCCTGCACGTCGAGCAGCTCGACATCGAACACCAGCGTGGCTCCCGGCGGAATCACGCCGCCCGCACCGCTGTCGCCGTACGCGAGGTCGCTGGGTATCACGAGCCGACGCTGGCCGCCGACCTGCATGCCCGCTACGCCCTGGTCCCAACCGGCGATCACCTGCCGCTGCCCCAGCACGAAGCTGAACGGGTCGCCCTTATTGCGCGAGCTGTCGAATTCAGTGCCCTTCTGGTCGGGCTTGGTGCCGTCGTAGAGCCAGCCCGTGTAGTGCACCGTCACTTTCGCGCCCGTCACGGCTGCCGCGCCCGAACCGACACTGAGGTCCGTTGCGGTGAGCGTAGCCACACGATTCTCGGGCGCCGCCGCAGGCACCGGCGTGCGCGCACAACCAAGAAGCGTTGCGCAGCCGAGCAGCACCAGCGTGGCGCTGCGGAACGATACGGGGTGACGGGCGGCAGCGTGCATCGCTAGTCCTTCTGTTTGAAATCGAGCGAGGCGGAATTGACACAGTAGCGCAGGCCGGTGGGTTGCGGTCCGTCCTCGAACACGTGTCCCAGGTGCGAACCGCACTTGGCGCAGGTGACTTCGGTGCGGACCATGCCGTGCGCCACATCGCGATGCGTCGCGACTCGATCACCCGCAAGGGGCAACCAGAACGACGGCCAGCCAGAGCCGGAGTCGTACTTGGTGTCCGATGCAAACAGCTCCGTGCCGCACACGACGCAAAGGTAGACGCCTTGCTCCTTGTTGTGCAGGTAGCGCCCGGTGAACGGCCGCTCGGTGCCTTTGTGCTGCGTGACCTGGATCTGGTCCGCACTCAATCGCGCGCGCAGTTCGTCCTCGCCGGGTAGGCGCTTTTCGTCGTCGTTCATCGTGGGTTTCCCCTCAGGGTGCGGCGAGCAGATCCGGCGGGCCAAGCAGCAGCAGCGCACTCAGGCCGGCAAAGAAGGCCACGGCCAGCAGCGCGGTGACGATCACCGCCGGCGCCTGCACGCGAAACACGACCGTCAGGTCGTCGAGATCGTCGAGGCACTTTAGAAATCGTTCCATTGGGAGCACGCCGGGGGTTGAATTTTAGTCCAAAGCCGTCCGCGGCTGTAGGTCCGCGAGTCCTACCCGGTAACGGCCGGCAGCGGCCGGCCTTTAGCCCTTACTTGGGCTTGTCGAAGGCGTCGCGCGCCTTGTCGGCCCATGTCTTGTAGCTTGCGATGCTATACAGCGATTTGCTGATCACGGCCTGTCGCGAAGGCGGCGCAGGCTGCCGCACGCGTTCGAGCCAGTCGTTATAGGCGTCCCAGCCGTCCGAGGCGGCGCCGAATTTGGCCGGGCCGGGCTTACGGTCAGACATTGCAGTGATTCACTGGTGGCACGATGGAGTCACGGTACCGAAGCGGCCACGCAACGTCCGGCACTGCGTCACAGTTACGGCGCGGTTGCCCTCACGCGACGATGCGGTAACAGGGCTTGTACTCGCCGGAGAGCTTCATGCGCCGCTGCCGCACGAACAACGCCAGCAACGCGTCGAGCGGGTGGAGCAGTTCGGGGTCGCCGTGCAGCTCGAACGGGCCCTTTTCATCGATCAGCCGCAGGCCCGATTCCTTGACGTTGCCCGCTACGATGCCGGAGAACGCGCGGCGCAGGCCATACGCCAGTTCGTGCGGAGGAGCGTCCCGCCGCAGCTTGAGCGCAGCCATCGTTTCGTGCGTCGGCTCGAACGGCTGCTGCAAGCCGTGCGGTATGCGCAACAACCAGTTGAAATTGTAGGCGTCGCTCGCGCGTCGACGGAACTCGCGCACGGCGCCCATGCCGCGCAACATCTCGCGTGCCACTTCGGCCGGATCGCCCACGACGATGCGATAACACTGCCGCACACGCTCACCGAGCGTGCCGACCAGGAACGCATCGACCTGGTGCCAGTATTCCTCGCTGCCACGCGGCCCGGTGAACACCACCGGGTACGGCTGCTGCTCGTTTTGTGGATCGAGCAGGATGCCGAGGAGGTACAGGATTTCTTCGGCCGTACCCGCACCGCCCGGAAACACCACGATGCCGTGCCCGATCCGCACGAACGCCTCGAGCCGCTTCTCGATGTCGGGCAGGATCACCAGTTGATTGACGATGGCATTCGGCGGCTCGGCCGCGATGATGCCGGGCTCGGTCAGGCCGATGTAGCGCCCCGACTGGATGCGCTGCTTGGCGTGGCCGATCGCCGCGCCCTTCATCGGACCCTTCATCGCGCCGGGCCCACAGCCGGTGCAGACGTTCAGGCTGCGCAGGCCGAGTTCGTAGCCGACGAGCTTGGTGTACTCGTACTCATCCCGGCCAATCGAGTGGCCGCCCCAGCAGACGACCACGTCGGGGCGGACACGGGGTTGCAGGAGACCGGCGTTGCGCAGCACACGGTATACCGCATTGGTAATCCCTGCGGATTCGCGCAGCTCGATGCTGCCGTGCTCGTATACCTCGCCGTGGATGTAGAGGATGTCCCGCAGCACCGCGAACAGGTGCTCCTGGATGCCGCGGATCATGCGGCCGTCGACGAAGGCCGCCGCGGGCGCATTGTGCAGTTCGAGCTTAATGCCCCAGGCCTGGCGCACGATGTCGATGTCGAAATCGGCGTACCGGTCGAAGATGGCGCGGGCATCGTCCGTCTCGCCGCCGCTGTTCAGCACGGCCAGCGAACAGCGGCGGTATAGCGGATAAAGGCCGCCGCGCGACGAATCGAGCAGCCGGTCGACTTCCATCTGCGAGAGATTCTCGAGGCTGCCCGTCGGCGTGACGCGGGCATCGACGAGCGAGTCGTCATCGGCAGGGCCTGCGGGGATGGCCACTTCGGCCCGGCGCATCATCATGGCCGGATCTCGATCGGGATCCCCACGGTGGTGCGCATCCACACGTCGACCATGTCGGCGTTGCTCAGCGCGATGCAGCCGTCGGTCCAGTCGCGCGTCGCGTAGTGCTCGGCCGACCGCTTTGGCACGTTCGGCTGGCCGTGAATCATGATGAGACCGCCAGGGGGATAGCCGTTCTCGCTGGCGACGGCGGCGTCCTCTCGATTGGGATACGAGACCTTGATCGACAGGAAAAATTCGCTGCGGGGATTGCGCGCCACCAGGTCGTATTTGCCTTCGGGCGTGCGGAAGTCGCCTTCACGCTGCTTGTGGCCATACGGATTGAGTCCGAGCTTGATCGGGTACTCCTTGACGACCCGGCCGCGGCGCATCAGGTAGAGCATGCGGTCGGACTTGTCCACGACGACCTTCTCCGCCATCTCGAAGCTGGACGAGGCGCCTGCGCCGAAACCACTTGAGGGCTCGGCCGCGACGGGCACGTTCGGCACGCTGCCGCCGCTCACAGAGCCGAACGAGCCGCTGTTGAATGCGCCGGTCACGGCGGCCATCGTCGCGATTGCCGGTGGACTTGCAGCTCCGCCGACACTGACCGGTGGCGTCGGAACGAAATCGGTTGTCGGCGCCGCCACAGGCTCTGGCAACTCAGATGGGCCGGAGCGAAACCCCTGCGCCTGCGCCGAGCCGAGCGCTAGCAGCGCAACAAACGCCAGCGTTACTGGGAAAATTTTCAAGCGTGCAACGGTGGTCGTGGCCATGGACCCCGGATTTTATAGCTCTCCACGAGTTTTTGCTGTGCGTTGTCTCACGCCGTCGGCGGGCTGGCCCCTGCGTTCGCGCTGCGCACGTCTTCTTCGTACACGCCGACGATGTCGAGCTTTTCCTTGCCGCGCAGTGTTTCACCGCCGCGAATGACGATGCGGTCGCCGGCCCGCACAGGCCCGTCGACCGCGATCCAGTCACCATCCGCCACGCCCGCCTTGACCGCAACGCGCTCAGCGCGCTGCTCGCTGTCCACCTTGACGATGTACAGGCCTTCCGCCCGGATGATCAATGCGTCGCGCGGCACCGACAGACGTCGTTGTGGCTCGCCGAGTGGCAGGCGCACCTGCACCGTATTACCAGCAGCCAGCAAGCCGTCGACCGCGGGGGCCTGCACGAGGACTTCGAAGGACTGGGTGCGCGGATCGCCGGCCGGCACGATCGCGCTGACCGTCGCGGTGAATTCCTTGCGTTCGCTGCTGACTTCGACCACATGGCCCGGCTTGATGGCGCGCACGTGTCGCAGCGGCACGAACAACCGGATCTCCAGCTCATCGGGATTCACGATGCGGGCGATCACTTCACCGCGTGCCACTTCCTCGCCGATGCGACGGACGCGCTCCGAGACCACACCGTCGAAAGGCGCTGTAAGCGTCGAGCGAACGAGCTGGTCCTGGGTCTGTGCCAGCTCGGCCCGGGCCACCTGCAGGTCTGCCTCGGCAAGATCGCGATTGGCCTGAGCCTGGTCCACGTTGACACGGGAAACGGCCGTGCCCGCTGCGCGCAATCGCGCGACTTCACGATCGAGTGCCACCAGGTTCAGCTGCGCGCGTTTGACACGCGCCTGCTGCTCCGTGCGCGCAAGCAAGGTTTCGCGCGAGTCCAGGCGTGCGACTACGGCGCCAGCTTTGACGGCGGCCCCGGGTTC
>JANNGT010000155.1:0-7829 GCA_031404015.1 Gammaproteobacteria bacterium | reverse complement strand
CCCGCGCCCGTTCGACACCGACGTACGCCGGGCCAGTCGCAGCACGGGCCTGCCCGAAGCGCTGATCTACGCCATCATTCGACAGGAGAGCCTGTTCCGCGCGGATGCCGCATCCAGCGCAGGCGCGGTAGGCCTCATGCAGTTGCTGCCTGAGACGGCGCGCGCGACCGCTAAACGCTCCGGGTTGCCGCCGCCCACACGGGGACAACTGACGCAGCCTGAGATCAACATTCCGCTCGGGTCGGCATTCCTCGCGAGCCTGTTGCAGCGATTCGACGGCGAGACCGCGCTGGCCGCTGCCGGCTACAACGCGGGGCCGAATGCGGCGCGCCGCTGGCTGCCGCCGGCGCCGATGGACCTGGACGTCTGGGCCGAAAACATCCCCTTCAACGAGACACGCGCCTACGTGCAGCGCGTCGCCTGGCATGCGTTGGTGTTCGCGTGGCTCGCGGACCGCAAGCCACGCCCGGTCAGCGACTGGTTGCGCGTCGTCCAGCCGATGCCCGCAACACCGCCGACAGCCACCCCTTAGAGCCGCACTGAAACTCAGGCCTGGGCGCCGTACAGCGCGCGCAGCACAACGTGCGTTGGCAGGAAGACCAGCACGATGAACGTCGCATAGAGCAAGGCGAGGTACGTTGCCGGGGATAGCGTCGAACGCTGCGCCCCAAGGCCGTACGTCCAGTTGATGTTGCGTTCCGGAGTGCTCGCTGCGCGGCTCAGCGGCAGCACGACCGCGGCTAATACCACCGCCCCGGTGAATCCGGCCTGTGCGTCATAGCCGTATTCGCGCACCATCCACAGCAGCACGAGCGGCAGTGGCACGTGAAACAGCGAAAGTCCGCGCAGCAAGCGCGGCCGTTCGGGCTCGAACATGTAATCCGTGAGCCCGGTGATGCGACGCCGCGTCGCGATGCGCGCAACGAAGTCGAAATTCCAGAGCAGTTCGGGCAGCAGCACCGCGACGGCCAGCACACTGGCGAGCGCGGCACTCTCGAACCACAGCGCCGGCACGGCACCGATGAATGCGATGTCGGAAAACCAGAGAAAGTTGCGCCAGCTGTAGTGACGCCACCAGATGACGGCCACCAGCAGCACGAAGGCCGTGTACGCAAGCTTGAACGTCAGCATGAAACGCACCTGCCGCGACTGCGGCGCATCGACCTTAGCAGACCCTCCTGCGACGAGTCGCCCGCCTCGCGCGACGAGGCGACCACGAAATGCAGGCGTATTGCAGCACACTGCACGTGCGGTGATTGATACCGCTGCAACGCAACCAGGAGAGAACGTCATGCAGGCAAGCAACAGAAAGAACCAGATTTTCGTCACGCTGCTCGCAATGGCAGCGACGGCCGGCGCCGCTTGGACGCCGCAGGCGGACGCGAAGGAAGCTCGATACGACGACGTAGTGGTGCCCTTCGGCGATCTCGATCTCGACAGCGAGGCCGACACCAAGGTGTTGTACGCTCGTCTCGAGAACGCGGCCGAGCGTGCCTGTGGCAGTGCGCACCTCAAGCGCGAACAGCGCCGCACGGCACAGTACCGCGCCTGCGTCGAGAGCAAGCTGAACCGCGCGGTTGACAAGGTGGGCGCCCGTAACCTGTACGCGCTGCACCGCTGGGGCAGCGTTGACAGCAGGGGCTGAAACATCCCGCCTCCAATCTCGAGCCAGGGCCGCGTCACAAGGACCTGACGTGCCTTGGTCTCGAGCGTGGGACCGGCTGCTAGTCGACGACTCGCGCAACTGGGAACGTCATGCTGAAATCCTCGATGCGCGCGGTCGTGATGACCTGCGCGCGCGCGAGGTCGGGGAACAACTCGCGGTCGAACCGCCAGCCGCGCAACCTGCAGAGACGCAGGCTGCCCGTGGCGTGAGGTCGGCAATAGTACGTGCGGCCGTCCAGTCGCTGCGCGATCGTCCCCATGCGGCTCGTCATCCACGTGGACCGCAGCGGCAAGCGCAGGCCCGCGGGCGCGCTGAAGTCCATCTCGCACATGGCCCGCCCCTCGCTTGCAATGCGCCAGTGATCGCCGTCGTCCGTGCGTGTCCAGTCAAAAGTGGCCCGGTCCTTCGGGATGCCCCAGTTGATGCGGCCATTGACGACACTGTCCCAGGTCGATACCACGATGCGGCTGATCGAAGGATGACGCGCGTCGCCGAAGTTCATCGTTCCCGGGATGAACAGCAATTCACGATAGGGTCCGCACGGCGCTGTGTCGTACACGACGCACATGAGCACCGAGAGCGCCGCTTTAACCGTGGGTTCCAATCCAGGCGAAACGAAGGCGTTGCGCGCCGGATCGTCCTGCGGCAAGCGCATCGCCACCATCCACGCATGTCCGCGCAAGGCCCATGGCGCTGGCGCCAGCGGTACGTCGGGCAGGGATTCTTTGGGCTGCAGCATGCGGGTTCTCGTTGCGAGGGGTCAGGCTGACGCAGCTGGACTGGCGGCCAGCAACACTTGAGCGAGGTAATACAGTGGCAGGCCCCATGCGCGGTTGCTGAACTCATGGTGCACGAAACGATCGCGGGCGACGGCGACGTCCGAAGCGGCGAATGCGATGGCCCCCGCGGCAATGCTCGCAGGCCCGCCCGCCCCAGTGACGGAGCACGCCAGCGCCGTCATGACGCCGATGACGAGAAAATACGCTTGCACCGGCACGCGCATGTCGCGGGCCACGCTTGGGCTCAGCCAGAGCCACACACGCCAGAGTGCAAGCACCAGCAGCACGGCCGCCAGCCCGAGCCACCCGTTGCTGCGAGGTTGTGTCAGGAAGGCGCACACAAAGGCAACGTGCCCTGCCAGGAATGCGAACAGGCCAAGACGGAACACCGAGGGGCGCCGCTCCGGAATCAGCAGCACGTCACCCAGCAGGCACAGCGCAAGCCCCAACAGGATCAGCAATCCGTACGAAGCATGGGTTGCACCCGAGAACACCGCGACGGCGATGAAGGCAGCCGAGGCGACCGGTTTCGTGAGCCACTTGCCGGCCTGGGATTGACGTCGTTCCGCGACGAGCAGCGCCGCAACGGCCGCCGCGCATACCAGCATCGATGTGACCGCCGGTTCCATGGATCGCTCCTGTCGCGTGCAACGCGCGACGAACGCATCGTAGCGCACGGCTGCGCGGCCGTCGTGCGAGCGGCTGGCATCACGGCCGCAGGCGGCCCAAAGGTGGTTGGAACGGCCCGATCCGACGTTGCTTGAGCCAATTTGAGCGGCTCCCTCTAGAATGGGTCGAATGACAAGAATTCAGCCCCAGACCGTCGCCCTGGCCTGTCACCCGTCGAGCCCGAGTAATGCCGTGCGCGGCGTCACCGCCAGCGCGCGCGTCGGCGGCGCGGGCAAGCTCGCCGTGCGCTTCGTCATCGACGCCGACATGTCGCAGCTCGTGCTGCCGACGTTGCAGCCGGCCGCGCGCACCGACAACCTCTGGCGTCATACGTGCTGCGAGGTGTTCGTCGCGTTGCCCGACAACGAGGCGTATTGCGAACTGAACTTTTCGCCTTCGACCGAATGGGCGATGTACGGCTTCGTCGGTTATCGCCGCGGCATGGCGCCGATCGAAGTGCGGCGTCCGCCGCGCGTGGCGGTGCGACCCACCTCGCGCGGGTTCGTGCTCGAGGCCGTGACGTACCTCGCCGAGTTGCCAATGCCACAACCCGGGTCGCCGCTGCGTGCGGGCGCGGCTGCCGTCATCGAGGAAAAGGACGGCCGTCTCACTTATTGGGCGTTGGCGCATCCTTCGGCGCTGCCCGACTTCCACCACCGCCTCGGGTTCGTGCTGCAAGTGGGCACGCAGCCCGCCGGCTCGGCCGACCTGCTGCACGATGCCGTGCGCAGTCCCGCAACGTGAAGTTCGGCATCGACCGACTTTGTGCGGAGCCTGCGCTGCGCGCGGACCTTCGAGGTCGCCGCGTGGCGCTGCTCGCGCACCCAGCCTCGGTGACGGCGGATCTCACGCATTCGCTGGACGCCCTGGCAACGCTGGCGGACGTGCACCTGACTGCGGCATTTGGTCCCCAGCACGGCCTGCGCGGCGACAAGCAGGACAACATGGTCGAATCGCCGGACTTCAATGATCCGCGGCTTGGCATTCCGGTGTTCAGCCTGTACGGCGAAGTTCGGCGGCCGACCGCTGCGATGCTCGACACGTTCGACGTGCTGCTGGTCGACCTGCAGGACCTCGGCTGCCGCATCTACACGTTCATCACGACGCTGCGTTACGTACTGGAAGCCGCTGCGCACCTCGGCAAGAGCGTGTGGGTGCTCGATCGTCCAAACCCGATCGGCCGGCCGGTCGAAGGCTTGAGCTTGCGGCCGGGGTGGGAAAGCTTTGTCGGCGCAGGCGAGATGCCGATGCGGCACGGGCTCACGCTCGGCGAGATGGGCGCGTGGTTCGTGCAACACCTCGGCCTCGGGGTGGACTACCGCGTCATCGAAATGTCGGGATGGCAGCCCGACTCCGCGCCCGGCTGCGGCTGGCCGCTCGGCGAACGCGCCTGGGTGAACCCGAGTCCCAACGCGCCGAACCTGTCGATGGCACGCTGTTATCCAGGCACGGTCATGCTCGAAGGCACCACGCTGTCCGAGGGCCGCGGCACGACGCGCCCGCTCGAACTCTTCGGCGCACCGGATCTGGACATCGACGCATTGCTCGGCGAAATGCACCGGCTCGCGCCCGACTGGCTCGAGGGGTGCAGGCTGCGGCCCTGCTTCTTCGAGCCGACCTTTCACAAGCACAAGGGCCAGTTGTGCGCTGGGTTGCAGACGCACGTCGAAGACGCGTCTTATGACCACGGCCAGTTCCAGCCTTGGCGCCTGCAGGCGCTTGCATTCAAAGCGTTGCGCAACCTCCAGCCCGATTACGCTTTGTGGCGCGACTTCGCGTACGAATACGAGCACGACCGTCTCGCGATCGACCTGATCAACGGCAGCGACGTGTTGCGCGCATGGGTCGATGACCGCGCAGCGCTACCGGGCGATCTCGAGCGACTGACGCGCTCCGACGAACTGGCCTGGTCCGAGCAGCGCGACGCCGTGCTGCTGTACCGTTGACGTCGGTGTCCAGAGACACGGCATCCTGCGACGTCCTCGTCGTCGGCGGCGGCATCAACGGCGCAGGCGTCGCACGCGATGCGGCGGGCCGCGGATTGCGCACGGTGCTCTGCGAGCAGCATGACCTCGCCTCGCACACCTCTTCCGCAAGCACGAAGCTCGTGCACGGCGGCCTGCGCTACCTCGAGTACTACGATTTCGTCCTGGTGCGCAAATCACTGCAGGAGCGGGAGGTACTGCTCGCATCGGCGCCGCACCTCGCATGGCCGTTGCGTTTCGTGCTGCCGCACGACTCGCACCTGCGTCCAGCGTGGATGATTCGTGCAGGGTTGTTCCTTTACGATCACCTCGCACGGCGCAAGCGCTTGCCGGCTTCCCGCACCATCGACCTGCGCACGCATCCGGCGGGCAAGCCGCTCGACCCGCGCTACCGCACGGGCTTCGAATATTCGGACGGGTGGGTGGATGACGCACGACTCGTTGCGATGAATGCCGTCGATGCGCTCGAACGTGGCGCAGAGGTGCTCACGCGCACGGCCTGTGTTGGCTTGCAGCGCGCTGGAGAGCAGTGGGTTGCGACACTGCGCAGCGTGGACGGCACCGAGCACACGCTGCGCGCGCGACTGGTCGTGAATGCTGCCGGACCTTGGGTGGCCGCGTTCCTCGATGGTCATACGCCCGCCCCTGCGAGCCATCATCCGCGCATGATCCGCGGCAGCCACATCGTGGTGCCTAAACTGTTCGAGCACGAGTACGCCTACATTTTCCAGGCGCCGGATGGCCGCATCGTGTTCGCCTTGCCCTACGAGGGCGACTTCACGCTGATCGGCACGACCGAGAGCGAATACACGGGCGATCTCGCGCACCCTGTGATCACGCAAGCCGAGCAGACTTACCTGATCACGATGACCAACCGCTATTTCCAGCGTGACCTGGGTTTGCAGGACATCGTCTGGACGTTCGCGGGCCTGCGGCCGTTGCTCGCCGCGTCGCAGGATGATCCGAAGAGCGTGACGCGCGACTACGTGCTCGACATCGACCGCTCGGGCCCGCCGTTATTGTCGATCTATGGCGGCAAGCTCACGACCTATCGCAAACTGTCCGAGACCGTTGTCGACATGATCGCACCGCTGCTCGGCAATACAGCCGGCCACTGGACGGCAGGCGTGCCGCTGCCTGGCGGCGAAATGCCCGACGGTGACTTCGAAGGATTCGTGGCGCAGATGCGAGCGCGTTACGTCTGGCTCGACCCGCCGCTGCTGCACCGCTATGCCCGCGCCTACGGCACGCGCATGACCCGCTTGCTCGACGCCTGCGCATGCACAGCGGATCTCGGCGTCGCAGTGCTGCCGGGACTGCACACGCGAGAGATCGACTATCTGCGTGCCACTGAATTTGCGCGCACGGCCGACGACATCCTGTTTCGTCGCAGCAAGCTCGGCGTGCACTTGCCACAAGACAGCGCGCAGACCCTGGACGACTGGCTCGCGCTTAATTGAACTGGGCGTCAACCAGGCGTCGAGTGAAAGAGTGAAAGGTGGGCAGCATGCATCGAATAGCGCGGATTTTAATTCCCACGGTGCTGGGCGCCTTGCTGCTGTGCATGGCGACGCCGGCTCTTGCGGACGCGGACAAGCCCATCGAGCGCTACACGCGCGTCCCGGCCGGCGCCGATGGCATCGGCAAACGCTACATGGGTCGCAACATTGCTGGCGTGATGGGGTGGCAGGGCGCTGCGTGGCTCGAGCGTGCGGAGCGGGAGCGCGAAGAACGCACCGACCTGTTGGTGACGGCACTCCAGCTCAAGCCCGGCATGGTGGTGGCCGACATCGGCGCGGGCACAGGTTATCTGGCCAGGCGCATGGCCCCGGCCGTCACACCCGGGGGCAAGGTGCTCGCGGTCGATGTCCAGCCCGAAATGGTGGCCATGCTGCAACGCGCGGTGCGGCAAAGCGGCCTCACGCAAATTGAGCCTTTGCTGGGTGCCGAGGACGACGTCAAGCTGCCGGCGTCTTCAGTGGACCTTGCCATCATGGTCGACGTCTACCATGAGCTGGCTTTTCCGTACGAGGTGCTGGCCAGCATCGTCCGCGCTTTGAAGCCGGGGGGTCAGCTCGTGTTCGTCGAGTATCGAGCCGAAGACCCGGACGTGCCGATCAAGGCGCTGCACAAAATGAGCGTAGCCCAGATCAAGCGCGAAGCCGCCGTGCACCCACTGGTGTGGGACCGGACCGTGCGCAGCTTGCCGTGGCAGCACCTCGTGGTGTTTCGCAAGCCCATCTGAGCCCAGGCATTGAACAGGCGGCGCATGGCATCGACGCAGTCGATGCCAGTCCTCGCTACCAACCCTTGCTGCCGGGTTCGCCCTTGAACGGGCCGACCAGCTCGGGCGTGATCCAGCCGCCGTAGAAGCCGCCGGGTTGCGGCGTGACGGCCGCGCCATCGACACGGCAATCCAGCTCCGCCGGGTAGAACGCCACGCAATTCGCCAAAGCCTCCGCACCGGCCAGCGGTTGCGGGTAACTCCAGGCCACTCGTGGCAGGCGCCGATCGCCGTCTGCCAAAGTCCAGTAACGCGCTGGCCCTTTCCACTCACAGAACGAACTGCCGGCCGCTGGCTGCAGAAGATGTTGGGCCACGTCGTCCCACGGCAGGTAGACGCTCGGCGGATGGGCAGTTTCCAGCACGAGCACGGCGCGCCGCGTGCGCGCCACTTCGACATCACCCCAGCGCACCACCACTTCGCGTGTATCCGGCGCCAGGCGCGGC
>JANNGT010000154.1:0-1714 GCA_031404015.1 Gammaproteobacteria bacterium | reverse complement strand
GTGTTCTTCTTCGACTCGCCGAGCAGCAGCGTCGGCAGCGCTCATTCCGGCCTGTTCATCGGCGTGTCTGTGGCCTACTTCGCTTTCGGCCTCGTCTGCATCCAGACGATCCAGTCGCGCACGCCGCCCGCCGAATGGCAGGCGCTGCTGCAGCTGATCGTCGACGCGATCGTCTTTGCGGTGCTGATTCACGCGAGCGGCGGCATCACGAGCGGCCTCGCGACCCTGCTCGTGCTCCCGACGGGCGGTTGCGCCATGATCCTGCGCCGGCGGTTCGCTTTGCTCGGGACGTCCATCGTCTCGCTTGCGCTGCTGACGGAAACAACGCTGTCGTACATGCAAGGCAACACCTCACGGCCTGATTTCCTGATCACGGGCCTCACCGGTGCGAGTTTGTTCGCGATCACGTTGCTTGCCCTGCCCTTTGCGGCCCGCCTGCGCGAAAGCGAGGCGCTCGCCAAGCAACGCGAGATCGATCTTGCCAACCTCAACGAGTTGAACGAATTCATCGTGCAGCATTTGCGCGAGAGCATCCTGGTCGTGGATGCGGACGACCGCGTACGGCTCACCAACGAAACCGCATCCCGGCTGCTGAGCGGCGGGCCCGTCACGCCGGGTGCGAAGTTGGCACAGGTGTCACCTCGGCTCGCCTACGTGCTGGAGGCCTGGCGACGGCAGTCCTCCGACCGACGCGACAACGTCGGCGAGATTGTCGGCGCGGATGGCGGCACGGTGATCCGCCCGCATTTTGTCGCGCTGTCCGAGAGCGGCAGCGGACCAGTGCTGATATTCCTCGAGGACACCAGCGTCATCGCCGACCGCGCGCAGCAGTCGAAATTGGCTGCGTTGGGTCGCCTCAGCGCGAGCATAGCGCATGAAATCCGCAATCCGGTCGGGGCGATGAGCCACGCCGGACAGTTGCTGCGCGAGTCGCCTGCGTTGACCGACGACGATCGTCACCTTACGGACATCATCGAGAAGAATGGCCTGCGCGTCAGCCACATCATCGAAAACGTACTGCAGCTGTCGAGACGCGATTCGACGAAGCAGGAACGCTTCGACGTGAGGGGCTGGCTTGTCGGATTCATCGAGGAGTACGTATCGACCATGCAGTTGCAGTCGACGGCGTTTGCAATCGAGACAGACCAGAGTGCAGGTCGTATCGATGTTGAGTTCGATCCGTCTCACCTGCACCAGGTGTTGTGGAACTTGTGCGACAACGCATTGCGTCACGGCGTGCAGCCGGGCGGCTTGGGGCGCGTCGATATCCGCACAGGGCGGATCACGAACACGGGGAGACCCTTTCTCGAGGTGAGCGACCGCGGCATTGGGGTGGATCCCGCACAGGCCGAACGCATCTTCGAGCCCTTTTTCACGACCGGTTCGGGCGGCACCGGACTGGGCCTTTTTATCTCGCGCGAGCTGTGCCAGACCAATGGCGGTGTGCTGCTCTACGAGCCGCGCCCCGGCGGTGGTAGCATTTTCCGCATCATTTTCGCCGACCCGCGTCGCTGGGAAGACTGATGCCCGATCGCAAGACACCGCCCCGCGCACTGGTCATCGACGACGAGCCGGACATTCGCGAGCTGTTGTCGATTACGCTAGGCCGCATGCAGATCGAGGTCGCGACGGCCAGCGATTTTGCGGGCGCGATCAAGGCTCTGGGACCCGAGCGGTTCGACCTCGTTCTGACGGACATGAAACTGCCCGACGG
>JANNGT010000153.1:0-5864 GCA_031404015.1 Gammaproteobacteria bacterium | reverse complement strand
CAGCACGACTCCAATGACATAGGCCATAGGTGCGCTCCTGGTTCCTGCTAATGCAGGGCCTCCTGGAGTGAGACGGACCGAACTGTCCGAATCAGGCTGCGCGCCGCCGCGAGCGGAAGCCCGAGCCAGCGTTCCACCTGCCTGCTGCGGCTAACTCCAAATCGGGACCACTCCGAATAGTGCTCACAGTTGTTGCTCAGCAGGCGATAACTGCTCTCGCCGAGGCGCGACCGTGCGCGCGCAACAATCTCGCGCGCATCGAGCCCCGGCTCGTTGCGACACTCGATCTGAACGGGCCGGCCATTCGCAAATTCGAAAAGAGGCACCTGTTCGACGGGGCCCCGACGAAAGGAACGCGACAGACCGGCGTAGTGGAACACCGTGCCGTTGCCCACATAGATCCCGTGGTGCGTGTAGCCGCGCCTCGGAGTGATGAGGTGCGCTCCGAGCGGGGGTTCCGACACCTCTGCCTTGCCTTGCCTTGACAGACCTGACCGGACCGGCGGCCGGCCGATTCCAGTGAATCAGGACGGTGCAAGCCGGCGGCCACCGCTCCATCGGCCCCGTCGCTCGACGCATTACGGTGTCGAGCACCGTGGTCGTTGCATTGGCACGGATTGCACTTGCATAGATGGATCATGGCTGCTGACCTTCTCGTTCCCCCTCAGCGGGCAGGTGCAATCTAGCCGCCGCACAGCAGGGTGCCTTGAACAAAACGGCTAACTTATACGCAGCTCCGCGGCGGCAATGCCAAACGTGCGGCGGAAGGTCCGGCTCAGGTGCGCAGAATCTGCAAACCCGGCCGCATGGGCTGCGTGGGTGAGCGACTCGCCACGTGCAAAAGCTTCCGTGGCCTTGAGCAGCCGCAACCACAGGACGTAGGTTCGGAATGGCAGGCCGGTATGTCGGACAAAGACATGACGCAGGCGGTCCGGTGACAAACCAGCGACGGCGGCGGCGTCTGCGAGCCGGAGAGGAGTGGCCAGATTCGAGGCCGCCCAGGCGATCACCTTGCTGACGCGCGCATCTTGAATATCGGCTTCCAGGTCGCCGGCGAGCCTGCAAACGAGGGCGCGGCCGATGGCGATGAGCCTGGCGTCAGTGGTCGCCTGATCGCGAAACGCGGTCGTCAGCTGCTGCGGCAGATCTCCGAGCAGATCCTGGTCGACCTGCGTCAGCCGTTGCGTGCCGAACACGCGGCGAATCACGGCACGCCCGGCGCGACTCTCGGGCTCCACATACAGATACGCGACCGTGCCGTTCGCGCGGACCGCGTGGCGCAGGTCCGGGGCCACGGCAGCCACCGCCGCGTCCACGCACTGGTTCGCGGTCTCGAGCCTGAACCAACCGTCCAGCGCAAATGCGATCTGCACCGCGTGATGGGAGTGGAAGGTGCCCCTATAGCCTTCCTCGCCAAGCTCGGGGCCGGCGGACAGCACCCACAAGCTGGCGCCTTCCCAGAAAAGAATGCGGCCTTGCCCGGCGGTCGGCATTGAAGTTCCCCACGCCCCATCGACCCGTGATCCAGACAATACAGCGGTCGCGCATATTGAGACCAGCGGACGCGCCCGGCGCATCGGTTGCGACCCCCGATCATTCGCGGGGCGCTTCCCGTGGGGAGCGCGGGTGGCAGGCAACGTCAGCTCATTCCTTGGCAACTCTCCCGGTCAGCGAGTGATCGCCCAGTTGCCGCTGGCATACCTCGTGGACGCAAGCGCGCAGCCAGCGATGCGCAATGTCGGCGTCCATCCGCGGGTGCCAGAGCATCGATATCGTGAAGCTGGATACTGGGATGGGCAGTCGAAAGCTGTGCATGCCCGTACGCAGGTTGCCGGTGTGACGTTCGGGAACAGTGGCAACCAGATCCGATGCCCGGGCCAGAACCAGTGCGGCGGAGAATCCTCCCACGATGGTGACCACCCGTCGTTCCAGCCCCAGCGGCGTCAAGGCGTCATCCATGGGTCCGGGTGCGAGGCTTTGCCGTGAAACGAGGATGTGCTTGCCCGACGCATAGCGGGCCGGCGTGATCTTGCCGCGGCTCAGCGCGTGCCCCATGCGCACCACGCCGATGTAGCGGTCCCGGAACAACGCTCGCGTGCGCACTTCGGGCCCCGTCGTCTCGTCGATGACGCCCGTTTCGAGATCGACGGCACCGCCGCGCAGTGGCTCCCGGTCCTTGTCCGTCTTCTGCACGAATCGTAGCTGCACGCCTGGGGCGTCTGCGTCGACGCGAGCGACAAGACCCGGCCCGAAATTCTCCACGAAGCCATCGCTTGTCCGCAGCGTGAAGGTCCGGTCGAGCTGCGCGAGATCGAGCTTCTCAGCGGGGCTCAGAACTATTTGTGCGTCCTGAACGAGTTGGCTGACCTGTTCGCGCAGTGCAAGCGCGCGCGGTGTTGGAACGAGACCGCGGCCAGCCCTGACCAGCAAGGGATCGCCCGTTGTCTCGCGCAATCGCGCGAGTGCCCGACTCATGGCCGAGGGACTGAGTCGCAATCGACGGGCGGCGCGCGCGACGCTGCCTTCGGTAAGCAGCACATCGAGGGTGACCAGCAGATTCAGGTCGGGCCCGGGCATGGCGGGACCGTAGCACAGCCCGAATGACATGTGGCGTCGAATGCACTGATAAATTGCAAATGCTGCGTCTTCCGCCATACCAGTCGAGCGGCTACCTTGTGATCAGAAGCCTCGGCGGGTCGCGCCCAGGCCGCACCGGAGGATGGAACATGGCTGCCAATACACTCGAAACGTCGATCGCGGGAATAAGGTCGGTGTGGGGAACTCTCAGTACTGAAGTCGTCGCGGCCTGCCGGCGGCATTTGGAGGACCTCCTCAAAGCGCCTCCGGCCGAGGAGTGGCTGTCTGCGTTGCACAGGGAGGCGTCGGCCAACCGCGAGCTGTACCGGGATCCCGAGCACGGGTTCGTGCTGCTGGCGCACACGGAACACGCCGGCCTGTATCGGCCGCCCCACGACCACGGTCGCAGCTGGGTCATTTACGCGATGCAGCGCGGTGAGATCGAAATGCGAACCTTCGCCCGGATAGAAAATCCCGACGGCAGCGTGAAGCTCGTGCAACGGGATTCCACGCTGGTCCGTCCCGGGCAGGTGCAGGTCTATTTGCCAGGGGACATCCACGACACTCGGTGCGTATCGGGGCCGGCACTCCTGTTCCGCTTCACCGAGCGGGACTTGAAGCTGGAGGACCAAGTGGAACGCCGCGTCACGCGGTACGTCGAGCAGGATGGCGCGTGGACCGTGGGGTCGCGATGAGCAAGCCGGTCGCGATAGCCTCCGTGCTGGCGGCAATGGTGCTCGTGGTGCTCGACGCAGCGATCGCCAACGTAGCACTGCCGACTATCGCGGGATCGTTGCAGGTGACGCCGGCGATGTCTGTCTGGATCATCACGGCCTACCAGACAGCTCTGGTCATGGCCTTGCTGCCCAGCGCCGCGCTCGGAGAAAGCGTCGGCTATCGGCGAGTCTTTACGGCCGGCGTCACGCTCTTTACGGCGGCGTCCGGACTCTGTGCACTGTCGCCGTCGTTGCCCTGGCTCGTGGCGGCGCGCGTCCTCCAGGGTCTTGGAGGTGCCGCCGTGATGGCGCTCGGGGTCGCATTGCTGCGCTTCGTCGTGCCACCTCGGCAGTTAGGCGCCGCGATCGGCTGGAATGCGCTGGCGGTCGCTTTGGCGTCTGCGGCCGGTCCGACGATCGGGGCAGCGATCCTGTCCAACGCGAGCTGGCCGTGGTTGTTCGCGGTAAACCTGCCGCTGGGACTGTTGGTACTGCTCGCCAGTCGAGCACTGCCCCGGGTCGACGGCACGGCGCGACGACTGGACCTGTCCAGCGTGGCGCTCAATGCCGGCACCTTTGCGGCGCTGGTCGTTGGCGCGGAACTGCTTCTCGCCAACCCGACGCTTGCGCTCCTCTTGATCGTTGCCGCAATCCTCGCTCTGGTGGTGCTGGTTCGGCGGGAGAGAGCGAAGGACGTGCCGCTGATCCCGCTCGACTTGCTCCGCGCCGACTCGTTTCGAATCTCAGTCGTCGCCTCGGTCCTGTGTTTTTCTGGCGTTGCAGCAGCCTTGGTGGCACTGCCTTTCTACCTGCAGCACGGGCTCGGGCAGAGTGCATGGATGACTGGGCTCTACATGACGCCATGGCCGCTGGCGGTAGCGATCGCGGCCCCGTTGGCGGGGCGACTCGCGAACCGCCTGTCGACTGCTTGGCTGTGTGCCGCGGGCGGTGCGGTGCTCGCGATCGGACTCGCTGCCACCGCGCTGTGGCCGTTGCAGGGACACCTGCCGCAACTCGTGATGTTGACGGCCCTGTGCGGCCTCGGTTTCGGATTCTTTCAGGTACCAAACAATCGCAATATGTTCCTCGCGGCGCCGCGCGAGCGGAGTGCCGCTGCGGGAGGCATGCAAGCCACAGCGCGGCTGGTGGGCCAGACGGCTGGCGCGATCTTCATGACCTTGCTCTTCACATTGACGAACGTTGAGGCGGCGCCTCGAATCGGTCTCGGGATCGCGGCGGCATTGACCCTGGCGGCCGGCATCGTCAGCACCATGCGTGCCAGACCGCATGCCAGCAAGCAGCGTGAGGCGATCTCCTCCGTCTGCCCGGATGGCACGTGTAGTGCCTGATCTGAATTGAACGGTGTTTCTACCTCGGTGGACTGTCGTGGCCGATGTGCTGCGTCGATCGAGTGAAACCGCAGCCGTGGCCTTCGCTGGAGCCGATAGCACGTCAATCACACGCAAGCTCGAAAATATCCATTTCGCCGCGGGAATACGCCCAGGTAACGTGGGTTCGATTCCCATCACCCGCTCCATTTCTTCGCTGCTCCATTTCTGCGTCGGCCGACGCGCTCGCAGCAAGCATTCACTCAAGCGACCAGCTTCAACCTCGGATTCAGTCCGGCCCTGGCCGCGAGCCGGACCAGCAAGTCGAGGCTGAAGGAACTGATCTTGCCGCGCTTGATGTCAGAGACCCTCGCCTGTGTCACCGCAAGAATCTTTGCTGCCTCTGCTTGAGTCATGCCGGAGCCGGCCAGCCAATTTCCGAGACCCTGGAGCAGGAGCGAACGCATCTCCATTTCCGCGGCCTGATCCTCGGGATAAAGATCCTGGAATACGCTGCGAACTTTTTTCCTAGCCATGGGATGCCTTCCTGGGGACTCGGGCGAGCCGTTGTCGTGCCAAATCGATGTCTTGAAGGGTGGTCTTTGGCGTCTTCTTGCAAAAGCAATGCAGGATGTAGATTGCTTCGGGCCGCGTCGCGAGGTAGATCGTGCGGAACGCTCCGGTTGGATCGCGCACTCGGATCTCCCGAACACCAGCACCGATCGATGCCATCGGCTTCCAGTCGTCAGGGTCCAGTCCGCACTGCACCCTGAAGAGCTGGTGGCCCATGTCGTCCATCGCCGTCGCCGGGAAGGCCTTGAGGTCAGCCTTGGAAGTCCCGAGCCAGACGACCGATTTCATGGCAAGAGCATAATCGTGCAGACTATATTATGCAAGATTAAGCATAACCGATTTTGATCGTTTGGAATTCACACGTCAGCCACACGCGGTGCTGCCGGTGTTCCCAAGTAGTTGATCTGGCGCGCGGTGCAGGACCGGTCATTTGGGTTCGATTCCCATCACCCGCTCCAATCCCCCCTTTGCAATCGAACCGGCGAACTCGCGGAGTTTCTTTCCGTTCAACGGGCTAATCGGCTTGCAGTGTTCTCGCTGATTCGTCTTGCCCGTGGCTTGCGCGCGCAGTTCGTGAGTGCTACAAACGTGGTACGCCGCATGCTTGCAGGACTTGACTCATGGCTGCAACGACCACGATTCGCTTGCCACCCAAACTGCGCGCGCGCAT
>JANNGT010000152.1:0-8494 GCA_031404015.1 Gammaproteobacteria bacterium | reverse complement strand
GTTCCATTTTCATGGCCTCGAGTACGAGCAGCACCGCTCCCTTCGCAACCTTGTCGCCAGCCTGCACGCGGACGTCCAGCACGTGCCCAGGCATCGGCGCCCGGAAATGTCCCTCGTGCGCAGCCGAGACGCGATGTTCCGTGCCGGTGTCCTCGACAAACTCGAAGCGCAGGCAGTTGCGGCGCACGACCAGGCGACCGTGATCGGCATCGACTCGCGCAGTCACGGCACGCCCGTCGATGAGCCCCGCAAGCACGCCTGCAGCGGGCCGGTGCAGCGCCAGCCGATGCGCCTGCCCGTCGAGCACGACGGTGACGCTGCCTTCCCGGCGCACGAAGGACAGCCAGTGTTGGTGCGCAGTTGCATCCGCAATGACCGTCGAGGTCGCGGCCGCGTCGAGTCGCAGCGCGACCCGCACCGCGGGCGCGCCGTTCACGCGAAACCCACTGGCTGCTTCCCACGGGCTCGCTGCGACATGCGCATGACCGTGCTCATCGCCTGGCATCGACTGCAGGCGCGCGGCTGCGGCGAGGAGCCACGCGTCGCTGGTTTCCTGCACGGACACCGAGGGTGCCAGTGTCGCGTCGGTCTCCAGCAGTCGCGTGCTGACATCCCCGGCACGTACGGCCGGTGCGCCTAGGATCTGCCACAGGAACCGCGCATTGGTCCTGACGCCCTCCACCTCGGTCGCGGCCAACGCACGCTGCAGCTTCTCGAGCGCACTGCTGCGGTCCGGCGCCCACACGATCAGCTTCGCAATCATCGGATCGTAGTGGACGGTGACCTCGTCGCCCTCCTCGACACCCGCGTCGATGCGCACGTCTGGCGCCGTCGCGGGAAAACGCAACCGGGTGAGATGGCCCGTAGACGGCAGGAAACCGCGCTCGGGATCCTCCGCATAGAGTCGCGCTTCGACGGCATGGCCGCGGCAGGGAATGGCCGACTGGGCGAGCGGCAGGGGTTCGCCGCAGGCCACGCGCAACTGCCACTCCACAAGGTCCAGCCCCGTGATCATTTCCGTCACCGGGTGCTCGACCTGCAAGCGCGTGTTCATCTCGAGGAAATAGAACTCGCTGCCATCGAACAGGAATTCGACGGTGCCCGCGCCGCGATACGCCACGGCCTGCGCTGCCGCCACGGCTGCATCGCCCATGGCTGCGCGCAGCGCATCGCTCAGGCCGGGCGCAGGCGCTTCCTCGATGACCTTCTGGTGCCGTCGCTGCAGCGAGCAGTCGCGCTCGTGCAGGTGCACGGCGTTGCCATGCGCGTCGGCGAAAACCTGGATCTCGACGTGACGGCCCTTCTCGACAAAGCGCTCGAGCAGCACGCGATCGTCGCCGAACGATCGGGCGGCTTCCCGGCGCGCGCCCGCGAGTGCCTCCGCGAATTCTTCTGCCGCACGCACGATGCGCATGCCCTTGCCGCCGCCGCCTGCCGTTGGCTTGATCAACAGTGGAAACTTCAGGCGCGTGGTCGCTGCGAGCAGTTGTGCGTCCGACTGGTCTTCCTCGTCGTAGCCCGGCAATACCGGGACCCCGGCAGCGGCCATGAGTCGACGCGCCTCGCTCTTTGATCCCATGCGGTCGATCGAACTTGCCGGCGGGCCGATGAACACGACGCCTGCAGTTTCGCAGGCGCGCGCGAACGCGGCGTTCTCCGAAAGAAATCCGTAGCCTGGATGAATCGACTGGCACCGCTGTTCGAGAGCGACGGCCAAGATCTTTGCACCATCGAGGTAACTCTCGCGTGCGGGCGCGGGACCGATGCAGACCGCAGTGTCCGCCATGCGCACGTGCAACGCGCCACGGTCCGCCTCTGAGTACACGGCGACGGTGCGCACGCCGAGCCGCCGTGCGGTGCGGATGACACGGCAGGCGATCTCGCCACGGTTGGCAATCAGGACACTTTCGAACATGGTCGGTCTCACATCCTGAAAATGCCGAAGGGAGTTTCGCCTTCGTCGGGCCTGCACGTCGCGGTGGCCAGCGCCAGCGCGAGCACGTTGCGCGTGTCAGCCGGGTCGATGACACCGTCATCCCACAATCGCGCGCTCGCGTAGAGCGGATGGCCCTGCGTCTCGTACTGGCTGCGGATCTCGTCGCGGAACGCCTGTTCGTCGGCATCAGGCCATTGTTCGCCGCGGCGGCTCAGCCCTTCGCGCTTGACGATGGCGAGCACGGTCGCGGCCTGCTCGCCTCCCATCACGGAGATGCGTGAATTGGGCCACGTCCACAGGAAGCGGCCCCCGTACGCCCGGCCGCACATCGCGTAATTGCCCGCGCCGAACGAGCCGCCAATGATCACCGTGAACTTCGGCACCGAGGCGCAGGCGACCGCGGTGACCATCTTGGCCCCATCGCGGGCAATGCCTCCCGCCTCGTATTTCCTGCCGACCATGAACCCGGTGATGTTCTGCAGGAACACGAGCGGCACGCGCCGGCGGTTGCACAGTTCGATGAAGTGCGCGCCCTTGAGTGCGGCTTCCGAGAACAACACGCCGTTGTTCGCGACGATGCCCACCGGATATCCCGCGATGCGCGCGAAGCCGCACACCAGCGTGGTGCCATAGAGTTCCTTGAACTCGTCGAACTCCGAGGCGTCGACCAAGCGCGCGATGACTTCACGGACGTCGTAAGGGTGGCGCGTGTCGCGCGGGATGACGCCGTACAGTTCGTCTGCCCCATACTTAGGCTGGCGGGCGGGTTCCGGCGGGGGTTTCGATCCAGTGCGATTGAGGTTGCCCACCAACCGTCGCGCCAACCACAGGGCGTGCGCGTCGTTGTCGGCCAGGTAATCGACGACGCCTGATTGCCGCGCGTGCACGTCGCCGCCACCGAGGGTTTCGGCATCGACCACTTCGCCCGTGGCCGCCTGCACCAGCGGCGGGCCACCCAGGAAGATCGTGCCCTGCTCGCGCACGATGATCGCTTCATCGCACATGGCGGGCACGTAGGCCCCGCCTGCCGTGCACGACCCCATCACGACGGCCAGCTGCGGAATGCCGCGGGCCGACAGCTGCGCCTGGTTGTAAAAAATGCGGCCGAAATGTTCGCGGTCGGGAAAGACGTCGTCTTGCCGCGGCAGGAACGCACCACCCGAGTCGACCAGGTAAATACAGGGCAGCCGGTTCTCGAGCGCGACGTCCTGCGCGCGCAGGTGCTTGCGCACCGTGATCGGGTAATACGTCCCGCCTTTAACCGTTGCGTCGTTGCCGACGATCATGCATTCGATGCCTGCAACACGACCGATGCCAGCGACGACCCCGCCGCTCGGCAGCCAGTCTTCGTACAGGTCGTGGCCTGCGAACTGGCAAATTTCGAGGAACGGCGTGCCCGGGTCGAGCAGACGGTCGATGCGATCGCGTACGAAAAGCTTATCGCGGCTCTCGTGCTGCGCCCGCGCCGCAGCCGAGCCACCGCCGCGAACCTTCGTCGCCAAGTCGCGCAGCTCTGCAGCCAGGCCGCGGTTCACCGACTCGTTGGCGGAGAACTCCGGGCCGTGGCGATCGATGCGTGTCTGCAGGACGCTCATTGCATTGCTCTCCTCACGGTCAACGCGGCTCGAGTGCGGCCAGGATGCGTTCGGCTTGCTGCACGTGCGGGCGGTCGATCATGCGGCCGTCCAGTGCCACGACTCCCGTCGCACCCGACATCAATTCGAGGACGCGTCGCGCCCAGGTCACTTCATCCGCCGTGGGAGCGAACGCCTTGTGAATCGGCGCAAGCTGGGCCGGATGGATTGCGAGCTTGCCGACGAAGCCGTCGCGGCGCGCAGCCTGCGCGCGTCGTTCGATGGCGGCGGCGTCCTTGAAGTCGACGTCCGTCGTGTCGTAGGCATCGACCCCGGCTGCGGCTGCCACGAGCAGGCAATGTGCACGGGCCATGCGGAACGTGAACTCGAACTCGCCTTCCTTGTCGCGATTGGCAGCGGCACCGACGTCTGCCGCCAGGTCTTCCGCGCCCCACGTGTAACCGACGACGCGGACCGGCGGGTGCGCGAACGTCGAGCCGCTGAGCATGGCTGTGGCGGTTTCGGTGATCAGCGCGATGACCCGGGTGGAACCGCGCTGCTGGCCTTGCTGCGTTTCGAGCACCTCGAGCCAATGATCGAGCTGGACCAGGTCCGCCCCAGTGCGCGCCTTCGGCAGAACGATCCCATCGGGTCGCGATGCCACGACCGCCGCGAGGTCGATCAGGGAATCGTCTGTCTGCACGGGGTTGATGCGCACCCAGACCGGCACGCTGCGCTCGCCCGCGCGCAGGTACTCCGCGATGTTCGTGCGTGCGCCTGGACGGACCGAGGGCGCCACCGCATCCTCGAGGTCGATGATGATCGCATCGGCGCCGCTTGCCTGCGCCTTGGCGAAGCGTTCGGGTCGATCGCCCGGGACGAACAGGAGCGATCGCATCACGCGCCCGCCACAGGCTGCTTTTTCATCAGCGCCATGCGCTGGCACACCGCCACTTCAACCCCGTGCTGGTTGAAGCAACGATGCACGAACGTGACGATGCCCGCATCGGCGCGCGACTTGCTCTCGCGCATCTCATGCACGATGGATTCGGTGCGCAGCGTGTCGCCAATGAAAACAGGCTGCGGAAACCGCACCTCGTCCCAGCCCAGGTTGGCGATGGTGGTACCGAGCGTGGTGTCGGCCACGGAGACACCGACCATCAAGCTCAGCGTGTAGCAGCTGTTCACGATGCGGGTGCCAAACTCGGAGGCTTTCATCGCCTCTTCGTCGAGGTGCAGCGCTGCCGGATTGTGCGTGAGCGCGCTGAACAGCAAGTTGTCGGTCTCGGTGACCGTGCGTCGCAGCACGTGTTCGAAGCGCTGCCCCACGCTGAACTGCTCGTAATAGAGCCCGCCCATCGGCATCGTCTTTCTCCCCTCTCGCTGGTGTCTTTGCCGAAACTCAGGCGGTTGCGGCGAACAGTTCGCGTCCGATCAGCATGCGACGGATCTCGCTGGTGCCGGCGCCGATCTCATACAACTTCGCGTCCCGCAGGATACGCCCGGTGGGGTAATCGTTGATGTAGCCATTGCCGCCCAGGGCCTGGATGCCTTCCAGCGCCACCTGCGTCGCCTTCTCGGCGGCAAGCAGGATGCACCCCGCAGCGTCGACCCGTGTGGTCTTGCCCGCGTCGCAGGCCCTGGCGACCGCATAAACATAGGCACTGCACGAGCTCAGCGTCGTGTACATGTCGGCGAGCTTGCCCTGCATGAGCTGGAACTGGCCGATCGGCGTGCCGAACTGCTTACGTTCGTGCACGTACGGCACGACCACGTCGAAGCAGGCACGCATCAGGCCGAGGGGCCCGCCTGCCAGCACGACGCGTTCGTAATCGAGGCCACTCATGAGCACCCGGGCACCCTGCCCCACCTGGCCCAGAACGTTTTCGGCCGGCACCTCGCAGTCGACGAACACCAGTTCGCAGGTGTCCGAGCCGCGCATGCCCAGCTTGTCGAGCTTCGGCGAGGTCGAGAAGCCCTTGAATCCTTTTTCGACAACGAACGCGGTGACCCCCTTGGTGCCGGCGGCTGGGTCAACCGTCGCGTAGACCACGAGTGTGTCGGCGATGGGGCCGTTGGTGATCCAGAACTTGCTGCCATTGAGCACGTAGCGGTCGCCTTGCGGGCGCGCATGCAGGCGCATGCTCATGACATCCGAGCCCGATCCCGGCTCGCTCATCGCGAGCGCGCCGACGTGCTCACCGGACAGCAGCTGCGGCAGGTAACGTTCTTTCTGCGCCTGCGTGCCCCAGCGATGGATCTGGTTCACACACAGGTTGGAATGGGCGCCGTACGAAAGCGCGACGCTGCCGGACGCGCGGCTGATCTCTTCCATCGCGATCACGTGCGCGAGGTAGCCCATGCCGGCGCCACCGAACTCCGTGGACACCGTGATGCCGAGCAGGCCGAGGTCGCCGAACTTGCGCCAGAGGTCCATGGGAAATGCATTGCTGCGATCGATGTCGGCGGCGCGCGGTGCGATCTCTGTCGCCGAGAACTCGCGCACGGTGGAGCGCAGCAGGTCAATGTCTTCACCGAGACCAAAGTCGAAGTCGAACATGGCGGCGCCCCCGGGTTGCATGGATTAAAAGGCAGGACTATATTGTCCGACAATCGGACTATCCGTCAATCGGAATGCGCAATGACCGAAACAGCCCCCTCCTACAAGGATCCCCTGTTCGAGCCCCTCACGCGGCAGTCAGCGTCGCACCGCATCTCTACGGTCATCGAGCAGAAGATCCTGCGCCGCAGCCTGCGACCGGGCGATGCCCTGCCCACCGAGACGGAACTGGCCGAACAATTCGCCGTGAATCGTTCCACGGTACGCGAGGCATTGCGACGGCTCGAGTCGGCCGGGCTCGTGGGCCGCGAAGGCGGTGCCAAGCGGTTGAAGGTCATGCGTCCGGGGCACGCCGAAACCGCCTCGCGCGTTGGGCGCACCCTGGCGCTGGACGACGTCACGTTCATCGAGCTGTGGGAGGCCATGCGCGCCGTGGCTCCGCGTGTCGCTGCGCTCGCCGCCGAGCGCGGCAGCGCGGCCGATCTCGCTGCACTGGAAGCCATCGTGAGCGCAGTCGAAACCGCTCGTGCGGCAGAGGGTGCCGTCACGCACGTGGTCGAGTTCTTCGGCAAGCTCGCCGAACTGAGCGGCAACCGTGTGTTGCAGCTCGCGATGCAGCCCGTCATGCGGCTGCTTGCGCCCTCGCTGCGACGCATGATCGACCGGGTGCCGCAAGGCCGCACACGCATCCTCGTGGCACAGCGCTGCATCGTCGAAGCGATTCGTGAACACAAACCGGACGAGGCCGAGTCGTGGATGACGCGCCACGTGCAGGATTTCCGTCGCGGCTACGAACTCGCCGGCATCGCACTCGACACGAGGGTTGGCATCGGCACGATGGCGGACTGACGATCGAACGCTACTCGTTGGATGCTTTGCGTCGCTCCGTCGGCGGTTCGTACACTTCGAGCGGCTTGGTGGCCGGGCCCTGCAACGGCTCGCCTTCCACCGAGAACTGCGAACCGTGGCACGGGCAGTCCCAGCAGCGTTCGAAGCCGTTCCAGCGCACGACGCAGCCAGCATGCGTGCACGTTGCGCTGCGCAGGTGCAGGTCACCTTGCGGGGTCCGATAGGCCGCCACCGCTTCGCCCTGCAGCTTGACGATGCCACCCTGCCCCGGATTCAGCCGGTCCAGTGACTCGATGTCGCCGCGGCCGAGGTGCGCTGCCCAGTGCCGGGTCGCATCGAGGTTCTCGGTAACGTATTCGCGCAGGCCATGCAGCATCGAGCGTGACGGGTCGTACAAACCGCCCCAGGGATGCTGGCCGCCGTTCACCTGCTCGCGCAGGATCAGCGACGCAGTAACTCCCGTCGTCAGGCCTTCGCCGCTGTCGCCCGTGACGAGCCACACCCGCTTGTGTTTCGGGCTGAGCCCGATGAAAGGCACGTAATCCGACGGCTCCATGACCTGACCCGACCAGCGGTGCGTGACCGCACCCACTTCAGGAAACAGCGCGCGAGCCCATTGCTCGAGCCGCGCGAATCGCGACGACACATCGTCTTCCTCGCCCGTCTTGTGATCTTCGCCGCCAACGATCAGCTGGTCATGCTCTACGCCCGGCTGTATGCGCGCGTAGTGGTAGCTGGGCTCGAGGGTGTCCCACACCAGCGAATCGGGTACCGTCCCTTTGGCGACATCCGCCGCGAGGACGTACGTGCGATACGGTGCCTGCTTGGTGTGAATCGGGATCGTCAGGTGAAACGGCGAATTGGTTGCCACTACCGCTGCCTTGGCCGTGATGCGCCTTCCAGCCTCGCAAGTCGCCGTGACGATCCCGTCGTTTTCGTCAAGCGTCACGATCGGCGTGGAGCCGAACACCTGCACGCCTCGTGCCCGCAGCACCGCGAGCAGACCGTACACGTACTTGAGCGGGTGAAAGCGTGCCTGGCGTGGAAAGCGAATCGCCGGCCGGCCGGACCACGGTGCCGGACCCTGCTCCAGCCATTCGGCGTCGCCAAAGCCCGCCTGCGCCGCGGCGTCCAGTTCCTTGCGCAAGTCCGCGACGTCCTCGTCCCAGGCCGGGACCAGGTAGCCATCGACGCGCGCGAAGTCGCAGTCGATGCTTTCGCTCGCAGCGATTTCCTCGATCCGGTCCACGGCAGCAGCCTGGCTCGCGTAATACTGTCGGGCCGCCTCCACGTTCCGGTGGCTGATCAGTTCGCGGTAGTAGTCGTCGATTTCGAATGCGAGATGCGCACTGGTGCGAGCAGTCATGCCTCTGCCAGGACGGCCGCGATCCACCACGGTCACGCTGCGACCCGACAGCATCAACTCGAACGCTGTCGAGAGACCCGCGATACCGGCGCCGATCACGAGGACGTCGGTGTCGAGGTCCGTCAAGAGAGGGGGAACGTCGATCTCCGGCAGGTCCATCCACAAGGAGCGGCTGCGTTCCTGTTCGACGTTCATGCCAGGGCCTCGGT
>JANNGT010000151.1:0-4062 GCA_031404015.1 Gammaproteobacteria bacterium | reverse complement strand
GCGGCGCGGTCGCGCGGTACGATGACGGCGGCGACACCGGCAGCGTCGGCACTGCGCAAACAGGCGCCGAGATTGTGCGGGTCAGTGACGCCATCCAGCACGAGCAGCAATGGCGGAGCGCCATTGAGCACTTCGAGCGCTTCCTCGAGTTGCGTTTCGGGGTCGCCGGCGCGCGGCGTGAGTTCCACGACGACCCCCTGATGGCGTTCCCCGCCAGCCAGCCGGTCGAGGTGTGCGTCGTCCGCTTCCTCTGTCTCGACGGCGGCGTGCGCTGCGAGCGTGCGCAGCTCCTGCAGCCGCGATGCAGCATCGCTCGCTGACGACAACCACACGCACCGCACCCGTTGCGGCGCACGCTGCAGCAGCACGCGCACCGTGTGGATGCCGTAGGCAACGTTCGCCGACGATCCCGCCGACGGAGCGCGATCGTGGTGCTGGCGCGGCATCAGCGACGTCGCCGCTTGGCGCCCTGGCGCTGGAACCGTCCTGCGCTGGGCTTGCGGGCCACCGCCATGTCGCCGGCAAGTTCGAAGTCGACCCGCCGATCGTCGAGCGATACGTTGGTCACGCGCACGCGCAGCCGGTCGCCGAGCTTGAACACCTTGCCGGAGCTGCGGCCAATCATGCGGAAGCCGGAGCTGTCGCGGCCGAAATAATCCTCGCCCAATGCCGACACGTGCAGCAGGCCGTCGACCTGCAACCCCTCGAGCTGCACGAACAAGCCAAAATCGACGACCCCCGAGACGATGCCGTCGTATTCCTCGCCGATGCGATCCTGCATGTAGAAACACTTGAGCCATGCCACCGCGCTGCGCGTCGCCTCGTCGGCGCGCCGCTCGCGGAACGAACAATCCTGCCCGAGCACCGGGAAAGCACCGTGCCACTCGATGAGCTCGCGTGGATCGCGTTCGCGCAGCACCTGGCGGATGCCACGGTGCACGACGAGGTCGGGATACCTGCGGATCGGCGACGTGAAGTGTGCGTAATGCTCGAGTGCGAGGCCGAAATGGCCGATATTGCCCGGCTGATAGACCGCCTGCGGCATCGTGCGGATCACGGCCGTCGCGATGAGACCCGCATCGGGTCGATCGCCGATCTTCTGCAGGAGGTCGCGCAGGTGATCCGGCGTAATCTCATCGGGGGCCGGCAACCACAGGCCGAATTCGCGCAGGAACGTGCGCAGCGTCTCGAGCCTGTCGAGTTCCGGCAGGCCGTGCACGCGATACAGCGTGGGCACCTTGTAGCGGTCGAGGAACCGTGCCGCGGCGACGTTCGCCGCGATCATGCATTCTTCGATCAATCGGTGCGCATCGTTGCGCGGGTATTCGACGAGTGCGGCGACCCGGCCTTGTTCGTCGAACTTGAGCTTGAGCTCCGGCGTGTCGAGTTCGAGCGCGCCGCGACCCGAGCGCGCGCGCAGGAACGACTTGTACACGCCATGCAGCGCCAGCAGTCGGTCCCGCACGGCTTCGAGCCTGGGCGCATGCTTTGCCGCGGGCTTTTCGAGGAACTCACCGACGTCGCGGTACGTCAGCCGCGCGACCGAGCGCATCACGCCTTCGAAGAACCGCGAGCGGGTGATGCGACCATCGTCGCCCACGCGCAATTCGCAGCACAGGCACAGGCGGTCTTCATCGGGCTTCAGCGAGCAGAGGCCGTTCGACAACGCCTCCGGCAGCATCGGGATCACGCGATTGGGAAAATACACCGAGGTGCCGCGCTCACGCGCCTCGACGTCGAGCGGGCTGCCCGGGCGCACGTAGTGCGCGACGTCTGCGATCGCCACGATCACGCGCCAGCCGCCGCTCTTGCTGCGATCGCACCAGACCGCGTCGTCGAAGTCGCGCGCGTCTTCGCCGTCGATCGTGACGAGGTCGATCGCTCGCAGGTCTTCCCGCCCCGCGATTGCATCCTGTGGAATGCGTGTGCCGAACGCTTCCGCTTCGTCCACGACGGCCGCGGGGAATTCGTACGGCAGGTTGTGCGAATGGACCGCAATCTCGGTTTCCATGCCCGGCGCGCCGTGATCGCCGAGGATGCGCGAGACGCGCCCGACCGGACCGGTCGTCCGCGATGGCTGGTGTGTCAGCTCGACCATCACGATCTGCCCATCCACTGCGTCGCCGAGTTGCTGGCTCGGCACGAGCACGCGGTGCGGAATGCGTGCGTTGTCGGGCGTGAGATAGGCGATGCCGTTTTCGACGCGGAGCCGCCCAACGACTTCCTTCGTGCGACGCTCGAGCACTTCGACGATCGTGCCTTGCGCCTTGCCGCGGAAGCGCGTCGCCTCGATACGGACTGCGAGCCGGTCGCCGTGCATCACTTCGCGCATCTGCGCGGCCGGCAGGTAGATCGCGGCGGAGCCGTCATCGGGAAGCAGCTGCCCGTCGCCGTTGCGCGCTCCCTGCACCGTGCCGACCACGAGGCCGGCGAGCTGCTCGCGCAGGCAATACTGCCCGCGGCGATTGAGCATGACTTCGCCGCGCTTCAGCAGCTGCGCCAGTTCCTGCTCGGCCTGCGCCGCGCCTGCCGGGCCAAAAGCTGCGGTCATTTCATCGAGCCGCAACGGTCGGGCCGCTTTGCGCAGCACGTTTAACACGGCGAACTCGGGTGACACCGGTGCGCGCCCGGCCGCACGGGTGCGGGCTTGCGCTGCGTTGTCGCGCGGAGTTTTGGTCGAACCGCGCCTGTTTCTTTCTCTAGTCATCGTTCCTTTCATTGACAGTCCGGGGGGCCGCCAGTAAATTGCGCCACCTTCCAGCACGGTCCCCGGGGCCCTGCCGCGACCGAAGCCCAGGTGGCGGAATTGGTAGACGCACTAGTTTCAGGTACTAGCGGGTAACACCGTGGAGGTTCGAGTCCTCTCCTGGGCACCACTCTGAAACAGGGGACATTCTCCTGTTTTGCGCCAAATTCGCGCCTACTTTAGCACTCACCCGCCTCAACTGCCTGTTCCTGTTGGATTTTCGACGGGGCGCACCGACCTGCGCCGACTACAATGGCGCGCCCGTCCTGGGCGGACACGCGCTATTCGCCATGACTTACACAACGATCGACTACACCGTCAGCGACCGCGTCCTGACGCTGACGCTCAACCGTCCCGAGCGCCTCAACGCCTTCACCGTCACCATGGCGGACGAACTCGAGCATGCCTTCCGGCGCGCGAGCGCGGACGACGCCGTGGGCGCAGTGATCGTGACCGGCGCGGGTCGCGCGTTCTGTGCCGGCATGGACCTCGCGACCAGCGGCAACGTGTTCGGGCTCGACGAGTCCCAGCACCCCACCTTCGCCGACATGCACAACCGGCTCGACGATGCGGCGATAGTGCGCGGCGTACGTGACACCGGCGGCCGAGTCGTACTCGCGATCTACGACTGCATGAAGCCGGTGATCGGTGCGATCAACGGGGCCGCGGTGGGCATCGGCGCCACGATGACGCTGCCCATGGATGTGCGTCTGGCAGCCGAGGGCGCGAAGATCGGCTTCGTGTTTGGCCGTCTCGGCATCGTGCCGGAAGCCTGCTCGAGCTGGTTCCTGCCGCGACTGGTCGGCATCCCGCAGGCCTTGGAATGGGTCTACACGGCGGAGCCGTTCGATGCCGTCGAAGGCGTGCGTGCAGGTTTACTCAAGGCCGCCGTGCCCGGCGACACGCTGCTCGATGAGGCGCGGAAGCTGGCGCACCGATTCATCGACAATCGTTCGCCGGTGGCCGCGGCGCTGGCGCGCCAGCTCATTTATCGCAATGGCGCGCAATCACATCCGCTTGAGGCCCACCGGGTCGACTCGCTTGCGATGTGGCACCTGAGCCAGGGGGACGGGGCCGAGGGCGTGCGGGCGTTCCTGGAGAAGCGTCCGCCTCAGTTCACGTCCAAGGTGTCGACGGATCTCCCCGACTTCGTCGCGGAGTGGCTCAAGCGCTGAATCAGCAGCTCTTGTTCCAGAAACTTCAGTTCGCCGTAGTGCCGATAAAGCCGCCTGCTTTGACGCCATGTACGCATCCAAGGCAGCAGGCGCAGCAGCGGCAGCATCAAGGCCAGCAGCGGCAAGATCAGCAAGGCCAGG
>JANNGT010000150.1:0-2866 GCA_031404015.1 Gammaproteobacteria bacterium | reverse complement strand
GCGACTGAGTGCCATCCCAATCCACCCCGTTGAATCCGAGGAAGCTGCTGCACTCCAAGTGGACGGCCGTGAATCCGCGCAACAAGGAGAAGCATTTCCTCGTCACCGGGATCGTCGATCCCGAGCCGCCGGGTTCGCCTGTGGTTTCGATCGAACTCGAGGCAGTGCACTCGAAAAAGGTCCGAGTGCTGCCGTGGCGGGAGCTGACCGATGCCACGCAGTGGAAACGAGGCTGGGGCTAGCGGCGCTTCTTTACAGCCGCGTCCGTCGTCCCAGTTTTTCGAGCACCTGCGCCAATGCCTGTTGCGCGGCCGCATTCGACGGGTCTTTGGCGACGGCGCTACGCAGATGGCGTTCGGCCTCATCTAACTGGCCGCCGCGCGCGAGCAACGCGCCCAGGTTGAAGTGCGCCGACGCCAACCCGCTGTCGAGCTTGATCGCCTGGCGGTAGGACTTTTCGGCCTCGTCTAACAGGCCCTGCTTTTCCATCACAAAGCCGAGATCACTGTAAATCGCAGGCTGCGGATTGATGGCGAGCGAATCGCGGAAATGGGCTTCGGCCACCTCGAACTCGCCGATGTCGATCGATGCCAACGCAAGGTTGTTGTGCGACTTCCAGTGCTTCGGGTCGATCGTGAGTGCTTTCTCCAGCGGGACGACCGCTTCCTTGCTCTTGCCCTGCTGGAACAGCGAGAACCCCAGCGCATTCAGGAGTTCGACGTTGGCCGGTTCGACGGCGAGACCGCGCTCGTACGCCTTGACGGCGGCCGGGTAGTTGCCGGTCCGTTCGTTGGCCATGCCCGCGCGCAGGAACGAGTAGGCATCGACGAACTGCTCCTTGATCTTTGCGATGGCGTCGGCGGGCAGCGGCACGAACTCCGGGATGTTGGCGGCGCGGTCGGGGCTTGTGAAACGCTCCAGCACGACCGGCGGCGTGGACTCGCCGTTCGCGTCGATGTGGGTCAGGAAGAGCTGGGTGTAGGCGCTGTTGGCTTTTGACGAGAAAACGAGCCAGCGGCCGTTGGACGACCAGCTGTGCCATGAATTCATGCGCGGCGTGTTGGCCCGCAGGCGTCGCGCTTCACCGCCCTCGGCCGGAATGATGAAGAGCTCGCTGTCCGGCATCAGCAACATGTAGTTCTCGGCCTTGCAGAAAATGATCCACTTGCCGTCCGGCGAAAACTTCGCGAAGTAGTTGCTCTTGCCGTTGTGCGAGGCGCCCTCGAGCGGCTCGGCCTTGCCGCCCCGGCCCTCGTTGAACGGGATGCGGTACAGGTCGAACTTGAACGGCTCCTTGTCGTTGACGAACTCAGGCACGTCCTTCTCGCTCAACAGCACCGACTTCGCGTGGGCCACGACGTCCTTGCGATACGCTTTCGTGCGCGCGTACACGATCCACTTGCCGTCGCGACTCCAGGTCGGGTTGCTCTGTACGTACTCGGGGTCGTCGGCGCCGGGCAGTGCCTGGTACTTGCCCGTCTTCGTGTCATAGACGACCAGGATTCCCTTGATCGGGAAGAACAGCTGGGAGTACCAGATGTCCGGCGTCGCCACGAACACCGCGCGGTCCTTGACCGTGCTGATCACGTAACGGCCATCGGGCGAAACCTGCGAGAGCAGTCCGAACGTGGTCTCGCCATCGCCCTTCTTGAAATCGCTCCACGTGATGATCTTCTTGTCGTCCAGCACCATCTGCTTGGTGACGGGCAGCACCGCGTAAGCGCCTTTGTCGTTGCCGTAATCCACGTCGAGGCCGAGCACGCTGCCGTCGGCCGAGAACGAATGGCAATTGCCGCAGACTGGCAGGTCCTCGAGCACGATGGGCGGTTGTGCCTCGGAGTCGACCGCGCCGTAACGCCAGCGGATGCGCGACGGGTCCTGGACTGCACTGAGGAACGGCAGCGGAACCTCGCGATAAAAGATGGAGTCGCCGACGGGATCCTTGGACGTGCGGATGCGAACGGTCGCTGCAGAGGCGGCCTTGCTCTGACCGCCGAGGCCGACGATCGCCACTTCTGCCGCATGTTCGACGCTCTGTTGCTTGATCCTGGCCCAGTCGGCCGCAGCAGGGCGCCAGCTCGGCTCCGACGTCGGGAATCGCAGTACCTCGTCCTGGCCGTGCAGTCGCACCAGCACGGTCCAGTTGGCAACGCCTTCCGTCTTGTCGCTCCAGACGAAGGTCGGCGCTACGATTTCGGGCGGGAACAGCGTCTCGTCCAGCGGATAGGTGATCGCGATGGCGCCAGCGGCCTGGCTCGGAAAGGCGAGCCTGGTCTCGGCAGGCTGCTTGCTGCAGGCGCTCAGGGCCAGAGCAGCCGCGAGCAAGAGGCCGCACACTGCGTGGCCGGTCCGGCTGCGGACGCGCAAATTCTTATGTGTCTTCATTTTGCGGCGATTGTGGTGACCGGTTGTCACAACGTCAAACGAGACCCATTTGACATAAGTCTTGGATTTGACATGAGAGGCACGAAGGAACAAGAATCGGGAAAACAAACGGTGGCCGTTGCGCCACTCAATTAGAAACCCGCCAGGGATCAACGGACGCGCGCGGGGATGCACAGGGGAACTTTGAATGACGACCACGCTTAAATTCCGTCCTGTCGTTGCTGCGCTCGGCATCGCGCTCTTTGCGCTGTCGACGGGCGCCAACGCGGCCGTCCATCGCGTCGCCAACGGTGGCTCCATCCAGGCCGCGGTGGATAAAGCCTCGTCCGGCGACACCATCCTCGTGGATCCAGGCACGTATTACGGCACCGACCCCAAATACGGTCTGCGCATCTCCACGAACAACCTGCGCCTGATCGGCAAGGTCAGGCAAGGCGCGGGCGACGCGGGCAAGGTCCGCATCATCTACAAACCCGGCAGC
>JANNGT010000149.1:0-2159 GCA_031404015.1 Gammaproteobacteria bacterium | reverse complement strand
GCCACCTTGCCGAGGCGTGGCACGAAATAGACCAGCGCCAGCGTATACAGCGTGAGCCAGCCGACGAACGGCAGCAGCATCGTGAGGTTGAACGTGCCGACGATCACGAGCATCGTCACGAAATAGATCACGATGAAGGCGAGGATGTCCGTGGCAGTGAGCCAGGCGTCGCGCACGGCCAGCGCCGTCTGCATGACCTTGGTCGCGACACGGCCGGCGAACTCGTCCTGGTAGAAACTCATGCTCTGGCCGAGCATGAGACGGTGGAAGTTCCACCGCAGCCGCATCGGAAAGTTCGCGAACAGCACCTGGTACTTGAGGAGTGCAAACAACGCGACGACGAGCGGGCTGGCCGCCAGTACGCCGAGCAGCAGCAACAGTTGATCGCGCTCGGTCGCCCACAGCTCGGCAGGCTTGGTCGAGGAGAGCCAGTCGACGAGCTGGCCCAGCATTGCAAACAGCATGGCTTCAAATGCGCCAATCGCTGCGGTGCACAGGGTCATCAGCAGGATGTAAGGACGCAGGCCGGCCGTGCATTGCCAGAGGAATGCAAAAAACGCGCGCGGCGGCGTCACCGGCGGCGTGTCGGGGTAGGTATCGACCAGTCGTTCGAATCGGCGAAACACGGCGGGACTCCCTCGGCCGCGCAAAATACCATGACGTCCGAGGTCGCGACGGTCTTGCTAGACTGGCCGCGGGTAAAAAAATCCGCTGTGTGCGTATTGTGGAGTCGAATGGACGCGAACGCGTTGCGATCGATCCTGCTCGTGAAGAATGTCGAGGAGCAGGACCCAGACGGCTCGGTGCTGCCGCTCGCGGAGCGTGACGCGGCGACGCGGGATGCCTTGCGTCTGCATCCTGCTGTGGCAGGTCAGGCTCCCGAGCAGGCTTGGCGCGTGCTTGCGGCCCGGGCACAGGCGCTGCAGGCCAGGCTGGCTGAGCGGCACCCCGTCGTCACGCGCACGCTCGAGCTCGAATCGCAACTGTCGACATCCGGTTGGCTGGTCCTGCTGGTCGCTTTCGTCGCTGGGGTGCTGCTGTCGCTCTATGACAGCCGCGTGCGCATCGAGGTCCTGGCGTTTCCGCTGCTCGGCGTCGTGCTGTGGAACCTGGTCGTCTACACGGTGCTGATGGTCTCCGCACCGCGTGCAGGCCGTGCGCGCAGCGGCGCCCCTCGCGGATGGCCTGCATGGACGCTGTGGCCCGCGCGCTGGGGCTGGCAACGGGCCGCGCGATTGATCAAGCAGTCATCGTTTTACCATCGGCCGCTGTCGGCTGCGTTGCGCAAGTTCTCTGCCGAATGGTGGCCGCTGGCGCAACCAGCGCTGTCGCAGCAGGGCCGGCGTCTGTTTCACGCGGGGTCCGCGGCAGTGGCGACGGGCCTGATCGCAGGCTTCTACCTGCGCGGCGTCGGTCTCGAATACCGCGCGGGCTGGGAGAGCACGTTCCTCGGTCCTGCGCAGATCCGTGCGCTGCTCGGTTGGGTCTATGGCCCGGCGTCGCTCGTCACGGGGATCGCGCTCCCCGCGGATACGAATGCGATAGCCGAGCTGCACTGGCGCAATGGGCAGGGTGGGAGCCGCGCCGCGCCGTGGATCCACCTGATGTCCGCAACGGCGATCCTGTACGTGGTACTGCCGCGCCTGCTGCTGGCCCTGTGGGCGACGGTGCGCCTCCGCGACGAGCGGCACAGGATCGCGCCGCCGGAATCGCTGCTGACGTACGCCCGCCAGGTACTCGACGGGAGCGATGCGGCGTTGCCGGCACAGTCCGTAAGGCTGGCCGCGGTGGCCTACCGACCTGGCGTCGCGACTGAGCAGGGCGTGCAACGCCTGTTGCGTGCGGTATGCGGCCCGGACACGCGCGTCGAGTTCGCGCCGGTCATCGAGTATGGGAACGAAGCTGCAATGGACGATGCGACCGACCCGCAGGGCGGCGACCTCAACGTGCTCCTGTTCAATCTGGCCGCCACGCCCGAAGTTGAAAACCACGGCGCCGTGTTGCAACGCGCACGCGCTCGGCGGGATCGCGCTGATACCGGGTCGCGCCTGTTGGTGTTGCTCGATGCGTCGCCCTACCTGGCCCGCATGGGAGGCGACGCCTCACTGACAACGCGCATCGAGCAGCGGCACGCCGCCTGGCAGGAATTCGTGCGCGGC
>JANNGT010000148.1:0-3235 GCA_031404015.1 Gammaproteobacteria bacterium | reverse complement strand
GCACGCGAAAATTCTTCCACACCGTCATCAACCGCCGCACGCCGCGGCGGAAATCGCCCGCGTCCACCGCCAGCACCGCGGCGTTGATGGCGCCGGCCGAACCTATGCTTTGCTCACTCACCTGTTCGCGCAGCAGTGCGGCCTGGACGTGGGCGAGTTCGTGTGGACCGGCGGCGACACCCACTTGTACGTTAATCACATCGAACAGGCACGCCTGCAGCTCTCGCGTGAGCCGCTCCCCCTGCCGCAGCTCGTCATCAAGCGTCGGCCCGATTCGATCTTCGACTATCGCTACGAAGATTTCGAATTCGCCGGCTACCAGTCCCACCCCGCGATCAAGGCTCCCATCGCCGTATGAAGAAGACTCCGTCGAACAAGAAATCCGCGACCCCTGCGTCGAGGTCGAAGCCGGCTGCCACCCACCATGCGCACATGCGCCACGCGGCCAAGAAGGCGCGCACGACGACGGCCGATCCGAATCCGCTGTACGTCGTGAAGCGTTCGCGCATCCACGGCCGCGGTGTGTACGCCGCGCGCCGCATCCGCAGCGGCACGCGCATCATCGAGTACATCGGCGACCGCATTACGCACGAAGAAGCCGACACGCGCTACGAGATGAAAGCCGACGACGACGGCCACACGTTCCTGTTCGTCGTCGATGACGAACTGTGCATCGACGCAGGCATTGGCGGTAATGCCGCGCGCTTTATCAACCACAAGTGCGAGGCGAACTGCGAAACCATCATCGAAGGCCGCCGCGTCTTCATCGAGGCGACGCGCACGATCCAGCCCGGCGAGGAACTCGGGTACGACTACCAGCTCACGTGGGAGACCACGGACGATCCCGTGGAGCTGAAGCTGTATGCGTGCCGTTGCGGCGCAGCCGCATGCCGCGGCACGATGCTCGACCGCGAAGCCGTCGACGTGCGCAAGAAGCGGAAGAAGGCGGCCGCGAGAAAGAGGGCCGCCGCGAAAGCCGGGCGAGCTGCCAAGGCCTGAGACACCGGTGCCGCCGGACTCGCCTGCTGTACCGCGCATCGTCTCGATCGTCGTTGCGACGGACGAGCGTGGTGCGATGGGTCTCGACGGCGGCCTGCCGTGGCGGCTACCGGACGACCTGAAGCGCTTCAAGGTCCTGACGATGGGTAAACCGATCGTCATGGGCCGCAAGACGTGGGACTCGATCGGCAAGCCGCTGCCCGGCCGCCTGAACATCGTCGTCTCGCGCCAGCCGGGATTGACGCTGGCCGGCGCGCTGGTGGTCGACTCGTTCGACGCGGCTCTGGCCAAGGCGGGCGACGTGGCGGAGGTCTGCGTGATTGGCGGAGCAGAAATCTACTGCCTGGCGCTGCCGCACACGCACGTGATTCACCTGACCCGCGTGCATGCTGCTGTCAATGCCGACACTTTCTTTCCGTCGCTTGCGACAGGAGACTGGGAACAACGCTTGCTGGAGCGTCGCTTCTCCGACGACCGCCACGCATTCGACTTCAGCTACGTGGAGTTGACGCGCATCCGACCCAGCGTGCCGCAGTAGACGAGCGGCCGACGTTCTCAGTCCAGCAAATTTATTGCCAATTGTCGTCCTCGTCCTACAGCCCGACCATGGCCCCGCCAGTTTGGGCTGATAAAATGCGCGCGGGCGCACACCCATGCGCGCACTGAGACTACTGGAACGTGAAAAGCGGAAGCATCCCATACATGCCGCAAATCAGGTCGTCGCAGCAAAGCGCAGCGAACGACTGGGTGCACCAGTTCAAGCTTCTGGCCATTGTCGCCGTGGCGGTGGGGCTCGCTGCCCTGCTGCGCTGGCCACTGGATAACTACTGGTCGGGCCATTTTCCCTTCCTGACGTACTTTCCGGCGATCCTCGTGGTTGCGATGCTCTGTGGCTGGCGCCACGGCGCGTTGGCCGCCGCTGCGTCCGCGGTCGTTTCGTATCTGTTGTACCCGGAGCCGGCGACCGAGTACCTGTTCCTGTCCAGTATCGGGATTTTCCTGGCGGCGAACGCAGTGATCATCGCGTTGGTGGAATCCACGCGGCGTTCCCGCGCGCGCGCGGAAGCCGTGGCCGCCGCGGCGCACGAAAGCGAGGAGCGCTTCAAGGTCATGGCGGACAGCGTTCCGCTCATGATCTGGGTGCACGATGCAACGGGCAAGATCCTGTTCGTTAACCGGCGTTGGGAAGAGTTTTTCGGGATGACGCAGGAAGGCGCGCGGCGTGTCGGTTGGCAGGTCGTGCTGCACGAAGAAGACCGTGGGCCGTACAGCGGCCAATTCCTCGCTGCAGTCCGCGACAAGACTGCGTTTCACGCTTCGACGCGCGTGCGCCGCGCGGACGGTGAGTGGCGCTGGGTGGAGTCGCATGGCGTCCCGCGTATTGGTCCGGACGGCGAATTGCTGACGTTTGCGGGCACCAGCAACGACATCACCGAGCGGCATGCGTTTGAGGCCGGGCGCGAGATGCTGCTCGAGAGCGAACGTGCTGCGCGCGCTGAAGCCGAAACCGCAACCCGCGCCAAGGACGAGTTCCTGGCCACGCTGTCGCATGAACTGCGCACGCCACTTTCAGTCATCGTGCTCTGGAGCCGCATCCTTGCACGCAAGTACGGGGCCGGCGAGGAGGACCTGCGCAAGGGATTCGCGCTGATCATCAACAACGGCATGGCGCTGTCGAAGCTCATCGGCGACTTGCTCGACATGAGCCGCATCGTCTCGGGACGCGTGGCGCTCGATATGCGGCCCCTCGACCTCGTCGAACTGCTGGACCAGGCCGTCGCGTCGCATCGACCGGCTGCCGCTGCGCGCCACCTTAACCTCAGCCTCGAGATCGGCTCTGAACCGCTGATCGTGCAGGGCGACCAGACACGCCTGCAGCAGGTGCTCGGGAACCTGCTGGCCAATGCGATCAAGTTCACGCGGGAGGCGGGACACATCGTGGTCGCGGTGCGGCGCAACGGCGGCCTCGTCGAGATCAGCGTGACCGACGATGGCGAGGGGATCGCGCCGGAATTCCTCCCGGAGGTCTTCAGCCGATTCCGCCAGGCCGACAACACCAGCGCGCGCCGTCATGGCGGCTTAGGGCTGGGTCTCGCGATCGTGAAGCAGCTGGTGGAACTCCACGGCGGCCAGATCGAGGTCAGAAGTGCCGGGCTGGGCCAAGGTGCGACGTTCCTCTTGAACCTGCCGTTGCATGAAGCTGCATTCGGGCACGAGCCCGATGCCAACGCGAGCG
>JANNGT010000147.1:0-4290 GCA_031404015.1 Gammaproteobacteria bacterium | reverse complement strand
GCCACCTGCACGTCATGCACCGTGTGCGCCAGCATCAGCACGCCGCGCGGCGAGAACATCACGTTGTAGTTGAGCACCTGCGACAGGTTTTCCCAAAGCTTCAGCGCATGGTCGTACAGCGCGGCGCTTTCGTCGAACAGGTAGTTCGAACGGATGATGGTCGTGTTGCGGCCCGTGTTGCCGCCGCCGATCCAGCCTTTCTCCAGCACAGCCGTGCGCGTGATGCCGTGCTCGGACGCGAGGTAATACGCCGCGGCAAGCCCGTGCCCGCCGCCACCGATGATGATGGCGTCGTATTCGCCCTGCGGGGCCGCGCGCCGCCATTGCGGCGTCCAGCCCTGTTGGCCGCCGAACGCTTCCTTAAGCAATGTCCAGCCGGAGAACTTCCGCATCAGGCCCTCAGGTCGGCGTTCTGCGGATCGTACGGCGAATCGACCAGCACGGTCGCGCGCCTACGCTCGCCGAGCACTTCGATCTGCAGTTCGGTGCCGACCGCCGCGAACTCGGGCTTCACGTAACCGATCGCGAGGCTCTTGCGCAGGCAATGACCGTAATAACCTGACGTGGCACGCCCAACCAACGTTCCGTCGGCCGTGAAGATCGGCTCGTTGCCGAGCGGATCCGCATCCGTGACGCCGTGCACTTCGAGCGTGACGAACCCGAGCGGCACGCCGTTCTTGAGCTGCTGCTCGAGCGCCTCGCGCCCCATGAACGCCCCCTTCTCCATGCGCACGAAGCGCGCCAGGCCGCCTTCGAGCGGCGTGTTGTCACGCGTGAGATCGCTGCCCCACATGCGGTACGACTTCTCCATGCGCAGCGACTCCATCGCGCGCATGCCGGCCATGCCGATGCCGTACTCCTCGCCCGCGGCGAAGATGGCGTCGAACAGACCGTGCGCATATTCGATCGGGAAATGCAGTTCCCAGCCCAGCGCACCGACGAAATTGACGCGCAGCGCGTACACGTCCGTGGCGAGACCGGCTTCGATGACCTGGCCCGTCAGCCACGGGAACGAGGCATTGTCGAGCGCCGTGTCGGTGAGCCTGGCCATGACGTCGCGCGCACGCGGGCCGGCCAGCACGAACACGCCGCGCGAACCCGTGATGTTGCGCAGCGTCACGCTGCCATCCGTCGGCAGGCGCTTCTGCAGGAAGTCCGAGTCGTAGCGTTCGGCGGCGCCCGCGCTCACCACGTAGTAGTGGTGCTCGGCCAGCTTGGTGATCGTGAATTCCGAACGAATGCCGCCCCGCTGCGTCAGCGCATGACACAGCGCGATGCGACCGACCTTGGTCGGCACCTTGTTGGCGACTAGGCTGTCGAGCCAGCTTTCCGCACCCGCGCCGCTCACTTCGAACTTCGTGAAGGGGGACAGGTCGATCACGCCCACATTTTCGCGCAGGCGGCGGCACTCACTGCCAACGTGCTCGAAGTAGTTGCTGCGGCGGAAACTCCAGACGTCTTGCGGTTCGACGCCCTCCGGCGCGAACCAGTTCGCGCGTTCCCAGCCATAGCGCTGGCCGAACACCGCGCCTAAGCGCTTGAGCTTGTCGTACACCGGACTCGTCTTGGCCGGACGCGCGTCATGACGCTCTTCATCCGGGTAATGGATCGTGAAGACGTCGCGATACGCTTCTTCGTTCTTCGCCACGAGGTAACGCTTGCTCGTGTAACCGCCGAAGCGACGCGGATCCACTGCCAGCATTTCGATGCCGGGCTCGCCTTCGACGATCCATTCGGCCAGTTGCCAACCAGCACCGCCCGCGGCCGTGATGCCGAAGCTGTGGCCCTCGTTGAGCCACAGGTTCCTGACGCCCCACGCTGGCCCGACGAGCGGGCTGCCATCGGGCGTGTACGCGATTGGACCGTTGACGATGTCCTTGATGCCGCAACGCTCCAACCCCGGCACGCGCCGCTGCGCGGCTTCGACATGGGGAAGCAGTCGCTCCAGTTCGCCTGGAAAGAGGTCCTTGCCGAACCAGCTGGGCACGCCGTCGGCAAAACGTGCGGGCGCGCCGGCCTCGTAAGGCCCAAGGATCCAGCCCATGCGTTCTTCGCGGAAGTAATAGGATTGATCAGGCTCGCGCAGCACCGCGAGTTCGCGGCCGCCCGACTGGCGATACGCCTTCAGCTCAGGGGATTCGTCGTAGACGATGTACTGGTGTTAACTGGAATCGCCGGCACCTTGAGGCCGAACATGCGGCCGGTCTGGCGCGCGTAGTTGCCGGTGCAGAGCACGACATGCTCGGCGGTGATCTCGCCCTTGTTCGTCGCGAGCTTCCACTCGCCGCTCGGCAGTTGCACCGCGCCGGTCACTTCAGTCTGTTCGTTGATCTCGGCACCGGCGGCGCGTGCGGCCTTGCGCAGCGCCATCGTCAGGTCGGCCGGGGCAATGTGACCATCGTCCGGGTGGTAGAGCGCGCCGATGACGGCCGGCGTGTCGGCATCGCCACCCAGGTTCACGAGCGGCCACAGTTCCTTGACCTCGGCCGGCGAGATCAACTGGAACGGGACGCCGATCGTGTTGGCCGTGCCGCAGTACTTGCGGTATTCGTCCATGCGGTCGCGACAGGTGGCGAGCCGCAGGTTGCCCGTCACGTGAAAGCTCACGTCCTGGCCTGTCTCCGCCGGCAGCCGCTTGTACAGGTCGACCGAGTACTTGTGCAGCTGGCCGACCGTGTAGCTCATGTTGAAGAGCGGCAGCAGCCCTGCCGCGTGCCAGGTGGAGCCAGCCGTCAGCTCCGTGCGCTCGAGCAGCACGACGTCCGACCAACCTTTCTTCGTCAGGTGATAGAGCGTGCTGACGCCCACCACGCCGCCACCGATGACCACGACGCGCGCATGCGATTTCATCCGGCACTCTCCCCGACCGACGCGCGTCCACGCAGGCGGATCCCGGTGGTGGCACGGAGTTTTCACGCAGTTTAGCAACGGGGCTGACCATGAACACTCTGTTTGCGACAACGCCTTATAAAAACGCGCCAGCCGGCCGTATACTCGGTCCCGCCCGGACAGTGACCGGGCAAAGCTCTTCCCCGCAAGACGGCGGTCCTGTTCATGACGACGCGCGACGCGACGACGACGACCAAAGCAGCGACCACCGCGACTGCAGCGGCAACGGCAACGGCAGCGCCAGACGCTGCTGCAGCCGCCGACGCGAGCAGCCGTCCCCGGACGCGCTACGCGTTCCTGACCCTCGCCGACTATTCGATGATTGCGTTGACGAACGCGATCGAGCCGCTGCGCATGGCCAATCGCGTGTCGGGACAGAACGCCTATGAGTGGCTGGTGGTCACCCTCGACGGGGAGCCTGCCACGGCCAGCAACGGGCTCACCCTGACGCCGACGTCGAAGCTCGGCGATGCGCTAAACGTCGACATGGTGTTCGTGTGCGGCGGCGTCAACGTGCGTGAGGCCGTCTCCCCCGCACTAGTCAGCACGTTGCGACGGCTGGCCGCCAAGCGCCAACCGCTCGGCGCCCTGTGCACCGGTGGCTACGCGCTGGCACAGGCAGGCCTGCTGGACGGGTATCACGCCACGATCCACTGGGAGAACCTCTCGGCGTTGCGCGAGCAGTTTCCGCGTGTGCTGTTGTCGGACCACCTGTTCACAATCGACCGCAACCGCTACACCTGTTCCGGCGGCGTGGCGCCGCTCGAGCTGATGCTGAACCTGATCGAGGAAAAGCTCGGCTCGCACGTTTCCACGCGTGTGTCGGAGCAGTTCATCGTCGAGCGCACGCGCGATGCGAGCGACCGGCAGTATGTGCCGCTCCGCGCACAGGTGGGCAACGTGCACCGCAGCGTGATCGCGGTGGCCTCGCTGATGGAAGCCAACATCGAGACTCCTTTGCCGCTGGAGCAGATTGCGCGCAAATCGGGGCTGTCGCGACGACAGATCGAGCGGCTGTTCCAGCGGCACGTCAATTGCGTGCCGAAGCGGTACTACCTCGAGTTGCGGCTGAAGCGGGCGCGGGAGTTATTGGTGCAGACGTCGATGCCGGTCATGGCCATCAGCACGGCGTGCGGTTTCAAGTCGCCGCCGCACTTCTCGAAGTGCTATCGCAGTCACTTCGGTCGGCCGCCCACGGCCGAGCGTCCACCGCGTCGCGGTGCCGGTGTTACGGTTACGGCCTGACCCTCTGGTCGCTGACTTGCGATCGCGGTGCTGCGCTTCATCCGGTTCCCGGGAAACACGCCGTGAACCCATCCCTGGGGGCTCGCGCTCGCCATCCGTGGCTCGCGACGGTTTCCCGGAAACCGGATGAAGCCCATCACCGCGATTCGAATGCAG
>JANNGT010000146.1:0-1977 GCA_031404015.1 Gammaproteobacteria bacterium | reverse complement strand
TGCGCACTTGGCCGCCTCGGAGGGTCGTACGGCGAGCCAGAGGCCGCTGTTGCCCTCCCCGTCCGTCGCGATGGCATCAGCCGGACGCGAAGCTGCATCCGCAACCCGTGCTTCGGACGTGATCAGCACGAAACGCAGTTCCTCGCCCAGGGGCGCCAGGGCTTCAGTCCACTCGGGCGTGCCGTACAGCATGACCTCGGCATCGAGCGGCGCGCCGATCTGGTTGGCCACGCGCAGCCGTTCGAGTTCGCGCAGCACGGCGGCCCGCGCTACCAGCACCTTCGTCCAGTCGATCTGCTGTTGCGACGCACCGGCTGCGGGCAACTCCGCCCACGTCTCGAAGAACACCGACTCCGCGCGTGGCTGCGGCATGAACGACCAGATTTCCTCGGCCGTGAACGACATGATCGGCGCGAGCCAGCGCACCATGGACTCGGCGATCCAGTACATCGCGGTCTGTGCCGAGCGTCGCGCATGGCTCCTGGCCTGCGTCGTGTAGAGGCGATCCTTGAGCACGTCGAGGTAGAAGCCGCCCATGTCGACCACGCAGAAGTTGTGCAGCTTCTGGTAGATCACGTGGAAGTCGTAGTTGCGGTAGGCGGCAGTCACTTCATCCTGCAGTTCCTGCGTGCGCTGCAATGCCCAGCGATCGAGCGCGACCATCTGCTCCACGGGCACGGCATCGCGCGCCGGATCGAACCCGGCCATGTTGCCGAGCAGGAAGCGCACCGTGTTGCGGATGCGGCGGTACGAATCCGACGTGCGCTTGAGGATTTCGTCCGAGACGCTGATCTCGTTGGCGTAATCGGTTGCAGCAACCCACAGTCGCAGGACGTCGGCGCCGAGCGTGCTCATGACCTTTTGCGGCAGCACGACGTTGCCGAGCGACTTCGACATCTTGCGGCCCTTCTCGTCCACGGTGAACCCATGGGTGAGCACGCCCTTGTAGGGTGCGTGGCCCTTCTGCGCGACCGACGTCAGCAGCGAACTGTGGAACCAGCCGCGATGCTGGTCCGAGCCCTCCAGGTACAGGTCGGCCGGCGTATGGATCTCGGGGAAAATCTGCGAGACGCAATGATGCGAGACGCCGGAGTCCACCCAGACGTCCATGATGTCGGTGACTTTTTCATAGTGCGGCGCGTCCGCGCCGAGCAACGTCGCGGCATCGAGGTCGAACCACGCGTCGATGCCGTCCTTACCGACGAGCTCTGCCACCTGGTCGACGAGTTCCGGCGTGCGCGGGTGCAATTCGCCCGTCTCACGGTGCGTGAACAGCGCGAGCGGCACGCCCCACATGCGCTGGCGTGAGATGCACCAGTCGGGTCGCCCGGCGATCATGCTGTAGATCCGTTGCTCGCCCCAGCCCGGCGTCCATGCGACCTTGCCGATCTCGGCAAGCGCTGCCGCGCGCAGGCCTGCCTGCTCCATGCCGATGAACCACTGCGGTGTGGCGCGGAAGATCACCGGCGTCTTGTGCCGCCAGCAATGCGGATAACTGTGCCGGAACGCCTCGTTATGCAGCAGCGCGCCACGCTCACCGAGCACCTCGACCACGTGCTTGTTGGCGTCAAACACTTTTTCGCCGGCGAAGATTTCCGTGGCAGGCAGAAAGCGACCATCGCTGCCCACGGGGTTTTCGACCGCAAGGCCATACTTTTTGCCGACGACGAAGTCTTCCTGGCCGTGCCCCGGCGCCGTGTGCACGGCACCCGTGCCGCTTTCGAGCGTGACGTGATCGCCGAGGATCACGGGCACGACGCGGTCGTAGAACGGATGCCGCACCTGCAGGTGTTCGAGCGCCTCGCCTTTGATGCGTGCGAGTTCGCGCGAGGCCGCGACATCGGCCCGCTTGAGCACAGCCGATACGAGTTCCGACGCGACGATCAGCAATTCCTCGCCTGCACCGGCCTCGACCGCGAGTACTGAATATTCAAACTCGGCGTTGACCGCAACGGCCTGGTTGGCCGGCAGCGTCCA
>JANNGT010000145.1:0-4138 GCA_031404015.1 Gammaproteobacteria bacterium | reverse complement strand
CGCGCACCAGCGCGCCGCGGCCTTCGCACCGAGCCGGACTGTCGCCGCAACGCTCATCCCGGTCACGGTGGAGGTGGCGCCTGCGCCCCCGAAGCCGGCTCTTGCCGCACGTCGCACCGATCACATCGACATCGAAGTCTTCGGTGCGCACATCGTCGTGCGCCCGGGCTTCGACGTGCCCACCTTGCACAGCGACATCACCGTCCTGCGCGAGACCCTGGCGCGATGATCGGCCTGCCCGCGGGCACCCGCGTGTGGATTGCCGCCGGCCACACTGACATGCGCCGCAGCTTCGATGGCCTGGCCGCACTCGTTCAGGCCGCCTCGAGCGCTAACGCTGCTGGGCCACCTTGTCGCCTCGACACCCGGAGAGCCCGGCAAATGGTTCGCCACCGCCAAAGGCCTGAAACTCTTCGACCGGGCGACGCAACTGGCCTTGGCTTCACCGTGCGACCCTAAGACCCTGACGCGTACTGCGCGGGACCACCTGGTCAAGCAACCCGAATTCGCCATGCAAACTGCACTGGCCGCACTGCACCGGATGTCGAGGGGCCACGGCTACGAACTCACGGGCCTCGACGTCCATGAAGCCCACCGACTGGCCATCGAAGCCGCCAAAACGACGCAGCAGATCGCGCAGGCCCTGGCCACCATCGAGCAGGTGCTGGCGGCCGACAGGCCCATGTCGGCCTGAATGCGGCGATCGCTGGGCATCCCGACGGTCGCCGCCAAGCCGTAGCGCCAGCGAACAGCGGAGCGCTCGGCGCCCAACGCGCCCGGCCCCACCGCCATCACAGCGCTCTCCGATTCGAAAGATGCGCTGACCCAACGGCAAGTCGTCGATGAATCGAGGGATGCCTTGGCCGCACGGTCGCCGACACAATCCTTTCACCCGACCACGAGAAAACCTCACCATGCGCCTGGCCGTCTACAACGTGGAGAACCTCTTCGACCGGCCGAAGGCCATGAACCTAGGCACCTGGGACGAAGGCAAGGCCGTCCTACAGGACTTCGCAGCCCTGAGCGAACTGCTGGGCGAACTGGACTACACCGCCGCCCGAAAGCAGCGCATGAGCGAGCTGATGATCCGCCTGGGGTTGGAGAAGCAGGACGACGCGAGGTTCGCCATCTTGCGCCGCAATCGCGGCCAACTACTGCGCCGACCGAAGACCGGCGGCATAGAGATCGTCGCCGAAAGCCGGGCGGACTGGGCCGGGTCGCTGGAACTCCAGACCGAACCGATCGACGAGATCGCCATGCGCAACACCGCGCGCGTCATCCACGACCTCAAGGCCGATGTGCTGGCCGTCGTCGAGGCCGAGAGCCGGCCCGTGCTGGAACAGTTCAACCACCAGATCCTCAAAGCCGTCGGCGGCCAGCCGTTGCGGCACGTGATGGTGATCGACGGCAACGACGGTCGCGGCATCGACGTCGGGTTGATGACCGGCAAGAACCACCCCATCGGCCTGATGCGCAGCCACGTCGACGACTGCGACAGCAAGGGCAACGACATCTTCTCTCGCGACTGCCCCGAGTACGCCGTCCAAATGCCCGGCGGCCAGACCCTCTGGGTGCTGGTCAATCACCTGAAAAGCAAAGGCTTCGGCGGCAAAACCGCCTCGGACAAGAAGCGCAAGGCCCAGGCGACGCGAATCAAGGCCATCTACGAAGCTCGGGTGGCCGCCGGCGACGAACTGGTGACCATCGTTGGCGACCTGAACGACACACCCGACAGTGACCCCTTGTCCCCGCTGCTGAAGCACACCGACCTGAAGGACGTGTTCGAGCACCCTGCCTTCGACAACAGCGGCCACCCGGGCACCTATGGTCTGTGCAACGCCAGCAACAAGATCGACTACATCCTGCTGTCACCCAAGCTGTACCAGCGCGCCCAGGCAGGCGGTGTCATGCGCCAGGGCATGTGGCCCGGCGTGCGCCCGAAGCGCTGGGAGACCTATGCGGACCTGGACCACCCGAAGAACGCCGCGTCCGACCACGCGGCACTCTGGGTCGACCTCGATCTCTGAGCCCCTGCAAACCAGCCTTGCCGAGAGACGAACGCGGCCGACCTCGCAGCGTCAGCGGCCCGCGCTGCCCGAACCGACCCGGCGCGCAGCATCAGGCCCTTGGTCGCCAGCATGTCGTTGATGACGGCCAGCATCTGGGCGGCGAGCTTGTGCTGCTCGAGCAAGTGGCGGAATCGAAGAATGGTGCTCTCGCCGGGCAGACGCATGGTCCAGCCCAGGCTGGCGAACTCGCGGTACATGGGTGTGTCCTGCAGCGCCTCTTCCATCACCGGGTCCGACAGACCGAACCACTGCTGCATGAAGTGAATGCGCAGCATGGTCTCGGCGGCAAACGGCGGGCGACCCGTCTTGCCCTCGGGCGCGAACGGTGCCACCAGCGCCACCAGATCGGCCCACGGCGCCACGCGGTTCATCTCGTCCAAGAACTCGCGCTTACGCGTGCGCTTGGTCGTCAGGTTCAGCCAGAGGTCGGTTTGCGTCATGCTCGTCGTGCCGCCGATTCGATGCTCAACTCATGCGAGCTGCACGCCAGTGGGCCGAGTTGTGCAGACCTTCCCTAACGAACTATTCCCGTTCGGGTATTGGCTGAGGGCTGGGACCTTCGCTCGAAAGGGCCTGCGCTCGGCGAAATGGCAGACGACGCTTAGCCACTGCTGACGCGGCGCTACCGTGCGGTCCGCGCCGACTGGCAAGTGCAGGCAGCGCGGGTGTCGGCTGAACTTCCTTTGCCGCCTCGGCGTCGATGAAGTCCGCGACCGTTTGCCAGGCGGCTCGCAACTGCGCCTCGCTCTTCCCGACGTAGTGCCCCAAGGTGACGTCTCCCCCTGTGGCGTGGTTCAGCATCCGCTTTAGCGCGCCGCCCGACACGAGCTCTTCGGCGACGCTCGCGAAGGTCGCTCGCAGACCGTGCCCTTGCACCTTCGTACCGGCCCGAGTGTTGATCCAGGCCAGCGTCTTGCGCGCATCGACGATGGAGAACAGGGGATCTTCGGGCTTGCGGCCCGAGCACTCTCGAGCCGCAATGTCCAGAGCTTGCCGAGACAGCAGCAGCTTGTGATCGCTCCGGTTCTTGGTGTCCCGCAGCACGATCTTGCCGCCCTCAAGATCGACATCGCCGACCTTGATCGGCGGGTAGTCGTAACGCTTGTTGCCATGGATCTCGCCACCTCGGCAGCCCGTCAACAGTTGGAAGCGGTAGTAGTCGGCCGCGACCTTGGAGGGCGCAACGCCAGCGGCTCGCCACCAGGCACCGAGCCTTTCCGGCGGGATCGGCGCGGGGTTGCCCTTCGCCGGAGCCAGAATGATCCGGTCGCGGCCCGCCGTGTCGCGGCCCAGCGGGTTGTCGGGGATAATGACCCCGTGCCAGCGCAATACGGCACGCATGACCTGCATCGCATAGACGGCCTGTCGCAATGAGTGTTTGAGCTGCGCGGTATAGATGCCACGGATGTCGTCTGCCGTGATCTTCGACAGCATCTTGTCCGCCAGCGGATAGAGCTCGCCATCGATGAACTTCTTGCCTGCCTTCGATGTCTTCCCGGGCTCGAGCATGGCCAAGTAGTCGGTGCGTGTACGGGTCTTCAACGGAAGCCCGTCCTTGGCGCGCCGCTTCTTCTCCACGTATTCGCGCAGTGCCGTCGCGAGCGTCAGACCCTCCTGGCGCTCGACCACCTCACGTGCCATAGCTTCCGCCCGAAGGCGCGCCTCCTCCTGCGCCGGCCAGTCCACACCGTCGCGCGCAAGGGCCCGGATTCGAGCGGCGGCGGCGCATGCGGCAGCGAGCTTCATCTGGCCAGGTCCCTCGCCGTATGCCTGTGGCAGTCGATGCTGGCGCTCGACCTCCGAGCCCTTGACGACGTAGCGAACGAGCAGTGTGCGGACGCCGTCCGGTGCGATGCGCAATTGCAATCCGCGGTCGAGCGTCAGCTTGAAGGGCTGCGCGCGAGGCTTGTGCGCTTCGATGGCTCTGACCGTCAAGATCGGCATCTGGCTGTTCCGTGTCCGGCTGGTGTCCGGAAAATCCTGAGCTCGAATGCTATCGATCGGGACCGCTTGGAACAACAAGAACAGCGTAACCTATTGATTCGTAATGGTTTTTGCTCGTCCCAAGA
>JANNGT010000144.1:0-5408 GCA_031404015.1 Gammaproteobacteria bacterium | reverse complement strand
GGCTGTCTTCTGCGCGATCTCGAGCTGGCGGTCGAGCGCGCGCAGCACGATGTAACTGGTAGTGACACTGGACACCAGCGACAGCACGACGCCGCGCCGTGCCTGCTCGCTGGAATAGACCTGCGCCTGGGACGCTTCACTCAGGCGGCGGACACGGCCGAACAGGTCGAGTTGCCACGACGCGCCGAGTGACGCCTGGTACAGGGAGAAATAGCTGTCGGCGCCGGCGGGCAGCGGGGGTTGGCCGACACGGCTCGCCTGCACTCGGTTCGCGTCCACGCCGTAGCCAAGCTGCGGGTACAGCTGCGAGCGCGTTGCGGTCAGCGCGCCGACGAACTGATCGACCCGCGCGGCCGCGATGCGTACGTCGAGGTTCTCGCGCAGCGCGGTGTCCACCAGCTCGTTGAGCACCGGGTCGCCGAACTGCTCCCACCACTTCGTGTTGGCAACCTCGGCCGCCTGCGGGTAGTCGATGCGCCAAGCAGCTGGCTTGGTGACATCGGGGCGCACGTAGTCCGGGCCGGGCATGCATCCGGTGAGACCGGCAAGAGCCAAGGCAAGGATTGCTTGTGTCCTCATGAAAAGAACGTTCCTGTGGTGCATTGTGGTGTCACGTTGAGGACCAATGGATGAGAGACTAGCGTCAATTCAGACTGCATAAGTTATCTTTTTTTTGCATCCAACACACCCGTACACTGCGAACGCCCGCAGACACACCTGGCGAAGCTCAAGCGACATATGAACAACGCAATCAACATCCTCCCGCACGGACGCAAGCGGCGGGGGCTCTGGCGCGCGGTGCTGGCCTGCGCCAGCCTGCTGCTGGCGAATACGGCCCATTCCGCCGCACCCGACCTCGACAAGGCCGAGGCACTGTTGCAATCCGGCCAGGCGGCCGAGGCGGCGACTCTCTACCAGCAGGCGCTGGAGGCCGACCCGAGTTCGGTCGAAGCGCATCTCGGGCTTGGCCGGGCCTACTACGCGCTGGGCGAGTACTCGCGCGCCAGGATCGAATTCGAGACGGTGCTGCAGTACGACAACTTGCCACGCGACTTGCAGGGCCAGACCGAGGTGTACGACCAGGCCGCCGAGGATTACGCTGCCGGTCGGGCATGGCGGCCGTTCTATTACGCCGAAACCGGTATTGGCAATTACCGGCTGAACGCCTCCAGCTCGACCGACATCTTTGGCGGTGCCGGCAATTACGACACGTTCCTGCCCATCCGCGTTGGCGGCGGCTGGAACAAGAGCGTGACCGAGCGGCATTCGTTCAATGGCACGCTCGACTACCGCTTCCGCTCGTACGATGACAGCAATCGCCGCAATGATTCGGACCTGCGCTGGAACGTGAACGTCAGCCGCCCGGTGGACGACGACAACCTGCGCTTCGGCATGCGCGGGCGGGCCAGTTACCGTGGCGACGGCCAGTACCGCAACGACTGGGGCGTCTTCGCCAATTACCGGATCGGGCTCGGCGAGAACGACCAGGTCACCCTCGGCGGTGAGGTCCGCGAGCGCAGGTACCCGAGGGGCCCACTACGCAGCCGTACGCGCGACATCGCCGAACTCACGGGCAGCTGGACGCACTCGTTGGCGAACGGCCGGACCTCGCTGACCCTGGGCGGGCTGCTGACCCAGGAATGGGCCACGCAGGATCGGCCGGATGGAGATGCCTCGTTCTGGGGCGTCAACGGTGAGATCGATCATTCGTTCCGCGATTCGCTCGACGGCTTTTTCTGGTGGTCGTACGTCAACGAGTCGTACGACGACGAGCGTCCGGACTTTACCTCGGATCCAGAACTGCTCCAAATCCGCAACGACGACCTGTGGAATTTCGGCGGCGGTGTCGTCTGGAGCTTCGCCCCGGGGTGGTCACTGCGACCCACGTTCGAGTACAACTGGGAAGACAGCAACGTCGACGCGCTGGCGTACAGCTCGACCGAGTTGTGGCTGACCGTGCGCAAGTCTTTCTAGCGCACGGCCGGGCCTGGGTTATCGCGTTGCCTCAGGTTCCGCAGGCTCGGCGGGCTCCGACGGCTCCGACGGATCGCGTTCGACGATCTCTGCGTCCTGCAGTTCACGCTTGGGTTCCTTGACCACGCGGGTATTGAGCGGGCGAATCGTGGCGATGCGGCACGTCGTCCGGTTGAGTGAGGCATTTTGACGCTGCGGGCTCGTAGTCTGGATAGTGCCGATCTGGCCGGCGGCGCCCTGGGTGCCACTGCGCGGCACGACGACGCTGTCGAATCCCGCCGAGACACGTCCGGTGCGGGTCGTCAGCCCGACCGACGATGCGAACGCCAGGTCGGGACAGCGGTGCGACAGTTCGAGCAGGTACCCGCGACTGCTGCTGGTCCAGACGGTGAGAGCGCTGTCGCCGACGGCTCGCCAGCCCCACAGTCGGCCGGGGCTGTTGAAACTGCGCACGGGTTCACCCGAGTTGGCGCGGTAGAACTCCAGCCGCTCGGCCGGCGTCATCCTTGGTGACGAGGCGCAGCCACTGGCAAGCACCATCACGCCCAACAACGCCAATATTTTGTGCAGGCCCATGCAGCGTCTCCCTCGATGTGTCACCGCAATGCAGCTTACCATCCTAAGGAATGGATAAAAGCTTGCATAGCGCGACCGCGATTGCGACCCGGCGGGCAGGGTGCCAAACCGCAAACCGGGCGAGGTGCTAAGCTGATAGCAGGGAGAAGCAACACATGCGTTACGTCTACATGGCGTTGATCGCCGCTGCGGCGGGAATCATCATCCTGTTCAAGTTCCAGAACCTCGAGACCGTCTCGGTCTCGTTGTTTTCGGCGAGCATGTCGCTGCCAGTGTCGGTGCTGGTGCTGCTAATTTACGTGCTCGGCATGCTCACCGGGGGCTCCGTGCTCGCGCTGATGCGTACCTGGGTACACGGCGCCACGCGTCGACGGTAGGCCGCGATACGTGCAGACCCGCAGCAAGTACATCGTTGGTTTCACGCTGCTGAGCGTACTGGCGGCGTTCCTGTTGCCGGCCATGCCCCAGCCGGTTGCGTACCACGACTTCGCCGATCATCGAACGATGCTGGGCGTCGAGAATTTCCTCGACGTGGTGTCCAACGCGGCCTTCGTGCTGGCTGGCCTGGCCGGGCTGGCGGTCGTTCTGCGCCCGAGCACGGTATTCGCAACGAACGTCGAGCGCTGGCCGTATGCGGTGTTCTTTGCCGGAATGGTGCTGACGGGGCTCGGCTCGGCCTACTACCACCTCGTGCCCGACAACGAGCGGCTGTTCTGGGACCGACTGCCGATGACCATCGCGTTCATGTCGCTGGTATCGGCCCAGGTGGTCGATCGCATCGACAGCAGGAAGGGGCTCGCCCTGCTGGTGCCGATGCTGCTGGTCGGCGCGGCTTCGGTACTCTACTGGCGGGCGTCGGAGCGGGTGGGCGCCGGCAACGTCATGCCCTACGCGGTGCTGCAGGGATACTCGGTGGTGATCCTGTTCCTGCTGGCGCGGCTGCAGCCTTCACGTTACACCCGCGGCAACGACATTTACTGGGTGTTCGCCGGCTACGTCGTGGCGAAGCTGCTGGAGACGTTCGACAAGCAGCTGTACGAGCTGGGCCACGTCGCCAGCGGTCATTCGCTCAAGCACCTCGCCGCGGCCGTCGCCGGCCTGCTGGTCTGCCGCATGCTGTACCTGCGCACGCTGCAGCCGCAAGGCTCGCCAGAGGCGTCAGGGACGCCAGTGGCGTCAGGGGCGCCGCGCCTCGATGGTGCGACCATCACCCGTTCGTAGCAGCAGGGCTCCATCTGCCGCGATCGAAAAGCCCTGTGTACCGCTGAGCGCCGCGAGGAACGACTGCTCCTGCTGCATCAACGGTGCCTCGCACATCATCCTCGTGCCGGCCGCGCCGGCGATGGCGAGCCCTTCGCCAGAAAGCGTGTAGCCACTCATGAAGCGGTTACACGAGGAATGACCTGACAGGCTGCCGTCCGGCGCGAACGTGAGTGTCGCCTTCGAGCCGGCGACGAGCGGCTTGCCGGCGATCGCCACGACGGTCCACTCGGCGCCCTGCAGCAGCGACGCAGGCTCGCCGCCGCAACCGGTCAGGGTCTGGCCGCCTGCGACGACGGTGACCGAATGCGGGTGCGGCATGCCCGACATCGTATCCGTGCACACGCCGTCGACGACCTTTGCTGTCATTTCGCCCTGGGCGGAGCGGGCCATGAATGTCCTGGTGGCACCCGCCACCGCGACGGTTGGCGCCGGCGCGACGACACGCGTCTGGCCGAAATCCGTCAGCAACGACATCTCGGTGGCGCTGACGTCGAGTCGCCAACTGGGCTCGTTGCCTGTTGCGCGCAACGTGGTGCCGACCGCAACCGGTGTCCCGGCCTGTGATCCGGCCTGTGACCCGACGGGTGACGCCGGCGTCGGCGCATCGTTGACGCCGCCCGTGGTTGAACACCCTGTCACTGGCAGCGTGGATGCGATGCAGATCACCGCGGTCGTCAGAACGCGCAACATGAACGGAACCCCTGTGCCTGAGCTTGATTACGAATGATCATACGACGATTGCGCCGGACACGAGCGCCGCCAGCGCTGCGAGCGCCGCGATGGTCAGGACGCCAAAGACGGTCATCTCGGCCGGCGTGAACACGCGCAGTTGCTGCTCACGCCGCGCGAGAAAATAGAGTGAAGTGCCGGGTGCGTAGAGCAGCGCCGCCAGCAGGATGAACTTGGCGCCGCCCGCGTAAAGCATGCCTGCCGCGTAGACGGTCGCGATCGCACCGCGCACCCCGTCGCCACGGCGGGCACTTGCGTCAGCGCCGTACGTCTCACCGTTGTATGCGATCTTGCAGGCATAGGCAGCGACGAGCAGGTAGGGCACGAGCGTCATCGCACTCGTCATCTTGAGCGCGATGGTGAACGCGGACTCGGCGAACCAGGTGACCAGCAGGAAAGCCTGGATGACGAGGTTGGTCAGCCACAGCGCTGCCGCTGGCACGCCGTTGCGATTCTCCTGCGCAAGTAGCGCAGGCATCGTGTTGGTCTTGCCGGCGGAATGCAGCACTTCGGCGGCGAGCAGCGACCACGACAGGTAATTGCCGAGGATCGAGATCAGCAGGCCGATACTGATGAAGACGCGCCCCCACGGCCCGACGATCGCCTCCATCACGCCAGCCATCGATGGCGTCGCCAGCGCCGCGAGGTCTTCGCGCAACAGGATGCCGTAGGAGAAGACCGTGACCAGCACCAGCAGGCACAGCACGCCGAGAAAGCCGAGGACGGTGGCGATGCCCACGTCGTTGCGATCCTTCGCGTAGCGCGAATAGACGCTGGCCCCCTCGATGCCGACGAAAACGAACACGGTGACCAGCATGGTGTTGCGCACCTGTTGCGCGACGCTCGACAGGTTGTGCTCGGCGCCG
>JANNGT010000143.1:0-2664 GCA_031404015.1 Gammaproteobacteria bacterium | reverse complement strand
CCGCCCATGCTGTGACCGACGATGAAGACGCGTCCTCTGACCTTCGGAATGCGTGGATTCGACTCGATCATGTCGAGGAGCTTCTTGCCATTCTCCCGAGGCGAAAGCGTCGTTGGGTAACGATATACGAAGACGTTGACGCGACCGCGCAGCGCGTCATCGCGCTCGCGAATGTCTCCCGCAAGGCCTTCCCAATTCTCACTGAACGAATTGTACAAGGATAGGTCAGTGAAGGTCGCATCGCGTATCGCGAACCGAGCTGCATCCTGCGTCCAAGCGCACAAGCCGAACGGCTGCCAGCCGTGAACGAGGACGATTGTCGCGACTGGATCAGCGACCAGAGTCGCATTCGGTGCGGAAACAAGTTGCCAGACGTCAGCGCAGCTCAGGGTTGTCTGCTGCGTCAACACGCGAGGAATACTCCGGTACACACGGCCCGTCACGACTCGCAGGGCGTACGACGCCACGACCAGTGCAGCACTGCGGCTCACGCCCTGACTGCTGACGCTGCGGAGCGTCATCGCGGCAAGCGACGAAACTGAGTCCGGCAGGACGAAGCTCATCTGTCCAGGGGCACCTTGAACAAATAGAGACAGGTATCGATCCGCCGAGATCGCTCCGCTCAACTTCCAGAAAACACGCACGCTCACGGTATCGTTCGTGACTGTCTCGCCGATACGAATCGAAAGCGAGCGCGTTGGATCATCTATTCGCGTCGTATCGCGCGCCGCAACTTCGGTGATCGTCACCGCTGTCGCAGCGCGGAGCGACCCGCTCGGTATCTCGATGCTCGTACCGCTCGGCAGCGAAACCACACCGCCGCTCGGCCCGATCGACGCCGTCGCGACTGCCGCCGCTGGCTGGACCGAAAGCGTTGCCGTCGCCGATCTCCCTTCCACGGTCGCCATGATTGTCGCCGAACCAACCGCAATCGCCCGAACCAGCCCTGCGCTCGAAACGCTCGCTACCGTGGGGCTTGAACTCACCCACGTCGCGGGTCGTCCACTCAAGACCTTGCCCTGCGCATCGAGCGCCGACGCGGTGAGCTGACTCGAATCGCCGACCGACAACGTCGCCCCTGCCGTCGAGAGCGTAACGCTCGCCACCTGTTCCGCGCCTGGCGTGACCGTCGGCCCGTCGCGCTTTGCGCCGCTGCACGAGACGAGAGCGAGACCGACCGCAAGCTCAATCGACGCGCCGATGATGCGACGCAGGTTCGTCAGAACAGACGCTGTGCACATTACGATTCTCGCTTGAGACGGAGCAGACCGACGATCGATCACCGGCTATTTCGAATACAAATACATCTTCCCATCCGTCCAGCGAAACTCCAGTCTGCCGGAGGACGTCACTGTCGCAGCGAACGTTGCAGTTGCGCTTGGCGCTCAGCTCGTTGTCGACGTCGTCGTCATCGACAGGCTGTTGCCCGCGAGACTGTACGTTCCAGAAAACGAGGTTGTCTGTGACTGTGACGAGGCGCCGACGACCTCGACTCGTGTATCCATTGTCCCCGTGACCCGACCGCCGCTGAGCAGCGAAAAACTGCCACTCACCACCGTCATTCGGATCGTTGACTGATCAATGATTCGTGCTGGCAACGAAGCACCGTCGATCGACCGGAGCGAGTACTGGCCGTCGATTGAGGCCGCTGCGGTTGGAGCAGCGGTGGTGCCTGTCCCGCAGCCGACGACGACCATGCCGAACAAGCCTGCACGAATGAAGCGATGCATTGTGCTCCCCTCAGCCAAAGTTGGTGAACCGCGCCAGTCTGGGCGGCTGATCGTCGGCCCGGACTCGCAGAGCCGAACGGAGGTGCGGACGACAATCGATGGCCAGTTTCACTCGCACATGCGCCTCGGCCAGCGAACCCCGCTCACGGCACACACCGATACAAACTGTCCCACGCAGGCACCGGTACCCACCGATTGACATCACCCTGCGTCGCCGTCTTCAGCCAGTTGTAGGCAGACAGATTGAGCCGCAGCTTGCACCGGGTCGTAACGACGCTATCTCGCGCGGGAACGAGAGCAAACCGATAGTAGTACTCGAAGTTCGATCGTCGCGTGGGCGTTCCGGCCGCGTCCGTCGCAGTGACCACGTCGTACAACAGCAGCGCCAACGTAGCACTGTCACCAGGGAGGCTGTTGAAGTCCGCACCTGCGATCTCGCGGATGCTCGGACCCACGAGGTCGAGCGAGACTTCCTGCTGCGGCAGGATGATCCCGTTCAGAAAGTTTGCATACCGCTCGTGAGGAACGTTGATCGTACGCCCGGCGAGTTGAAAGGCAATCGCCGTACCGGCCAGCCTGACCACACGCGGCAGCCGGTTCGAGACCCGGATCTTGAATCGGAATTCTTGGGGTTCGTAGCCAGGCTCGCTGTGATCCCGACGCTCGGCGGGACCGCCGTTCACCATCACCACGGCCGACTGTAGACGAAACTCCGTCTTCGTGGTGCGCCCGAACGTGAATGGCACCGGGGTCACGATGATGCGCACACCGTCCCGCAACTGATTGTCTTTCGTCGGGTCGACTGAAGAAATTCGCGGATGTTTCGACGCAAAGGTTTCCGACCGTGGCGTGACGCTGGCCGGCGCTGCTGCCGGCACGCACGCTACGAGCGAATGGCCGCACAGCAGCAGCAGCAGCACCGGGCTGGCCGCGT
>JANNGT010000142.1:0-4758 GCA_031404015.1 Gammaproteobacteria bacterium | reverse complement strand
CGCGCCTCCCCCGTCTCCCGGCCCCCCCCCCCAAACCCCCAAACCCCCCCCCCCCCACCCCCCCCGCCCGCGGCCCCCCCAACCCCCGCCAACCACGAGCTTCTGCAGCTTCTTGATCGCGTTCGCCTCGATCTGGCGGATGCGCTCTGCCGACACGCCGTACTGGTCGGCGAGTTCGTGCAGCGTCGCCTTCGGCTCATCCACCCAGCGCGCGCGCATGATGGTGCGGCTGCGCTCATCAAGCTGGCTCATCGCCTGCGTCACGCGATCGCTCACGTCGTCATCCCATTCGGCCGACTCGATGGCCACGGCCGGGTCGGAGTCTGGCGCCGGCAGATACGCGGCTGGCGAGTACGACGACGGATCTTCATCGTCAGCGTCGGGCGACGGGTCGAACGACACGTCGCGTGAGGACAGTCGACGCTCCATCTCGGTGACGTCGCGCTCGGTCACGCCGAGGTCGCGCGCAACCGCCGCAGTTTCTTCAGCCGACAGCCAACCCAGGTTCTTCTTGAGCTTGCGCAGGTTGAAAAACAGCTTGCGCTGCGCCTTGGTGGTGGCGACCTTGACCAGCCGCCAGTTACGCAGCACGTATTCGTGGATTTCGGCGCGGATCCAGTGCACCGCGAACGAGACGAGACGCACGCCAACCGTCGGGTCGAACCGCTTGACGGCTTTCATGAGGCCGACATTCCCTTCCTGCACGATGTCGCCCAGAGGCAGGCCGTAGCCCGCGTACCCGCGCGCGATGTGCAGCACGAACCGCAAGTGCGACAGCACGAGCTGGCGCGCCGCGTCGATGTCGCCGTCCTTGTGGAAGCGGATTGCGAGCGCCTGCTCGTCCTCGCGGCTCAGCACGGGAATGCGGCTCACGGTGTCGACGTACGCGTCGAAACTGCCGACCGGGCCGGCCAGGGCCAGCTCGGCAGGACTGCGGGGAATGAGCGGGTTAGCCGTATTCATCAGTTGGAAATACCTCTCGGGAACGCGATCTTAGCAGTCCGACGATTGGAGTGCTAAACGCCCGGGAAGTTCCTTATAACCGCCGGCCTCGAGGACTGGCAGTGTTAAAAATAGCTCATTTTTTTCAATGAGTTGCAGGGAGACGCCCGGCCCATGGGCAGCGACCTTGCAGCCGCCGCGAAGCGTCGCTACTTCGGCTCGATCTCCCGCAATTCGCGGGTGGCGACGATGAACGAACCGAGCCAGCCCAGGAACGCGCCGCCCAGCAGCAGGGCGGACCAACCGAGCAGGCCGACACCCTGCAATTCGAACTGGCTGCCATACAGCCCCGCGATGCGCTGCACCGGCGCGCTCAACACGATCACGACCACCGCGACGATCATCCCTGCGGTGAGACCACCGGCCAGGCCATACCAGACGCCGTTGTACAGGAACGGCCGGCGCACGAAGGCGTCACTGCCGCCGACGAGCTTGGTCACTTCGATCTCGCCGCGACGGTTCTCGATGTCGAGACGAATCGTGTTGCCGATGATCACGAGGATGCCGAGCGCAAACAGGCCGGCGGCGAGGAACACGCCGCGACGCACGACATCGAGGATCGCATTGAAGCGACTGACCCACTCGGTGTCGAGCTGCACGATGTCCACGCCCTCGATCTTCTTGAGCTCCGTCGACAACGTCTGCACGTGCGCCCCGTCCCGGAACTCGGCGTCCGGCCGTACCACCAGCGCGTGCGGCAGCGGATTGTCCTTCAGTGCATCGAGCGCCGCGCCGAAACCCGAACCGCGTCGAAATTCGGCGAGCGCTGCATCGGCCTCGATCAGCGTGACCTCCGTGACGTCGCGTCGCTGGCGGATACGGTCCGCCGCTCGCTTCGCCTGGTCGAGCGTCGCGTCCGGCTGCATGTAAACGGAAATGTCGAGCGCGCTGCTCCAGCCGCCGCTCGCCACGCGCACGTTCTGCACGATCACGTGCAGGCACGCCGGCAACGCCAGCGCAACGCCAATGACGGCGATCGTCAGCGTCGTCGCGAACGGCTGCTGCCACAGGCGGCCGAGCGAGCCCACCAGCGTCTGCGCGTGTCGCTCGAGCCATTGCTTCATGGCCCGTCCACCCGGATGTCGTGCAGCTCCGGTATCAGCGGCGCATCCCAGCTCTCCACGGTGCGCCCGTGCGCGACGATGATGCGTCGCACGCCGAAGCGCTCGATCAGGTGGATGTCGTGGCTCGCGATCAGCACCGTGACACCGACCTCGTTGAAGCGCTTGAAAATATTCATCACCTCGATCGCGAGATCGGGATCGAGGTTGCCGGTTGGCTCGTCGGCGATCAACAACGCCGGCTTGCCAATGATCGCGCGTGCAATGCCGACGCGCTGCTGCTCGCCCGTCGAGAGCTCGATCGGTCGTGACCGCTCGCGACCGAGCAGTCCCACCTGGTCGAGCGCCGCGCGCACACGCTTCTGGATCTCTTTTTCCGGCACGCCCGCGATGACCAGCGGCAGTCCGACATTGTCGTAGACCGGACGGTCCATGAGCAGCTTGTGGTCCTGGAATACGATGCCGATCTGGCGCCTGAACGCCGGGATCTTCGAGCGCGGCATCGTCGACGTGTTCTGCCCGTTCACGACCAGCGTGCCCTTGCTCGGCCGCTCGATCAAGGCGATGAGCTTGAGCAGCGTGCTCTTGCCCGCACCCGAGTGGCCGGTGAGAAACACCATCTCGCCGCGACCAATTTCGAGCGAGAGGTCGCTGACCGCTTCGCGCCCGTTCGGATAGCGCTTCGAGACGTGATCGAACCTGATCACTCGCGCGCTCCAGCGCGTGACGGCGACAGCACGGCATCGACAAACGCGCCCGCGTCGAACACGTCGAAGTCGGCTGCAGTCTCCCCGATGCCGATGAAACGGATCGGCAACTTCAAGGTATTCGCGATGGCGAGCACGATGCCGCCCTTGGCGGTGCCGTCGAGCTTGGTCATGACGAGGCCCGTGACGCCGACGGCCTGGTGAAACTGCTGCGCCTGCGCGAGCGCGTTCTGGCCCTGGCTGCCATCGAGCACCAGCAACACCTCGTGCGGCGCCGCGGGATCGAGGCGCGTGAGCACCCGACGCACTTTCTTGAGTTCTTCCATCAGGTTGCTCTGCGTGTGCAGGCGTCCAGCGGTGTCGGCGATCATGACGTCGACGCCGCGCGCCTGCGCCGACTGCAGCGCATCGAACGTGACCGCCGCTGGATCGGCTCCCGCTGCCTGCGCGATGACAGGCACGTTATTGCGCTCGCCCCAGACCTGCAACTGCTCGATCGCGGCCGCGCGAAACGTGTCGCCCGCGGCCAGCAGGACCTTGCGGCCTTCGTGTGTGTAGCGATGCGCCAGCTTGCCGATCGTCGTGGTCTTGCCCGAGCCGTTGACGCCGACCACCAAAATCACGAACGGCTTGTTCGCCGCATCGACGACGAGGGGTTGCGCGACAGGCTGCAGGATCTCGAGCATCGCCGAGCGCAACGCGGCGAGCAGTGCGTTGAGGTCGGAGAGTTCCTTGCGCTGCACGCGGCCACGCAGCGAGCCAAGTATCTTCTCCGTCGTTTCGATGCCGACGTCCGCCGCGATCAGGCGCGTCTCAAGTTCGTCGAGAACGTCCTCATCGATCTTGCCGCCGGGCAGCAGGTTGGCGAGGTCGTAGGTGAGCCAGGAGTCGCCACGATTGAGCTTGGCCCGCATGCGGCCGAGCCAGCCCTGCCGCGGCCTCTGCGATTCTTCAACAATGGGAGCCGCGGGCTCCGTGAGGGCCTCAGGCGCAGCTTCGTCGGGCTGGTCGCCCTCGCTGGTCTTCTTCGACCGGAAACTGAACAGGCCCATGGATGTGTTGATCGCAGCGCACGCGTGAGGAAACGTGATTGTAGCGGACCCAAAAAAAGAAGGGCGGGATCGCTCCCGCCCTTCGTGTCGTCAGTAACGACCAGGCTGTTACTGCAGGTCGAGCACGCTGGCGTCGGCCAGGCCCATGACCAGGAACGGGCCTCCGGGCGACAGAGCGGACGCAGAGAAGCTGATCGCCTGCGCCTGCATTTCCATTGTGGCAGGCAGGCTCGCCGTCGGATCGAACAGCGTGCCGTGCGAACCGACCTTAAAAAAGCTCCACGTGCCGGCGCCACGCGCCACCGGATTCGGGCCCAGCGTCCTGAGCTTGGTCAGGCCACCCGCCGTGATCAGACGATCCGTTGAGTTGTTCGGCACCACGGTGTCGTTCAGGACCTTGAAGACATGCGTCGGTACGCGCGCCTGCGTGTCCTTGATGTGGTTGAACGGATCGCCCGAGTCGATGACGGCCTGGAAGTCACGGAAGTACAGGTTGTACAGGTAGCTGCCCGGTGGCAGGCCCTGGCCGTTCACGCCGCCGCTGATGATCGGGCCAAACGTCGCCGAATCATTCAGCAGTTTCGTGATCACGCCGCCCGGGACCGAGAGCGCAGCCGAGACCAGGTCGGTCGGCACGAACTTCGCTGCGGTGCCACCCACGATCGAGCCGAGCGACAAGCCGACGAGGCTGACGTGTGCCGGGTTGACCGGCAACGGACCGGCTGGGAACGGAGTGCCGGGCGGAATCTGCAGCGTCTTCACCGACTTGGCGAAGAAGATCATGTCGGCTTCCGCCTGGCGCAGGTTGTCACGGCCCGTGAGCGGGCTCGCCAGGTTGATGAAGTGCGCGCCCGACGAATCGATCAGGCCGTCCGCAGCGGCAAAGCCGTTGCTGTTGTTGATCAGGTCGACGTCGAACGTGCGCTCGACGGCGCC
>JANNGT010000141.1:0-35004 GCA_031404015.1 Gammaproteobacteria bacterium | reverse complement strand
TGCTGGAACTCAGTGAATTCATCGGCATCGACTCCAGGTTCTGGAACGATTTCCGCTTCAGGGCCAGCAACACGACGTTTGCCGGTCGCACCGAATGGTTGCATCGACTTGCGCTTCACGCCAATTCGGCGTTCGAGCCGGTCTTGCGCAGGGCGCCAGTCGTCAAGCACTCGCTGCTGAGTGTCTACAAGGCGGTCAACCAGTCGGAGGAGGGCCGCAGTCCGATGTCGCCCCAGGTCCGGGACGATCTCGAGGCTTACTATCGCCCTTCTCTGGTGGCCCTGCAGCGCAGGCTCGCACGCGACCTGCCGCGCTCCTGGTTGCCTCGACTGGCGGGACGGATCGCGGCATGAGTGAACCACGTTCCAGCGCATTGGCAGCGCCAGCGCGCGTCGCGTTCCTCGTGGGTGCCGGCAGGTCTGGCACCACGCTGCTGTACAAGCTGCTCTGCCTGCACCCGGAAGTCGCCTTCATCAGCAACTTCGAGAATCGCTGGGCGTCGTTCCCCAGTGGCCTCGCCAACGGGTTCGTCGCCCATCGCATCGATGCCAAGCGCGCCGCCTGGTTCCGGCAGGGCGGCAATGCGTATTTCATCGATCGCCCGTGGATGAAGAAGATAATGCCGACGCCGAACGAGGGCGAATCGATCTTCCAGCGTTGCGGACTGCCGTTGACGCCGCCGCCGGGATACGTGCCGACGGCTGCGACAGTTCACGGCTTGCAGCAGAAGTTCGATCGTATCCGGCGAGGGTCGGGTGCGACGATCATCCTGTCGAAGCGCACGGCGAACAACCGCCGGATCATGCAGCTCGAACAGATTTTTCCGGCCGCGAAATACGTTCACCTGGTGCGTGACGGACGCGAAGTCGCGCAATCGCTGTCATCGGTCGAATGGTGGGACGATCACACCGTGTGGTGGGACGGACGCAAGGCGCACGAGATCGAGCAGGCCGGTGAGGAGCGACTCGCGCTTTGCGCTCGCAACTGGGTGCGCGAGGTAGCCGAGCTTGACCAGCAGCTGGAGGTCGTGCCGGATAGTCGGCGTATAGGATTGCGCTTCGAGCATCTCCTGCAGAGCCCGCTCGAGGAACTTGAGCGCATCATTCACTTCCTTGGGTTGCAGTGGACCGCTGAGTATCGGGCGGCGATCGACGCCCTGCAGCTGCACCCGATCGATTCCCGCTGGCATCGCGACTGGACACCGCGTCAGCTCGAGTCGGTGTTGCGCGAGGCCAAGCCCACGCTCGATTCACTGGGATACGCGGCATGAGCGCCGTCATCAAGGCGGCGCATACACCGCGACCGACCTACATCGGGGTCGGCGCGCAGAAGTGTGCTTCAACGTGGCTGCATCGCATCCTCGCGTCGCATCCGCAGGTGGCCGTGCCGGAGGTCAAGGAAGTGGACTTCTTTTCGTACCATTACGACAAGGGTTATCAGTGGTACGAGGCGTGCTTCCCAGCGCGCCGCCCGGAGAAGCCGGCGTGCGGAGAGATCTCCCCATCGTACTTTTCCGAGGCTTGCGTGCCGGGTCGCCTTGCACGCTATGCCCCAGAGGCTCGGGTCATCGTGTCGTTGCGCGAACCGGTCGCGCGCGCCCTGTCCAATCATCGACACGAGGTTCGTCTCGGTCACCTGACCGGCGACCTGAGCTTCGAGCATGGCCTCGAGAACAATCCAATGTACGTCGAGCAGGGACTTTATGCGAAGCACCTGCGTAACTGGCTGCAGCATTTTCCGCTGCACCAGATGCTCGTCGTGCTGATGGATGACGTTGAGAGCGACCCGGCAGCGGTGGTTCGCACCGTCTATCGCTTCCTTGGCGTGGACGATGCGTTCGTGCCTGATGCTGTCCACGAACATTTCAATCGCAGTTATGCGACGCGCTCTCTGGCGGTTGCGAAGATGAAGGACTCGGTTTATGCCGCGACTCGCGCGCCGGTCCTGCGTTGGGCGTGGGGCGCTGCAGCAGGGCTCGGCCTGCGGACTGTTTATCGGAGCGTGAACACCGCGCCGAGCGAGGCCGTCATCCCGCCGCCAGGGTCCGCAACGATTGTGTCGCTGCGCGAGACGTTCGAGCCGGACATCCGTGATCTGGAAGCGTTGCTCGGGAGGTCGCTGGCGTCATGGCGCAAACATTAGAACATCCGGGCACTCGCATGCCCTGGCTCGCGCTGGGCGCAGCCATTGCGTTTGGCATGGCCGGCGGGCTGATCGGCGCCACTGGCAAGCTCGAACTGACAGCCATCGTTCTCGGACTGGTGATAGCGGTCCTCGTGGTCATGTCGAGGCCTGCGCTGTTCTGGTTCGTCGTGGTCGGGGCGCTGGTCGTCACGGGTGCCGCGCAGTTGTACCTGCCGAACTCGCGATATCTGCGCTACGTGGTGCCGCTGGCGTCGCTCGGATTCCTGCTGCACTGGTTGGGCGATGCGTTGTCCCGCCGGGACGAGCCCGGCTGGATCCCGCCCCCGATGACGTGGGCGTTGCTGTTTGCTGCGATCGGCGTCGTCTCGCTGCTTTTGAATCTCGTCAATCCCATGGTCGCTTTCCTGGGCCTCAAAAACTATTTCCAGATGTGGGTGTTCTTCCTCGGGGTCGCCTTCCTGACGTGGCACAGAGGCTTCTCGCGCCACATCTTCGTGGGCCTGTTGCTGATCGGACTGCTGCAGCTCCCGTTTGCAGCGCACCAGTATTTCCAGTTGGTGCCGCTGCGCGTCGGGCTCGGCGAAGGCATTGTCCCAGCCGACGTGGTGGCGGGCACCTTCGGCGCAATGCTGCTGGGGGGCGGCGCAAACGCCGTGCTCGCGGCCTTCCAGGTCATCCTGGTCGGACTGCTGCTCGCCATGTGGAAGCACGGGCGTCTCTCGCTGATCGCTACAGTAGTGGTTTCGGCGGCGCTGCTGACGCCGTTGCTCGTGAATCAGGCGAAGATCTCCGTGCTGTACCTGCCGCTGATGTTCATCGTGGTGTTTCATCGCGACATCCTGCGTCGACCCGGCAAGTTCCTGCTCGCAGGAGCGGGCTTTGCGGGTCTGGTAGCGGTGCTGCTGACGGCGCTGACGCTGACCAATCCGTCGGGCCCGATGGGCAAGTGGTCCGACCTTATTGAATCGGTCGTGACGCGACAGACTGCCACGGTTGAGGAACGCCAGGGCCAATACGCTGCGCTCAGCCGGTGGACGGCGTTGACGTTCTGGGCACACGAGCACGTTCGAGCGAACCCGGTGCAGACCCTGCTGGGTCACGGTCCCGGCGCGTCGCGTGAACCGGACGGTGCCGTGGAGGTATCGAACACCCTCGCGCAGCGCAAGTATCCGGGTCTGCGCATCGGGTACACGGCCGTGTCGTCCCTGCTCTGGGATGTGGGCATCGTGGGGCTGGCCGCGGTGCTGGGAATGTTCGGGTCGGCTTTTCTCGTGGCCGGGCGACTCGCCAGGCATTACCGCGACATCGATCCATTCCAGTCTGCACTCTTCGACGGTCTGCAGGCTGCGATCGCCGTGCTGGTCCTCAGCCTGGCGCACAAGGATTTCTTCGTGGTGCACATCCCATTCCAGGCGCTCACGTACCTGGTCATCGGCTTCATCGCCAGTGCCTGGATGCAGTTGACGCGCGAGCAGTGGGAGCAGCATGCCTAGCGACGTCTACAGCATCGGCCGCTTCCGGCGAGCCCTGTTGCAACTGGTCGGCGGTCGCGCCGTGCAGGCCGCTGCACGCGTGGTCCTGGTCCTTGCCCTCGTGCGCGTCCTGCCAGTGGAGGAGTTTGCCGCGTACATGCTGATCGTCGGCACGGCGGAGCTACTGCTGCAAGTGGGATCGTTCGGCATCCTGCCGCTGGCGCAACGCTACGTGCCGCAATTGCTGCCTGTGCTGCCCACCAGGACGATGCAGCGGTTCATCATTGGCCTGGTCGTCATGCAGGTGCTCGTGCTGGCGTGCGCAGCGGCCTTGATCGGCCACTACTGGCGGCAGGTGACGCCGCTGTTCGGGTTGACCAACGAGCAGATCGAGGCGACCAGTTTTGCAGCCTGGCTGTTCCTGGTCGTGCCGGTTTTCCGCTTCGCGGCCGAACTCATGGAAACGATGCTCGGCTTCGGCCAGATCGCTCGCGCCATCATGGTCATCATCCGGGCCGGTGCGATCCTCGTGCTGATCGTCGTAATGCCGCAAGTGGGCCTCAGGGAGGTGCTGATCACCGACCTGACCGTGACGTCGCTCTGCGCCCTGGTGTTGCTGCTGCGCATTCACCGCAACGTCGCGACACTGAATCCGACGGGCGGTATCGGCCGGATGCCAGTTGCCGAAATGGCGCGCTTCACTCGCCATATGGCGGTTGTCGGCATCCTCGGCGGGACGGCGAATCCAGGCGCGTTGCGGCTGGTACTCGCCAATGGCATAGGCCTGGCCGAATCGGGCCTGTTTGCGTTCCTGCAGAGCCTTGAGCGGCTCGTCAGCCGCTACCTGCCTGCCACGGTGCTGCGTAACCTGATCCGCCCGGTGCTCATTTCGCGCTATGTCGGGCACGGCAACAGCGACGTGCTCAAGGCCGGAACTGGCCTGCTGCTCAAGAGCAACCTGCTGGCGGTGATGGGCGGCATCGTCGTCATCGCCGTGTGCGGCGACGAAGTCGTTCGCATCATGAGCGGCGGCAAATTCGTGGGCGCCGGCCTGACGCTGCTGCTGCTGTACGTCAACATGATCGCGACCTCGCAGCGTGGGGTGCAGGAAATGGTCATGCAGATCACCGGCCACACGCGCGCCCTGTGGATGACGACAGCGGTGAGTCCATTCGCGCTCCTGCTGGTGTGGCTGGTTTCCGGTCATGGCCTCAACTTCGCGGTGCTCGTCATCACCGCGGGCAGTCTCGTGTCCAATTCACTCGCGACCGGAGTATTGCAGTCGCGCACCGACTGGTTCAGGGTCGACTGGCGCGGCACGATCGCCATCGGCGCAGCCGGCGCGCTCTCGGCGGCGGCTGGCGTTGCAATGCGAACCACCATGCCGGTATTCGTTGCAGCTGCCATCGCGTTCGGCCTGTTCATCCTGTTCGTGCGGATTGGACGTCCCTTCAGTGCGGGCGAAATCGGTGCAGTCGAGCGCGTCGTTGGCAAGCGTGCAATGAATCTGCTGCGAGGCTTCGCCGTCGCATGAGCACGTCAATGCCCACCAAGGTGCTGCACCTCATCAACGGCGAGTTTTATGCCGGGGCGGAGCGCGTGCAGGACCTGCTTGCGATGCGGCTCGGTGGGTTCGGCTACGACGTCGAATTTGCCTGCCTGAAAGACGGAATCTTTGCGGAGAAGCGCCTTGCTCGTGACGCAACCTTGCACCAGGCGCCGATGAAGTCGCGGGTTGACCTGCGGCTATGTTCCAGGCTGGATACGTTGGTCCGCACGAACGGCATCAAGGTCATTCACACCCACACGCCGCGCACTGCGCTGATCGGTGGCCTCGTAGCACGCCGTGCCGGCGTGCCAATGGTCCACCACGTGCACAGTCCGACCGGCACGGACACCGAGAGCGGCTTCCGCAACGCGCGTAACAGCTTCGTGGAACGCGTGAGCCTGCGTGGCGCCCGTCGGCTCATCGCGGTCTCCGACAGTCTCGAGCAGAACCTACTGCGCCGTGGCTACGGCGGCGACCGGGTATGCAGGGTTGCAAATGGGGTGCCGATCGGCCTGCGAATGCGCAGGGAGTTCCACGAAGGCGAGCCACTGTGGCTCGGCATGGTGGCGCTGTTCCGGCCACGCAAGGGCGTCGAAGTGCTGCTGGACGCCATTGGCCAACTCCGCCGCGAGGGAGTCGATGTCCGCCTGCGTGCGGTTGGCCCGTTCGAATCGCCGGGGTATGAACGGTCGGTGCGCGAACGGGCCGCCTCGCTGGGACTGGCAGCGAGCGTCGTCTGGACGGGCTTCCAGTCCGACATCGCGGCGGAGTTCCGCCACATGCACGTCTTCGTCCTGCCGAGCCTGTTTGGCGAGGGCATGCCGATGGTGGTGCTCGAGGCCATGGCGGCGGGGCTGCCGGTCGTCAGCACCCGGGTGGAAGGGATTCCTGAAGTCGTCCGCGATGGCCGTGACGGTGTCGTCGTTGGCCCGGCGGACGTGCAGGCCCTGGCCGACGGCATCAGGCGCTTTGCGGACGGCAGGTCAAGCGCGGCTGAGATGGGCGACAGCGGCTGGTACCGCCAACGCGAGCGCTTCTCCGATATGGCAATGGCGGCCAGTGTCGCGAACATATACAAAGAGGTCCTCAACTCGTGAATTTCATCGGCACAACGTGTGAGCCCGTGTTCGTCGTCGGCATGAATGGCTCAGGCACCACCATGCTGCTCGACTGCCTGGGTCGGCATCCCAAGCTCTACGCATTTCCGCGCGAGACGCGGCTGATCCCCTATTTGATAGCTCGCGCAGCAAGCTACGGCGACCTCGAGGACGATGAAAATTTCCGCAGGCTCTGGGACGACGTGCGCAGCCTTGCCGTGTTTCGACAGGCGAATGGCAGCGAACCGGTGCCCCTGCCGGATGACTGGCGGGATCGCCCGCGCAGCCTGGCAACTGTCCTCGATGGGGTGTTCAGGGAATTTGCCGCGAGCGAGCACAAGCAGCGCTGGTGCGAGAAGACGCCGCAGCACGCGCAACATTTGCTGGCCCTCGCAGACCTGTTCCCGCACGCACGCTTCGTGCACGTGATTCGCGACGGGCGCGACTGCGCCGTGTCGTTCCACCGACGCTGGAAGCGGCAGCCCCAACTGACGGTGTTCCGCTGGAAAAAGGTCGTCGCCATGGGGCGCGAACAGGGCCGGCGACTCGGCACCAGCAAATACCTCGAAGTGCGCTACGAGGATCTGACGGCGGCGCCGGAACAAACGCTGCAGGGGATCTGCGGCTTCCTGGACCTGCCTTTCCATCCAGCCGTGCTGGACTCGGCGCAGCCCTACCTGCAGTCGAAGGCCAACGGCGCGCAACGTGGCCTGCGCCGGAACTCGGGCAAGTGGCGCTCGTACTTTTCCGTGCGGAGTCTGCAGGCGCTCGAGAGGATTGCCGGACGCACACTCGCCAGCTGCGGGTACGACACCCAGTTTCCAGACTCCGACGTCGACCTGCCCGTCTGGCAACGCAGGTATTGGTCTGCGGTCGAGACGCTGCGCGAATATTCGCGCGAAATCTGGCGCAAGGCGACCGGGGAACTGGAGCGCCCCTGGCGCGTGATCCTGGTCAAACCGGTCAATGCGCTGCGTCACCGCCAGCACAACGTGTACTGATGCCGCAGGTCTCGATCATCATCAAGGCGCTCAACGAAGAACGGCACATCGGCGCGTCGTTGCGATCCGCGCTCGACGCCGCGGAGCTCGTGGACGGCGAGGTGATCCTTGCCGATAGTGGCTCGACGGACAGCACCGTGGAAATCGCCCGGGCATTGCCCGTCATCGTGCTGCAACTGAGCAACCCGGCAGAGCGCCGCTGCGGCATCGGTCCACAACTGGGATACCAGGTTGCTAGCGGCGAATTTGTCTACGTCCTCGATGGCGACATGGAACTCGACAGTGAGTTCCTGCCCGCAGCCCTGGCTGCAATGGACGCTGCGCCAAGTCTCGCGGGCGTCGCAGGCGTCGTCCAGGAAGAGAGCGATGCGAGTTATCAGTTCCGCGGCCGCAAGCGCCGCGCCCGTGAGGGCATGGCGCAGGACTGCGAGTGGCTGGACATGGGCGGGCTGTATCGCGTCGCTGCGCTGCGTGAGGTGGGCTATCTCTCCAATCGCAACCTGCACGCTTACGAGGAAATGGAACTGGGGTTGCGGCTGGTCGCGGCGGGCTGGTGCCTGCAGCGCCTGGCGCGGCGCAGCGTCCTGCACCACGGGCGTCGAGAGGGCAACTGGTCACTGCTCGCGCGGCGGTGGCGCAGTCGATATCTCGACGGCGCCGGCGAGCTGTTGCGGGCCGCACGCGGCAAACCCTTCTTCGGGCGAGTCGTGCGTTCACAGGCGCACCTGTTCGTGGCATCAGTTCTGTGGCTGGGTGTGATCGCCGGGGCCGCGCTGTGGCCCGTCTCGCATTGGCCGCTGCTCGCCTGCCTGGGGGCCTTGCTGGCACTCATCGCGCTGCGCACGGTGCGCACACGCAGCATCGCAGACGCCGTGTTTGGTCAGGTTGTATGGCAGGTGACGGCGTTGGCGATGATCCGCGGTTACTTCACGCCGCAAAAAAATCCCCGGTCGGGTATCGATTTTCAAGTGCTCGCCAACGCATATCAACGTAGGACGCCAGCCGTCGACGTGCCGCCGGCTTCGGTGTAGGTCTTTCTGAGCCGCGACAGGCGGCGTCAATGACTGTCTACCTCTGTCCGGCCCATACATCATTGCGGTTCCGACGGGCGACCCGTCGCACACAGCTAACAGGAAGTCGGCTAATGAATTCAATTTGCTGGAGCGGCTCGGTTCCGCGCGTCCCGGGCATGCCGCGCAGACCTTTCGCCGCCATGCTGGCTGCGGCGCTGCTTGCAATCATGGGTGGCGGCACTGCCGTCGCGCAGATCGCATTTACGGACGTATCCGCCGAAGCAGGCGTCGAAAACCGTGGCGAGAGCTACGGTGCATCATGGGGCGATCTGAACGGCGATGGTTACCTCGACCTGTTCGCGAGCAACCATCGCGAACGCCCAAGCCTATTTATGTACCGGCCCAACGGCACGTTCTTCGATACCGGCCCTCAGGTACTGACCTGGCGCAATCGACCGGCCGCCGACACGCATGGCGGTACGTGGGCCGACTACGACAACGACGGCGACATGGATCTCGTAGTCAGCACGGGCACCGGCAACCTGAGCCAGTTCTTGCGCAACGAAAATCAGCGGCTCGTCGATCGCACACTTGAGCTCAGGCTTGGCATCCAGAACGTTGGCGGTCGGCTGCCCGTGTGGCTCGACTTCAACGGTGACAAGCTGTCGGATTTCATCATGACGCAGTATGGCGGCATCGCTAAGCTGTTCCGGCAAGATCTGGACGGTGGGTTCACGGAGGTCACCAGCACCGCGAAGCTGGTGTGCAACCGCTTTCACTACGCGCACCTGATCGATGTCACCAACGACGGCAGACTCGATCTGCTGTGTCCGGCCGAGACCAAGTTTCCGCAGAAGATCTACGACACGCGTGGAATGCCGTGGACCAAGCTCTTCGATAGCGTGTCACCGAACGGGACGTTCCCGATTGTGGCCCAGGTGGCCGACTCGGTCGTCGCTGATTTCGACAACAACGGCCGGCTGGATGTTTTCCTGCTGAGCGGCACACAGTTGCGACCGACGACCGTCGCCCAGAGCACCGCAACGCACCTCGAAGCGCAGGTGACCGGTGGCACCAAGGGCTGGAAGATGGTGACCACGGGCAACGTCAGGGTAGCACTTGACCTGAACCGCTCGGACGAGCAGGGCGACGTCGATCTGACCCGCATCCGGATTGGTGCCAACGGTCGCAATCCCGCGAGCGAGCCGTTCACGCTTGATCCGAGCGACCCGAGCGTAGGCGGGATGCCACCGCCGGCAACGGAACGTGCGCAGCTGCCACAAGTGCAGATTGGCTTCGACCCCGCTGCGAACCGCTGGACAGTAACGGTGCAGACCAAGCTCACCCCGACCAGCCCCAACGTATTCAGCGAGGCCTATTTCCAGATCGACAGCACCAGTGCGATCAGCAACGTGGTGACGACCGGAACGTGGCCCAGCGACAAGCCGTCGCGTTCAACGCTGCTCATGAACTACTCAGGCGGTTGGGCGAACGAGACGGCCGCCGCCGGTCTTGACGAGCTGATGCAGTGTGTGAGCGCGACCCCGGGGGACTTCGACAACGACGGCGACGTTGACCTGTACCTCGCGTGCCGAACGGGCGCGAGCAACACGCCGAACCTGCTGTTCGCGAACCAGGGGAATGGCACGTTCGTGAAGCTGGCGAGTTCCGGCGGGGCAGCGGGCCCGGTGGGCATCGCGGTCGCGAGCGGCGCCGGCGTAGCGGACTCCGTCGTGTCCGGCGATTACGACGTCGACGGATTCCTCGACCTGTTCGTGACGAACGGCTTCAACCTGCGTCCATTGGGGGCCGGTGGGCCGAACAAGTTGTTCCGCAACAAGGGCAACGCGAACAACTGGGTCCAGCTCGACCTCGTCGGCAAGAACTCTGACCGGGACGCCGTGGGAGCGCGAGTGTTCGCCACCGCAGCGGGCAAGACGCAGCTGCGCGTTCAGGACGGTGCCTACCACCGCTGGTCACAGGATTCGCGGCGCGCACATTTTGGATTGGCTGGCGCGGGGCTGGTGGACCTGCGCGTCGAATGGCCCAGCGGCAGCGTTGATACGTTCAACGATGTCGCGGCCAATTCGCTCTACCGCGTCATCGAAGGGGGCACGATCTACAAGGTGGGACTGGGTAATGCGCCCGCGTATCAATGTGGCCCACCGACCATCAACACCACCGACGTGGGTGTGTTCATCTGGCGTGACTGTCCGTCGGGCGAGTGGCGCATGCGCACGATCGCCGCCGGCGCGCAGATCACCTACAAGGGCAAGTTCACATCGGCGGCCAACTACGTCAGCGTGACGCCGGTCGGCCTCGAAGCCGGCGATGATTGGGTCAACTCGACGGCCAACCCGAAGCAGATCTCATACAGCTTCCTGACCAAGTGGACCAACCAGGACGGCGTCAATTTCGTGCCGGCGGACGGTGCCAGCGCGTGCATGCAGGTGGATGCTCCTGCCGATGCCAAGGTGTACTACGGGCCGTTCCGCGTGTTGATGGGCGAACCGTTCAACCTCGACACGCGCGAGAGCTGCGCGCGACAGTAATTGATTCGAGTCGCTGAAAAAGGCAGCGGCCCCGCGAGGGGCCGCTGCCATATGCGTCACTCCCGCGGTTCACTGACTCCCGCTCAGGGGCGCAGTCAGGGGCGCCGGTTGCGGCGACCTTCGCCGCCGACCCTGTGGCCACCCTTCGCGCCGGGCGCCTGCAGCGGACCGAGTTCCGCTGTCACGAGGGCCTCGTCCGGGCGCGGGCCCGCGTGGTGCTGCCCCAGGGCCTGGTGCATCGCAGAGACATGCCCGAAGGTGGTACCGCAACAGCCGCCGATGATCCTTGCGCCAGAATTCGCCGCGAGATCGACGTAGTTCACCATCAACTCAGGCGTGCCCGAGTAGTGTATCTCGGCGCCGATGAATTGCGGCACGCCTGCGTTGGCCTTCGCAATGATCGGTATGCCGGCTTCCTTCGCCGTCATGGCAAGGATCGTCAAGACGAGGTCGGAGGCCCCCACGCCGCAGTTGGCTCCAATCGCGAGCGGGGGAGGGCTCAAGCTCTGCGCGAACTCCACCAGCGCTGAGGGCGTGATGCCCATCATCGTGCAACCCGCGGTATCGAAGCTGGCAGTGAACGTATAAGGGATGCCGACGTTGCTGGCGGCGATCGCGGCGGCGCGTATTTCTTCCAGTGAGGACATCGTTTCGATCCAGGCGACGTCGGCACCGCCTTCCTTGAGGCCACGCATCTGTTCTTCGAACACTTCGATGGCCAGCGGCTCGGTCAGCATGCCTAGCGGCTCGAACAGATCGCCGGTGGGTCCGACGGAACCCGCGACCACCACTGGGCGACCGGCCTTGTCGGCCACTGTGCGCGCATGCTGCGCGGCGAGACGATTGATCTCGCGCACGCGGTCCTGCATTCCATGCAGCATGAGCCGGCGTGCGTTGCCCCCAAAGCTGTTGGTCAGGATGATGTCAGAGCCCGCGTCGACGAAGCCCTGGTGCAGGGCACGGATGCGGTCCGGATGTTCCAGGTTCCACATCTCCGGCGCATCGCCGGACGTGAGTCCCATCGCAAACAGGTTGGTGCCGGTGGCGCCGTCCGCAAGCAGGGTTCGGCCGGACGCGAGCAGGGTGGCAAGCATGGGATTCCAGTGCAGTAACGAGATCCGGATTTTAACCGGAACCACCGGCTGCCGCACTGCAGCAGGTTGTCTGTTTCCTTGCCCCCGTCGATTTGCAGTCGGGGCTTCGTACCTGCGCCTGGGCCGAGCAGGCCGGCAGGGCGAGGCTCGTGGCCCCGCATGGCGCTGCGAGACGCTAGACTCCCGCTAATTGCGTATCCAGCTGCTGGGTGTCCCGACTGACGTCAATTCCTCCTATCGTCGTGGCGCCGCGGCAGGGCCCGCTGCGATCCGTAAAGCGTGGTTACGCTATGCCGAGTTCGGCAATGCGGCGACCGAAAGCGGACTCGAGATCGGCACCGACTTCAAGCTCGACGATCTAGGTGACGTTGCAATCGACGAGACGCCGCAGGATCACGCCACCATCGCCGATGCGGCGGCGGCAGCGGCCAGGAATGGACCGTTGCTGTCGGTGGGAGGTGATCATGCAGTGACCTTCCCGCTGGTCGAAGGTCTTGCGCGCGTGCACGGCCCACTCAATCTCCTGCATTTCGATGCGCATCCAGATCTTTACGACGACTACGAAGGCAACCCGCGTTCGCACGCGAGCCCGTTCGCCCGCATCATGGAGCGCGGCCTTGCCAGCAGGCTCGTGCAAGTGGGCGTGCGCACGTGGGGCCGGCACAACCGGACCCAGGCGCAACGCTTCGGCGTCGAAGTCGTCGAATGGAACGATTTTTCGCCAGCCACGGTTCCCATTCCGGCTGCGCCCCTCTACGTCACGATCGACCTCGACGCGCTGGATCCCGCGTTTGCACCGGGCGTGTCACATCCGGAGCCAGGGGGCCTCAGCGTGCGCGACGTCGTGCAGGTGCTGGCCCGCATCCGCACGCCGCTGGTCGGCGCCGACGTCGTCGAGCTGAACCCGGCGCACGACCAAGGCGACGCGACCGCCATCGTGGCCGTAAAACTGCTCAAGGAGCTGATGGGCGCGATGGTGCATCGCTGAGGGCACCCTCAGGTTCCGCAGAACGTGTTCCTGACGCGCTCCTCGGGCTGGGGCGGCGCACGGTAAGCGCTCTGGTCCGGTTGGTCGTCGTAGGGGTGCGCGAGCACGTTCCGCAGCGCGCGAAACGGAGCCAGATCGGCCTGTTCCACCGCAGCCTGGATGATCTCCTCGACCCGATGGTTGCGTGGCACATACGCTGGGTTCACGGTCCGCATGTGTGCGGCTGCGCCCAGGATGCCGCCCGCCTCACGTTCGAGCCGCTTGCGCCAGCCTTCGCTCCACGCTTGGAAGGGCGCCGGCAGCGCGGCCGCGTCGCCCGCAGCCGTGGCAAGCGTACGGAACGTGTTCGTGAAATCGGACCGTTCCGCCTGCATGATGCCGAGCAGGCTCTGCACCAGGGCTTCATCGTTGTCCTCTGCGGTCAGCAGTCCAAGCTTGCCGCGGAAACCGTGCAACCAATGTGTTGCGTAACGCGCCGGAATGGCCTGTACGGCCGCCGTGGCCCGCTCGAGGGCCCGGTCCTGCTCCGTATCGAACAGTGGCAGCAGTGTCTCCGCCAGCCGTGCGAGGTTCCATTGCAGGATGACAGGCTGGTTGCGATAGGCATAACGGCCGCGGCGATCGATGAAACTGAACACGGTGGCCGGGTCGTACTCGTCCATGTAGGCGCACGGGCCAAAGTCGATCGTCTCGCCGGAGACGGTCATGTTGTCCGTGTTCATGACGCCGTGGATGAAGCCCAGCTGCATCCAGCGTGCAATCAGGGACGTCTGCCGTTCCGCCACCGCCTCGAACAGCCTGAAATAGCGGTCTGCCGCGTCGCGCAACTCCGGGTAATGCCGCTCGATGACGTAGTCCGCCAGGATCCGCACGCCGTCGACGTCGTCACGCGCAGCGAAGAACTCGAATGTGCCGACGCGGATGTGACTCGCTGCGACACGGATCAGCACCGCGCCTGGCAGTGGTCCGTCCTCGCGCAGTACGGTTGCACCTGTCAGCGCTGCCGCGAGGGCTCGTGTCGTCGGAACGCCGAGCGCATGCATCGCTTCGCTTACCACGTATTCCCGCAACACCGGGCCCAGCGCGGCACGGCCGTCGCCGCGACGCGAGAACGCAGTGGGACCCGCGCCTTTCCATTGCAGGTCGCGCCGGCGACCAGCTGTATCGATTACTTCGCCGATGAGCAACGCTCGACCATCGCCAAGCTGCGGCACGAACGATCCGAACTGATGGCCGGCATAGGCCATCGCAAGCGGCATGGCCCCAGGCGGAATTTCGTTGCCGACGCAGCACGCGGCGAGTCGTGGATTGTCGAAGGATGCGTAACGCACGCCAAGTTCGCGCGCCAGGGCGTCGTTGAATTCGATGAGGGCAGGCGCAGCCACGGGAGTCGGTGCCGTACGCACATAAAAGCGTTCGGGGAGCGCCGCGTACGTATTGGAGAAGTCGCCATGCATCGGGTCGGTCTAGAATTCGTGGGCCATGCGTCGATTCTACCGGAGCGGGCCGTCAGTCCGTCGGATGCTCGACGACGAACCGACCCGTGGCGTTCCGCTCGAAATTCTCGCGTGTCAGCGCGAGGTTGATGCCGAACGCTGCCTTGGCGCCTTCCGCGGCCGCGAAGATCACGAGCTGCACGTCCCCTACGATGTTGCCGGCGATGAACACGCCCGGCACGTCGGTCGCTTCATATCCGCTGCAGCGCACGCTGCCATCCTTGCGCACCTTGCAACCCAGTTGTTCCGGCAACGTGCTGCGCCCGTGCGAAGGCAGGTCGAAGAACAGTCGACTGCGCGGCAGGCGGCGCCCGCTCGTGAATTCAACCGACTCGAGCTGGCCCTCGCGTCCGCTCAGGCGTTCGATGGGTTCCTCGATCAGTCGGATGCCATTTCGAGCAAGGTGTCGCTTCTGCGTGGTGTCGAGGCCAGAGGCACCATCGGTGCACAGCACCAGGTCCGAGGACCACGCGGTCATGGCCCGCGCCATCTCGAAGGCGCGCGCGCGTCGCCCGTAGATTGCGATGGCTTCGTCGCGTGCTTCCCAGCCGTCGCAATAGGGGCAGAGATGCACCGAGGTACCGTAGAACTGCTCGATACCGTGCACGTCGGGCAGTTCGTCACGCACCCCCGTGGCGACCAGCAGCTTCCGCCCAGCGTATTCCTCACCGCCATCGGTACGGACGCGAAAGCCGCGGCCGGTTTTAGCCACGGATTCGATCACGCAAGGCTGCAACCGCACGCTGGGATAGCTTTGCAGGCTATCGCGGGCCACTTCGAGGAACTTCGCGGGCGGAATACCGTCACGGGTGAGGTACCCGTGCAGTTCGTGCGCGTTGCGGTTGCGTGGCAGGCCTTCGTCGCACACCAGCACGCGCCGTCGGCACCGTCCGAGCAGCAGCGCGGCGCTGAGTCCGGCCGGGCCACCACCGACTACGATTGTATCCCAGGTGTCAGAGTCCATTCAGGGCTGCCTCCAGACAATCCCAGGTCGCGACCATCCTCACCGATCCGTATGCTTCATGTAACTGTCCGTCGGCCGACAATGACCCGGGAAGAGGCGAATGCAGCAGTCTGAAACGTCCCACGCGTGCACCCGTTCGTTCGGGCGAGGGTTGTTGTGCGCTGCGCTCGATCCACAGGACGAAATCGACCGCGTCATGGAGAACTCCAAGTGAAGCAACGGCCCCCGCTGCCGCTCGACGAGGTGAAGCGCCGGGTCTCGGTCACGGACGCCGAGGTGATCGATGAACTCTACGGTCTCGAACCCGTTTACGAGCCCGGCGACCCCGCGGGGGCCCAGGGGTATGCCACTGAGTTCGTAGCCATACTCTGTCCGTATTGCTGGGAGCGCTACGAAACCCAGGTCGACCTCAGCGGTGGATCCTTCACGTACGTCGAAGACTGCCAGGTGTGCTGCCAGCCGATCGAACTGAGCATTGCAGTCGAGGAGGGCGAATTGCTCAGCGTCAAGCCGGAGCGTATGGACTGACGATACCCACGATCAGCTTTTCGGCAAAGGCCCACGCCAGCACCCGGCCCAGTGCATCCGCGTCGGTCGCCGCGGCATCCAGGGCTTCGTCCAGCGTATCGCCGAGCAGCCCGGGTCTCGAAAGGTTCGATTCCGCCCGGTGGTGCCGGCTGCGATCATTATTGCAATCGCGCGCGCGGGCACGTTGGCTTCGGCTCCCACCAATGGCAGCATGACGGACCATCCCGGGGAAGTTGGCCGACGACATGAGTTTGAAAGACTGGATTTCGCGTTACCTGCCCGGCGGGGCAGGTCATCAGGCCGGCAACGCCGCAGAACTGGGCACCAGCCTCGCGGTGGCTGCGTTGCTGGTCGAGGTCCTGCGCGCGGATTACGAGGTCGGCCAGGCGGAGCGGCAGCAGGTCATGGCGTCGGTGTCGACCCTGCTGGGGCTCGATGCAGAACAGACGCGTGTGCTGGTCGAGGAGGCTGAGCGGCAGGTCGACAAGTCGCACGACCTTTACCAGTTCACCTCGCAGATCAACGAGGCGTATTCGGCGCCGGAGAAGGTGCGCCTGCTGGAGGCGTTGTGGCGAGTTGCGGACGCTGACGTCACCGTGCACAAGTATGAGGAGCACCTCATCCGTCGTGTCGCCGACCTCCTGCACGTCCCACATTCGGGCTTCATCGCGGCCAAACTGCGCGCGACCGGCGGCGTGACGGGCGCAGATCGCTGACAAAAGCGCCGCCTGAAGCACTTTTTGAATGAAGGCTTGCGGGCGAGGCAGACGGTCGGGTACGGTCCCGGCAAGTTCCCTCGCTCGATGGCCATGGAAAAGTCTCCTCCGCTGCGCAAAATCGTCGTCCTGAACCCCAAAGGCGGTTCGGGCAAGTCAACGATCGCGACGAACCTGGCCGCACACTATGCCTGGGCGGGCAGGTCCGTGGCGTTGATGGACCATGACCCGCAGGGCTCGAGCATGCGCTGGTTGCGTCTGCGGCCGCCGGACCTTGCCCCGATCCACGGCATCGCGGCCTACGAGAAAAAGCTCGGCGTGACGCGTGCGTTCGCGCTGCGCACACCTCCGGGCACCGACACCCTGGTCGTCGATACGCCCGCGGCCGTCACACCGCTGCAGTTGCCCGAACTCACGCAGGATGCGCACGCGATCGTCGTTCCGGTGTTGCCATCCGATATCGACATCCACGCAGCATCACGTGCCATTGCCGACCTGCTGCTCGTCGGCCGGGTACATCGGTCCGAACGGCGGCTCGTCATCGTTGCGAACCGCGCGCGGCGCTATACCAAGGCGTTCGGCAACCTCATGCGCTTCCTCGAGAGCATGCGCATACCCGTCGCCGCCGTCCTGCGCGACTCCCAGGCGTACGTGCGCTCGGCGGAATGCGGCATGGGCATCCACGAGATGAGAGGTGCGTTGCTGCAGGAAGACCTGGACAGCTGGAAACCGTTCCTCGAGTGGCTCGAGCATCGGTCTGGTTGCAGCCTGCAGGCGGAAGGCCTGCGGCTGGCGCAACCCCCGTCGGCTGAACTCGGCGAGGGTGCGCGCGGCTGATCAGTCGCTGATCACTTGCCGGGCTTGTTCGACACCTTGTCCGCGTCCTTCGCAAACAACGACGCTTCGTCCGCAACCGAGAACGCAACCAGGTTGGGCTTGCCGTCGTCGCCGTTCGCGCTGCTGACGACCGCGATGATCGGCGCATCCTTGAGCCACAGCATAAATGTGTACTTCGACTGGATCGCGGCGTCGTCGCGCTTCACCGCGTCGAAGTCGCCAAACATCGTGCGTGAGCGGTTCACCACGGCGAGCAGCGAAGGCAGACTGGGTTCCAGCCGCGCGGTCGCAGCGCCCAGCGTCTTGTCATTGCCAATCAGGAAGCACAACTCCTTGGTCTGGTGCTGGGTCGGCAGCTTGAGCAGGACCTGTCTGCTCGGCGCGCAATACTGGTCGACGCCCATGTCCGACTTGCCCCACGTGCCGCCAGGATATTTCGCCTGAATGGCGCCCTTGTCGGCGCTCCAGGGCAAGCCGAAAGCCCCACTACGGAACTGATCGGCAACGCTGCCAGCTGACGCGGCTCCGGCGCAGGCGAGAAGAATGCAACCGAGAAGGGAAGGCAGGAACTGGCTGGGTGACATGCGCTCGACTCCACGTGTAGATAACTGCTGCAGGGCGAGGATATGTCGTCCCGGGCACGCCTCGAGGAGCAGTCGAAGAAAGCAAGACACGCCTCTCAGGGGTCGCGTCATTGTGATTACATAATACCTCAGTGCGGGTCGGCTTCGCCGGCGGTGAGCGCCGTTTCGATGCGCAGGAGATCTTCTGGCGTGTCGAGGTCGATTCCCGCGTTGCTCATGGGAACCCGGACGACACGATCGATGTTGCTGCGCAAGACGCTGCGGGGATTGCGGTCGCCGCGCAATGCCAGCAGGTCCGTGAAAGCCCAGCGTGGAAAGATCGCGGGCAGCCCGGGCGCACCTTGATACAGGGCGGCGGCAATCAGGATCGGGTGGCGGCGCCAGCTGGCATGCAGCCGGCGCAGGTCGTCGGCGGTGATGGCAACCTGGTCGGCGAGCAGCAACAGCAACGCGCCAGAGCCCGGCGGCGAGGAGGTCACCGCCGTTCGTACTGAACTGGCGATGCCTTCTTCCCAGTTGCGATTCAGCGCGATGGAAATCGCGCGCTGACGCAGTGCGGGGGCGATCTCCCTGGCGTGCGCGCCGATCACCACAGTGATGGACTGGCCGACGATGGAACCCGCGTTCGCGACCAGTCCGTACAGCACCGGCTCGCCGCGCAGTCGCACCAGTGGCTTGATCCCACCAAAGCGCGTCCCGGGGCCGGCGGCCAGGATGGCGGCGTGCAGTTCGGCAGCGTGGTCGTCCATGGCCCGTCAGTTTGCCTGCCGCGCTGCAAGAAGATAGAGTTTCGAGGTTCTAAGCAACCAAAATCTCCCCGCGAGTCCGCAGCGTGCAATCCTGGAAAGTCCACAAGTTCGGCGGATCGAGCGTCGCCGACGCCGCGTGCATGGAGCGCGTCGCCAAGATCATCGAGGCTGACCCTGCTGCCCGCAAGGCCGTGGTGCTCTCCGCCTGCAAGGGCGTGACGGACGCGCTGCTCACGCTGATCACGCTGGCCGAGCAGGATTCACCCATGCTCGACGACCGCTTGCACGAACTGCGGCAGCGGCACGTCGGGACGGCGCGCGAATTGCTGGCGGGTGGGCCGTACGACGAATTCGTTGGCCAACTGGACACGGACTTCCGCGACATCGCTGGCATCCTGCAGACAGTGCGACTGGTGCGCAATGCGTCGACGACGATGCGCGACCTGATCGCGGGCTATGGCGAGATCTGGTCCACGCGGCTGTTCGAGCAACTGCTGCGCCGTCGTGGCACGGGGCACGTGCAATGGCTCGATGCCCGCAAGGCGCTGCTGGTTGAGTGGGGCCCGCTGGGGCCCGGCGTCCGCTGGGAACAGTCCCGGGCCAACATGGAGTCGCTCGTCGCACGTGACTTCGTCGGCACACTCGTCGTCACGGGCTTTATCGCGACCGATACCCAGGGCCTGCAGACTACGCTGGGTCGCAACGGTAGCGATTATTCGGCGTCCATCTTCGGCTCGCTGCTCGACGCGGCCGAGATCGTGATCTGGACCGACGTGGATGGCGTGTTGAGCGCAGACCCGCGGCTTGTGCCAGAGGCACAGGTGATCGACACGCTCTCGTACAACGAGGCGATGGAACTGGCTTATTTTGGCGCGAAGGTGATCCACCCATCGACGATGGCGCCCGCGATCCAGAAGCGCATCCCGATCTGGATCAAGAACACGTTTGCCGCGGACACACCGGGCACCCTGATTCACGAGCGCTCCGAACCAGACCCGCTCGTCAAGGGCATCACGACGATTGACCGCATTGCGCTGGTCAACCTCGAAGGCGCAGGCATGATCGGTGTGCCCGGCACGGCGCACCGCCTGTTCGGCGCGCTGCGCGAAGAGGGCATCTCGGTCATCCTGATCTCGCAGGGGAGCTCCGAGCATTCGATCTGCTTTGCGGTCCCGGAGCCCGAGGCCGAGCGCGCCGAGCGCGTGCTGCGGCGCGCCTTCGATCCGGAGTTGCGCGAAGGCCAGATCCACAGTATCGAGATCGACCGCGGCTGCAGCATCCTGGCCGTCGTCGGCGACGGCATGGCGGGCGCGCATGGCGTGGCGGCAAAAGTGTTCGTCGCGCTCGGCGCGGCGGGCGTCAACGTGCGGGCGATCGCCCAGGGCGCGTCCGAGCGCAACATCTCCGTCGTCATCGACGGCCGTGGCAGTGCGCGTGCACTGCGTGCCGTGCACTCGGCGTTCTATCTTTCGGCCCACACCGTATCCATTGGCCTGATCGGTCCAGGACTCGTTGGCGGCGCGTTGCTGCAGCAGGTCGCCAGCCAGATGCAGCGGCTTGCGCGCGACTTCAAGCTTGACCTGCGCGTGCGAGCTATCGCGGGATCGAAAACGATGCGCCTCTCGGCCGGCGCCATCGATCTGGCGCGCTGGCGCGATGAATACCAGGCCGGTGGTGATGCGCTCGACCTCGACAAGTTCGCGGATCACGTGCATGCCGACCATTTTCCGCACGCCGTGATCATCGATTGCACGGCGAGTGCGGACGTCGCGAAGCACTACGCGCACTGGCTCGCCGAAGGCATCCACATCGTCACGCCGAACAAGAAGGCGAACAGCGCGCCGTACACCGAATACCAGCGCGTGCAGGACGCGCGGCGAACGGCGGGTGCGCACTACCTGTACGAAGCGACCGTCGGTGCGGGCCTGCCCATCATCCAGACGCTGCGCGACCTGCGCGAGACGGGCGACGAGATCCGCCGCATCGAGGGCATGTTCTCCGGCACGCTCGCGTACCTTTTCAACACGTGGGACGGTTCGCAACCGTTCTCGGACGTGGTGCAGCAGGCAAAGAAGCTGGGCTACACCGAGCCTGATCCGCGTGACGACCTGTCCGGCATGGACGTCGCACGCAAGCTCATCATCCTGGCGCGCGAGATGGGCCTGCGCACGGAGATGGGCGAGGTGAAGGTTGAAGGCCTCGTGCCTGCAGCGCTCAGCGATTGCGGCATCGACGCATTCCTGCAGCGTCTCGGCGAATTCGACCAGGCGATGCTGCAGCGGCTGCAGGCCGCCACGGGTCGCGGCAATGTCCTGCGCTACGTGGGATCTGTGGACGCGCGCGGCGCGGCGGAAGTCGGTCTCGTGGAGCTGCCACGGTCGCATCCTTTTGCGAACATCGCGCTCACCGACAACATCGTGCGGTTCGAGACGGCGCGGTACGACAAGAACCCGCTCATCGTCCAGGGACCGGGTGCCGGTCCAGACGTCACTGCGGCCGGGGTCTTTGCCGACCTGCTGCGCGTCTGCGCCTACCTCGGGGCCAAGTTGTGAGGGGCGATCCGTCGCGTCTCTCGGCCAGGGCTTTTGCACCTGCCAGCGTCGGCAACGTCGGCGTCGGGTTCGACATCCTCGGCCACACGGTCGCGGCGTTGGGCGACCACGTGCGGGCCACGCGTCGCGACACGCCTGGCGTGTCGATCCGCTCGATCACGGGCAAGGTGCCGGATCTGCCGCTGGCCGCCGAGAAGAACACCGCCGGCATGGCCGTGCTCGCGCTTTGCCGCGAGCTGGCGCTGCCGTACGGCTTCGACCTCGAAATCGAGAAAGGCATTCCCCTGGGTTCGGGTTTGGGCGGGTCGGCTGCGTCTGCGGTCGCGGGCGTGGTTGCGGCGGCCGCGCTGGTCGACGAGCCTCTCGACCGCACCGCCTTGCTCAAGTTCGCGATGCAGGGCGAGGCTGTCGCGAGCGGCTCCGTGCACGTGGACAACATCGCGCCGTCCCTGTTCGGCGGCCTGGTGCTTACGGTCGGCATCGACAACCCCTTCGTCAAGCAGATTCCAGTGCCCGACACCGTGCGCTGCGTGCTCGTGCATCCGCACATGGTCCTGCCGACGCGCGAAGCCCGCGCCATCCTCAGCAAGGTCGTTCCGCTCGCCGACGTGATCTGGCAGCAGGCGAACCTCGCGGGTTTTCTTGCGGGGTGCTTCACCAACGACATCGCGCTGATCCGCGAGTCGCTGCTCGACGTGGTCATCGAGCCGCAACGCCAGGTGCTGATCCCGGGCTTCGTCGACGTCAAGCAGGCGGCGCTTGCCGCGGGCGCACTGGGTAGTTCCATTTCCGGTGCCGGTCCGACCGTGTTTGCCTGGGTGGACGAGGCCGATGTGGAGAAAGTGCGCCTTGGCATGGTGAACGCTTTCGCGCGCCACGGCCTCGAATCGGACAGTTGGATCTCGACGATCGATCGCACCGGCGCGCGCGTGGTAGGCGACTGAACCATGCAGTTCCAGAGCACGCGCAACGTCGATCACCGTGTGGGCCTCAGCGAGGCCATCGCGCGCGGCCTGGCCCCGGATGGCGGCCTCTACGTGCCGACGGAGCTGCCGGGCATCAGCCCCTCGGCGTTTGACGGCGCGCGCTCGATCCCCGAAGTGGCGCAGGTCCTGCTGCGCCCGTTTGCAGCGGGAGACGCCATCGCGCAACACGTGCCGGCGATCGTGGACGACGCATTCAACTTCCCCGCGCCGCTCGTGGACGTGCCGGGCGCGGCCGGGCCGCTGTCCGTGCTCGAGTTGTTTCATGGGCCCACGGCTGCCTTCAAGGATTTCGGTGCGCGCTTCCTCGCCGCGACGCTGCAGCGCATTCCGCGCAACGATCCGCGCCGGACGACCATCCTGGTGGCCACCTCGGGCGATACCGGCGGTGCCGTGGCCGCGGCGTTCTACGAGCGGACGTGGGTCGATGTCGTGGTGCTTTACCCCAAGGGCCTGGTCTCGCCGCGCCAGGAAAAGCAACTGGCGTGCTGGGGCAAGAACGTGCGCACGCTGGCCGTGCGCGGCACCTTCGACGACTGTCAGCGCATGGTCAAGGCTGCTTTCGTCGACCCGGTATTGGGGCGCGAACTGCTGCTCACGTCTGCCAACAGCATCAACGTCGGCCGCCTCTTGCCGCAGATGGCGTACTACGCACAGTCGAGTCTCGAACTGTATCGGCGCGACGGGCGGGCTCCGAACTACATCGTGCCTTCGGGCAACCTGGGCAATGTGGCTGCGTGCCTCTGGGCGCGCAGGACGGGATTGCCCATCGGCGAGGTGATGCTGGCCACGAATGCAAACACGACGGTGCCCGATTTCCTGCGCACGGGCGACTGGCAGCCGCGACCGAGTCTCGCCACGCTCGCGTCCGCCATGGACGTCGGCAATCCGAGCAACATGGAACGGCTGCGCTGGCTGCTGCCCGACCTGGAGAACATGCGCGGCGCGTTCAATGCACACTCCGTCAGCGACGAGGCGATCCGCGCCACGATCAAGCGCGATTACGCAGCGTACGGGCAGATCTGGTGCCCGCACACGGCGACGGCCGCGCACCTCTATTCGCAATTGCCTGCATCGCGCCGGGGCGAGCGCTGGGTGCTGGTCGGCACCGCGCATCCGGCCAAGTTCAACGACGTGGTCGAGCCATTGCTCGGCACCGAGGTGCCCGTGCCGGCGGCACTGGCCGAACTGCTGTCGCTGCCGTCATTACAGCGCGAAGTCGGTGCAACGCTCGACGATTTGCGCTGCGTCCTCACAGGGAGTGTCGCTTGACCTTATTCCTGGGCTTGCCTTTATGGCTGTGGGTCGTCTTTGCGCTTGGCTTGGTCGGGGCCGCTGCGTATTACATTAGCGCGCGGGTGCGGCAGGTGCGGGCGCGTCGCGCCATCGACAACGTGATCTCATCGGTGGCCTTCGACGAACTGCGCAACGTGCTGCTGCCCACGGGCTCGGGCGACCAGATTCACGTCAACTACCTGCTGTTGACGCAGAACGGCCTGTTGGTCATCGACCTCTTCGACGCCCACGGCATGGTGTTTGCCGGCGAAAAAATGCAGCAGTGGTCGGTCCTCGGGCCCAAACGGCACTTCATGATCACGAATCCGCTGCCTATGCTGTACGACCGGGTGGCAGTCGTGAAGCAGTTTGCCGGCGACGACGTGCCGGTCGAAGGCCGCATCATCTTCGCGCTGCAGGGCGAGTTTCCCAAGGGCCGCCCCGACGCAGTGATTCGGCTGGACGAGTTGCAGGACCACTTTCCCCCGGTCGAGCGTTCGACCAGCGGCGCCGCGGCCGCATTCGCGGATATCTGGGAGCGCATCAAGCAGGCAGCGCAGCCTAATCCCCTGGCGAGTTGAGCCCCGCGGCGGGCCAGGCTCTCCTCACGCAGCCTGTCTCGCCTCCCGCCGTGCCGCATGATCTGCCAGCACCTGCGACACGCACGCCGTCACCCTGCGAGCCGTGTCGATGTGCAGGAATTCATTGGGCCCGTGCGCATTCGAACTGGGGCCCAGCACGCCCGTGATCAGGAACTGCGTGCCCGGAAATTTCTCGCCGAGCATGCCCATGAACGGAATGCTGCCGCCCGTGCCCATGTACATCGAGTCCTTGCCGAAGAACGCGCGCGATGCGCGTTGCATCGATTCTTCGAGCCAAGGGGCAAACGACGGCGCATTCCAGCCGGCCATCGCCGATTCGACGCTGAAGCTGACTTTCGCGCCATAAGGCGGGTCCTGCTCCAGCGCACGCTTGAGCGCTGCGGTTGCCACTTTCGGATCCATCGTGGGCGTGAGCCGGAATGACAGCTTGAGGCTCGTGTAGGGCCGCAGGACGTTGCCGGCGCTCTGGAAGGGAGGCATGCCTTCCGCGCCGGTGACGCTCAGCGTCGGGCGCCAGGTGCTGTTCAGCATCAGTTCCAGCGGGTCGTTCGACATCGCGCGCATGCCAGGCACGAACGGGATGCGCCCGGCCACGATCGGGCCGAGCACCGTTGCAGCGGCTTCGGCCTGCGCGCGGCGATCTGGAGGGATCGGCGTGTTGAACTCGTCGACCAGGATCGCGCCCGAGTGCATGTCTTCGACGCGCGCCAGCAACTCGCGCAGCACGCGCATGCTCGATGGCACGATGCCGCTCGCCATGCCGGAATGCACGCCCTCGGTCAGCACGTCGACGCGCAAGGTGCCGATGAGGTTGCCGCGCAGCGACGTGGTGCACCACAGCTGGTCATAGTTGCCACACTCGGCATCGAGGCAGACGACCAGGCTCGGCGTGCCGAGGCGCGCGCCGAGCGCGTCTATGTGCGCGGGCAGGTCGGGGCTGCCGCTTTCTTCACTCGCCTCGATCAGCACGACGCAGCGCGCATGCGGTACGTTCTGCTCTTCCAGCGCGCGGATCGCTGCGATGGACGAGAACAGGGCGTAGCCATCATCGGCGCCGCCGCGGCCGTACAACTTTCCATCGCGAACGACCGGCGTCCAGGGAGCGAGGCCCTCGCTCCAGCCGGTGAACTCCGGCTGCTTGTCGAGGTGCCCGTACATGAGCACGCAGTCGTCGACGGTGCCAGGCACGTCGACCATCAACACGGGCGTGCGCCCTGGAAGGCGCAGCACCTCGATGCTGGCGCCTGCCGGCGCGTACTCCTGCGCCCAGCGCAGCATCAACTGCACGGCGGCTTCCATGTGGCCGTGCGCGTCCCAGTCCGGGTCGAACAGGGGTGACTTGTTCGGGATGCGAACGTAGTCGACCAGTTGCGGCAGGATCGAATCCTCCCAGACCGTGTCGACGTAATTTTTGATCCTGGAAATATTCATAATTTCAATCACTTGCAGGTCAATTATGAGCTGCGCCAGAAGAGTCGGGCGCACCGGGGAAGGCAAAGAACTCTAGCGCATTACGGGTCGTCGCTGCGGCGACCGTCGGAAAATCCACGCCGCGACACGCGGCGATCGCCTTGACCACATGCGGCAGGTATTTAGGCTCGTTGCGACGGTGCGCCGGCTTGGGCTGCAGGTCGCGCGGGAGCAGGTACGGTGCATCCGTCTCGACCAGCAAACGGTCGAGCGGGACCTCGCGCACGAGCGCACGCAAGTGCTGGCCGCGACGTTCATCGCAAATCCAGCCGGTGATCCCGACGAACAGGCCGAGGTCGAGGTAGTCGCGCAGCTCTCGACCGTCGCCCGTGAAGCAATGCGCCACGCCGGCCTTGATGCGCGGCAGGTAGTCGCGAAGTATGGCCACGAAGGCGTCGTGGCCATCGCGCTGGTGCAGGAACACGGGCTTGCCGCACTCGACGGCCAGTTCGAGCTGCCAGCGAAAGGCGCGCTCCTGATCCTCGTGCGACGAAAAGTTGCGGAAGTAATCCAGGCCACACTCACCCGCGGCGGCAACCTCGGGCGACGCGAGCAACTCACGCAGTCGGCACAAGTCCGCTTCCCGCAGTTCGCTTGCATGGTGCGGGTGGACGCCGGCGGTCGCACGGAAAGTGAACGGGTCGGTGCGCACCAGCTCGATCGCCTGTTGCGAATTCGCGAGCGTGCTGCCGGTGATCACCATGTGGCGGACGCCCGCGGCCATCGCCGTCGCCACCACCTCTCGGCGGTCCGCAACGAAGCTGTCGTGGGCGAGATTGAGGCCGATGTCGACGAGGGTGGGGACTGGGGTCATGCAAGGTTAGCTGTGTCAGGTTTCGCTACTGCCCCAGACTAGCGAGTAGGCATCGCACTGGACAAGGCAGCGCTCGAGAGCCTGCGCCTCGAACGCGATCCCGACGCAGGAAATTACCGGCAGCGCAGCGGTTCACGCCGCAAGCTATGGTACGCACTCGCCGCGATCGGGTGAGACCCGACCCTTACGGTCACGGCAGTCGCACGTCATCCTGTGGCACAATTCGCGCCCGATTGCCGACGAGTAGCTCCGTGAAAGAGTCCGATCTGCTCAACCAGTTGCGCATCGACCGCAGCGCCCCGGCGGAGGGGTCGGGCACCCGCACGCCGCTGGTCGTGGGCGTGGTGCTGGCGGTACTGGTGGTCGTGGGGGTGGCGGCGTATTTCCTGGGTCGCGATCCTGCCCTGGTGGTCGAGACGGCAGTGGCGCGTACGCTGGCTTCGCAAACGACGCAGGCCTCGGTGCTGGATGCCACCGGTTACATCACCGCACGACGCATGGCCACGGTGTCGGCCAAGATCACCGGCCGCGTGCAGACGGTGCTGATCGAAGAGGGCATGCGCGTCGAGCAGGGCCAGGTGCTGGCGACGCTGGAAGACGTCGACGTCAAGGCGCAGCGTGCCCTTGGCGCCGCAAGACTCGAATCCGTCCGCTCGCAGCTGGCCGAGATCCGCACCAATCTGGCCAATGCCGAGCGCGAAGCCGAGCGCCAGCAGGGCCTGGCCGAGCGCAAGCTTGTCAGTGCGCAGGCTATCGATGCGGCCAACACCCAGGCCGCGGCCCTGCGTGGGCGTCTGGCGTCCGCACAGCGCGAGGTGCAGGTCGCCGAACGGTCGCTGCAAATCCTCGATCTGGATGTGGACAATACCATCGTGCGCGCGCCGTTCTCCGGTGTGATCACGGTCAAGGCCGCGCAGCCGGGCGAGATCATCTCGCCGCTGTCGGCCGGCGGCAGCTTCACCCGCACCGGCATCGGTACCATCGTCGACATGGACTCGCTGGAGATCGAAGTCGACGTCAACGAGAACTTCATCGGTCGCGTACAGCCCGCGCAGCCGGTCGAAGCAACCTTGAATGCGTATCCGGACTGGAAGATTCCCGCCGAGGTGATCGCGATCATCCCCACCGCCGACCGCAGCAAGGCCACGGTCAAGGTGCGCATCGCGATCAAGCTCAAGGACGCGCGCATCGTGCCCGACATGGGCGTGCGGGTCGCTTTTCTCGACGAAAAAACAGCAGATGCCGCACCGACCGAGCCGCCGAAAGGCGTGCTGGTTCCCAAGGCCGCTTTGCGTCGCGAATCCGATCTCGACGTGGTGTATGTGCTCTCCGACGATCGCCTGCGGCGTCAAGCCGTCATCCTGGGCACGCTCAGCGCCGGTGACGCGCGGCAAGTGCTTAGCGGTGTGGTCGCCGGCGACCGCGTGGTCGTCGCGCCGGCCGATGGTTTGGCCGATGGCGCCGCCGCAAGCGTCAAACCCTGAATCGCGGCGTATGAGTGCAACACAAGAGGATCGAACGATGAGCGCCATGGTGGAAGTCCGCAACGTCGCCAAGACCTATGAGCGCGGCAAACAGAAAGTGCCGGTGCTCAACGGCCTGAGTCTGTCGATCGCCAAGGGCGACTTCGTCGCACTGATGGGACCTTCGGGTTCCGGCAAGACGACCTTGCTGAATCTGATCGGCGGTCTGGACCAGCCCAGCAGCGGTGAGATCTCGGTCGACGGCACCCGCATCGACCAGCTCTCCAGCGGCGCGCTGGCCAAGTGGCGCGCTGCCAATGTCGGCTTCGTATTCCAGTTCTACAATCTGATGCCGGTGTTGACCGCGCAGAAGAATGTCGAGCTGCCGCTGCTGCTGACCAATCTGTCGGCCGCGCGGCGCCGGCAGAACGCCGCAGTGGCGCTCAAGCTGGTCGGCCTCGACGACCGCGCCGGCCACAAGCCCAAGGAGCTCTCCGGCGGTCAGGAGCAGCGCGTGGCGATCGCGCGCGCCATCGTGTCCGATCCGCAGATCCTGGTCTGCGATGAGCCCACCGGCGATCTGGATCGCAAGACCGCCGATGAAATTCTCACCCTGTTGCAGCAGCTCAACCGCGATTTCGGCAAGACCATCGTGATGGTCACGCATGACCCCAAGGCCGCCGAGTTCGCGACGCATACGCTGCATCTGGATAAGGGGTTGTTGGCGGAGCAGGTGGCGGCTTGAGTTGGGGGCGAGTGGAATGAAATACCTCTCCTTCATCTGGGCCAGCCTGTGGCGCAAGAAGACCCGTGCGGCGTTCACCATCCTGTCGCTGCTGTGCGCTTTCTTGCTGTTCGGGTTGCTGCAGACCATCGGTGCGTTCTTCAACGCGGGCGCGGACTTCGTCGGCGCCTCGCGCCTGATCGTGCAGTCGCGGGTGTCGTTCACCGATTCGCTGCCGGAGCGGCTCAAGCCGCAGATCGAAAGCGTGCCGGGTGTCGCTGCGGTGCATCACGACCAGTGGTTCGGCGGTATCATCGGCGACAACACGCAGGCGATCTCGTTCGCCTCCAATCCGCGCAGCTTGCGCGTCGTGTATCCCGAATGGGTGATGCCCGATGCGCAGTGGGACGCGTTCGCCAATACCCGTACCGGGGCCATAGTCGGCCGCAAGATCGCCGATCAGTACGGCTGGAAGGTGGGCGACAAGCTGCCGCTCAAGTCCAACATCTTTCCGCAAAAGGACGGGTCGATGGCATGGAGCTTCGACATCGTCGGCATCTACGACGGCAAGGACTCGAACTGGCAGGCGCAGACTACGCAGATCTTCCTCAATTGGGATTACTTCAACGAGGCCAACCAGTTCGGTCAGGGTTCCGCCGGGGTGTTCGCCGTGTTGCTGGAGAATGCCGATCGCGCCAACGAGGTCGCGCAGTCGATCGACAAGCTGTTCCTCAATTCGCCGGATGAAACCAAGACGCAGAGCGAAAAGGACTTCAACAAGGGGTTCTTCGCCCAGATCGGCGACATCGGCCTGATTGTGCGACTGATCCTGGTCGCGGTGTTTTTCACCATCGTGATCCTGACCGGCAACACGATGGCGCAGGCGATTCGCGAGCGCATTCCCGAAATGGCCGTGCTCAAGACCCTGGGCTTCAGCAACGGCCAGGTGACCGGCCTGGTGCTGGCCGAGGCCGCCGTGCTGTGTTTGATCGGCGGCCTGCTGGGCATGAGTTTGTCCAGTCTTGCCATCATCGGCATGGCCAGGGCCGCGCCGGGATTCTTCGGCTCACTGCCGACCGATCCGGTGATCTGGGTCCAGGGAGTCATCGCCATGCTCGCATTGGCATTGGTGGTGGGATTGCCGCCGGCGCTGCGCGCGGGTCGGCTCAAGATCGTCGATGCGCTCGCCGATCGCTGACCGCTAAGGAATCCGTCATGTTCAAGCAGATCTTCCAGGTGGTGGCTATCAACCTGCGCAGCATTCCCCAGCGTCTGGGGTTGTCGCTGGTGATCGTGATCGGCATCGCTGGCGTGGTCGGTGTGTTCACCGCGCTGTTCGCCATGTCGCGCGGCATCGAGGCCACGTTCGGGGCCAGCGGCGATCCGCGCAATGTGATGGTGCTGCGCGGCGGCTCGCCGGCCGAGCTCAACTCCGTCGTCGGTTTGGAGACCCTGCAAATTGCCGAGCGCACTGCCGGCGTGCGTCGCGATGCGCAGGGCCAGCCGCTCGCCGCAGGTGAGCTGGTCGTGATCGCGGAGCTGCCGCGCAAAGGCGACACGCTCGGCGCCAATGTGACGCTGCGCGGGGTTACGCCGCAGGCCTTTCCGCTGCGCCCGAATCTGAAGATCATCGCTGGCGTGCCATTTACACCCGGATTGCAGCAGCTGGTCGTCGGCAAGGGCGCCGCGACCCAGTTCGAGGGATTGGATGTGGGCAAGATCGTGCGCCTGCGCGGTGCCGACTGGACCGTGGTCGGGCTGTTCGAGTCCGGCGATTCCTTCGACAGCGAGATTTGGGCGGACGCGGCCACCGCGCAAACCGCCTGGGGCCGCAACAACATCTTTTCCACCGTGCTGGTCGGGCTGGAGTCGCCCGAATCGCTGGAGGCTTTTCAGGCCGCGCTGAAGGCCGATCCGCGGGTCAATGTGGAGGTCAAGCGACAGACCGCCTACTTCACCGAACAGACCCAGGCGACCACCGGCGGCATTCGTCTGCTAGGCACCGTGGTGGCGGTGATCATGGGTCTGGGTGCGGTGTTTGCCGCGCTCAACACGATGTACGCCGCGGTGTCCGCGCGCACGCGCGAAATAGCCACCCTGCGCGCGATCGGATTCGCCGGTTTCCCGGTGGTGGTCTCGGTGATGATCGAGGCCATGTTGCTGGCCCTGGCCGGTGGGCTGATCGGGGCCTTCCTGGCTTTCGTGCTGTTCAACGGCATGACCGTATCCACGCTCGGCGGCGGCTTCACCCAGCTGGTGTTCCAGTTCCGCGTCACCCCGGGATTGGTGACCTACGGCGTGTTTATCGCGTTGTTGATCGGCTTTGTCGGCGGACTGTTCCCGGCAGTTCGCGCCGCACGGCTGCCGGTAACCACCGCGCTGCGCGCCGCATAGTCTCGTGACCGGCCTGTGGTACTCACTCATACTCGGAAACGTTGGCGGACTGCTGCCCGGTATACGGGCCGCGCGAATGCCTGTAACGACGGGCCCGAGGGAACTGTAAGGCGATGCCTAGCCTGAGTCGCGGCGCAACGGGTAAATCCCCCGACGCGCAACCGCTGCAGATGACGCTCTGGACGGATCGTGAAGTCGGCGTCGCCTGGAACGTGCGCATCAGCCGGCGCGCGCGGCGCATGTCGATGCGTGTGTTTCCGGGCGGGCGCGTCGAAGTGGTGGTGCCGCAGGGTGCGGGCTTGCCCGCGGTCGAGCGCTTCGTCGCGCGGCATCGCGAGTGGGCGGAGCGGCGCTCCAAGGAACTGCTGCAGCTGGCGCCCAAGGCCGCCGAACGGCAACCGGCTGCCGTCGAACTGCGTTTGCTCGACCGCCAATGGACGGTGGAATACGTCCCCGGTCGTCGTGTTCGAGTCGAGGAGGCGGGCGATGGGGCGACCCTGCGCGTGCATGCCCCAAGCGTAACGGACCGCCACGTCATGCAGGCAATGGTGCCGTGGCTCACGCGACTGGCCAGCGACGAGCTATCCCATCGCTTGCGTCCGCTCGCGGCCGAGCTCGGGCTCGACTATTCCCGCATGACCGTGCGCCGGCAGCGCACCCGGTGGGGCAGTTGTTCGACTCGTGGCACCATCAGCCTCAATGTATGCCTGCTGTTCCAGCGGCCCGCAGTCGTCCGCTATCTCATGATTCACGAGCTGTGCCACCGCCGGCACATGAACCACTCGAAGCGCTTCTGGTCGCTGGTGGCGTCGTTCGAACCGGACTGGAAAGCGCTCGACGTCGAACTCGTGCAAGGCTGGCGCCAGGTGCCGGCGTGGGTGTTTCCATGAGTGATTCCAACGACGAGCACGGCGCAATGCGCAAGCCTGCGCTGGGCCCGTCCGTGCCGTTGCAGGGCGAGCGCATCCACTGGGACTTGACCGAAGCGCTGAGCTATGGGGATTACCTGCACCTGGACAAGGTGCTCGGCGCGCAACAGCCGTTGTCGAACCAGCACGATGAAATGCTCTTCATCGTGATGCACCAGGCGTCGGAACTGTGGATGAAGCTCTGCGTGCACGAACTGCAGGCAGCGGTGCTGCAGATTCGCGCCGACGACCTCGGGCCCGCCTTCAAGATGCTCGCGCGCGTTTCGCGAGTGCAGCAGCAGCTGGCGCAATCCTGGGACGTGCTCAGCACGATGACGCCTGCGGACTACTCGGCGTTTCGCGATTCACTCGGCAAATCATCGGGCTTTCAGAGTTTCCAGTACCGCACGCTCGAATACCTGATCGGCAACAAGAACGCGGCCATGATCGAAGTCCATCGGCACGCGCCGGCCATTTACGCGCAACTGCAAGAGGCGCTGCACAGTCCCAGCCTGTACGACGAGGCATTGCGGCTGCTCGGTCGCCGCGGTTTCGCCATCCCACCGGCGATCCTGGAGCGCGACTGGAGCCAGCCCTACGTCGAGCACCCAGAGGTGATCGCGGCCTGGTTGCACGTGTATCGCAATACGGACGAGCACTGGGACCTGTACGAACTGGCCGAGAAACTGGTCGACCTCGACCAGCGTTTCCAGCTGTGGCGCTTCGCGCACCTGAAGACCGTGGAGCGCATCATCGGGTACAGGCGTGGCACGGGCGGATCGAGCGGCGTTGCGTATCTCAGCAAGGCCATGGAGCATCGGTTCTTTCCGGAGCTATGGAGCGTCCGGACGTCGATCTGACGCGTGTAGAATGCGTTGGGCTAGGGCCACGCCGGCCCGCTCGGGCACGGTCCATGCAGGAAAGACTCCAGAACATCAACGTCGTCTCGAGCGAATTGCTGCCGACGCCGGAAGCAATCAAGCGCGAGGTTCAACTCACGCGGTCCGCCGAGGATTTCGTCTACGGCAGCCGCGAGGCGGTGCGTCGGATACTCGACCGCGAAGACCCGCGCCTGTTCGTCGTGGTCGGCCCGTGTTCGATCCACGACCCGGTTGCCGCGCGCGAGTACGCCGGGCGCCTGCGCGAGCTGGCGGCCCGGGTCGACAAGACCATGCTGCTGCTGATGCGCGTTTACTTCGAAAAGCCACGGACCACCGTGGGCTGGAAAGGGCTCGTCAACGATCCCGACATGGATGATTCCTTCCACATCGAGAAGGGCATCCGCATTGCGCGCGAACTGCTGCTGCACCTGGCTGACCTCGGCATTCCTGCTGCCACGGAAGCGCTCGACCCGATCATGCCGCAGTACTTGTCGGAACTGATCACGTGGACGGCCATAGGCGCGCGCACGACCGAATCCCAGACGCACCGTGAGATGGCGAGCGGCCTGTCGACGCCTGTCGGATTCAAGAACGGCACCGATGGATCATTGTCCGTGGCCATCAATGCGTTGCAATCGGTGCGCCACCCGCATCACTTCCTCGGGATTACGCAGCAAGGGCAGTCGGCAGTGTTCCGCACGCGCGGCAACAAGTACGGCCACATCGTGCTGCGCGGCGGTGGCTCGCGCACCAACTACGATTCAGTGAGCCTGGCCCTGTGCGAGAGTGAGCTCGAGAAATCCGGCCTGCCGACCAACATCGTCGTGGACTGCAGCCACGGCAATTCGAACAAGGATCCGGGCCTGCAGCCGCTGGTGGCTGAAAACCTTGCGAACCAGATCGTCGAGGGCAACCGGTCGCTGGTCGGCTTCATGCTCGAGAGCAACCTCAACTGGGGCAGCCAGCCGCTCAGCGGCGATCGCAGCCAGTTGCAGTATGGGGTTTCCGTGACGGACGCCTGCATCGACTGGGAAACGACTGAAAAAATGCTGCTGGCCCTGGACGAACGGCTGCGTGCGGCGCCGCGATTTGCACAGGGCCCGACCGCGGCCTGATCACCAGATCAGGTCATCGGGAACGACGTAGTCTTTGTACGCTTCGTCGACCGGGGCCGACTCGATCTTGTCGGACGTGTTGACGACGGCCCGTGGCTCGCGTTCCTTGACGCGCTCGCCCGTTTCCGCAGGAACCAGTTCGTAGTGCCCGTCGCAACGCACGATGGCGATCTCGCCGCGCACGATTCGTTCCCGTAGCGGCACATCCACCGCGATGCGGCCCACCTTGCCGTTGATCACGAAGTTGAAGTAATCGTCGCTCTCGGGTTTGGCGACCTTGTTCTGCTCGACCAGCTGGCGGATCTCGGCCCAACGCGCCTTCGCCAGCGCCTTCTCTTCGCGCTTCTTGTTGAGCGCCGCGTCCTTGGCGGCCTTCGCCGCCGCCTGCTGCTGCAGTTCGGCCTGGCGCTGTTCCTCGCGGAAGTTGCGTTCCTTCTTGCCGACCTGCTTGCGGTCCGTGAAGGTCTGCCGGTTCTTGCTCTGCTCGGCCTGCTTGACCTGCTTCTCGCTGACCAGGCCGGCCTGCAACAACTGCTCTCGCAACGACAAGCCGGTCATGCTGGAAAACCTCGAGCGTCCGGGGGTAGGCGGGCCGACTATGTTACGCAGTGGGGGCTGCGATGCGTAGTGCAAAGAAGGTGCGTTGGCGCAGGAACAGGCCGACACCGTGTCCCGCCGGCGACGTCCGGGTCGGCACGGCACGCACGCAAACTGCGTACGGCCATTTCGGCGGGGCCGCGTTCATACTTCACGCATGAGTCGTCTCGTTACCTTCATCCGGTCGGTCGCTGCCGTTGCTTTTGGGCTGATCTGGCTGGCACCCCCTGGTTTGGCGGCACCTCTCGCGTCGCCTGCGATGGTGCCGATCGGACAGGCGGTTCCCAACCTCTCCATGGCCGGCCTGAACGGTCCACATCGATCCCTGGCCAGTTCGGCCATGGCGGCGAGGAAAGCGAGCACGTCCTTCCTCTCGATGATATATTCGATGGTGACGATGATCGGCCCGCTGCGCGGCTTGATGTCGACCGCCACCGCCGG